>JAEUIP010000046.1 GCA_016795075.1 Planctomycetaceae bacterium | reverse complement strand
TACCAAATCGATGGCGTAGCGAATCGACTCCAGCACCAATTGCTTGTGGTAATAAGACTCCAAGATTCCGTTGAGAACAATCCGGGGACCCAACGCATCTACCGTGACCTGTCGCATGTCGAGGTAAGGCGCTGCTGATAAGATTTCGCGAAATTCTCGCGCTACATGATCGACCAAGCGTTCCGTGGCAAACGCGTGGTGCTCGGTGGTTTCCACCGACGTGCCAGAAAAAGGAGATGTTAGAAGTTCCGTGTTCATGGTGTTCCCTCCGTGTGTGGTTGCCGTGAACGGATGTCGTTGACGACGCGGCTGCCGTGAACGACTGTTTGATTGTGAGCGATACGGGGTCGCTTGTCAATAAAACACTGGCGTTTTAACAGCAAATTAATCGATCTGCTAGCGGCGATGTCCCGCAGGCCGGCTACTCCGCTGCATGTCCTACGCAGCGGAGGCCTATCAAGTTCAAGAATTAAGCGGTCTGATTGTCGAGGAGGAACGGCTTATTGGTTTGGGCAGCCGGGCCAATGAGGGCCACCAGTTCGTGATGGTCCAATTCTTCCTGTTCGATGAGCGCACGAGTAATCGCTTCGAGCTTTTCGCGTTCACGTTCCAGCAGCTGGTCGGCCTGTTCACTGGCGGTACGCAAGATCTTGGTGATTTCGTCGTCGATGACTTCCAAGGTGTGCTCGCTGAATTGCCGAGCTTGGTGCATCTCGCGGCCCAAGAACGGATCTTCATCGGACAATTTGAAGCTGACGGGTCCCAAGCGTTCGCTCATGCCCCAAGCGGTCACCATTCGTCGGGCCAAAGAGGTCGCTTGTTCCAAGTCTTGTTGGGCTCCAGCGGACATTTCTTTGTAGACGATCTTTTCTGCCGAACGTCCGGCGAGCATCACGACCAACAACTGTTCCATTTCGGAACGAGAGTAATCCAATCGATCTTCAGCCGGTGACATGAACGTTTGTCCAAGCGAACGACCGCGCGGAATAACGGTCACTTTCGACACGGGGTTGGCTTTGGGCAGCAACCAAGCCGCTAGGGTGTGTCCGGCCTCATGATAGGCGGTCTTTTCTTTGTTTTCCGGATTGAGGATTTCTTCGCGCCGTGGGCCCATGCGGACTCGGTCGAGCGCGTACGAGAATGACCGTTTGTTGACGGTCGAAAATCCTTCCCGGGCGGCGTGCAAGGCGGCTTCGTTGACCAGATTCTTGATGTCGGCCCCGGTCATTCCCGCAGTTGCCGATGCTAAATCTCGCAAATCGACATCTTCGCCCAAAGGAACTTTTCGCACGTGGACTTTGAAGATTGCTAAACGGCCATCGCGAGTGGGTCGGTTCACGGTGATGTGTCGATCGAATCGACCGGGTCGTAGCAAGGCGGGGTCCAGCACATCCGGGCGATTGGTTGCTGCGATCACGATCACAGAATCACCGCCGCCGAAGCCATCCATTTCGCTAAGGATTTGGTTCAGCGTTTGTTCACGTTCATCGTGACCGCCGCCCAGGCCAGCGCCCCGTTGTCGTCCAACGGCATCGATCTCGTCGATGAAGATAATGCTTGGGGCAGTATCCTTGGCGTTTTGGAAAAGGTCGCGCACGCGGCTGGCGCCGACGCCGACAAACATTTGAATGAATTCGGAGCCGTTGACGCTATAGAACGGAGCATTCGCTTCGCCCGCCACCGCTTTGGCCAACAGGGTTTTCCCGGTTCCGGGGGACCCGTTGAGCAAAACGCCTTTGGGGACATTGCCGCCGAGACGTTGGTATTTTTCGGGTGATTTCAAGAAGTCGACGATTTCTTCTAGTTCGGCTTTGACGCCATCGGCCCCCGCGACATCGGCAAAGGTCGTGATTTTGTCGTCCGCTTCAAATTTCTTGGCCGTGCTTTTCGAGAAGCTGTTAAGAAAGCTACCGCCGCCAAACATTTGGCTCTGCGTTCGGCGCAACATGAACCACATGAGGACGATCATCACGACCGTGATTCCCAAGATGAACATGGTTTGCAACCAGCTGGAATCCGTCGGTTTCTCGTTGACTAATCGCACGCCACGGTCGGCCAACAAGCGATTGAGTTCTCCGTCACGCAAGTCGCTGGTGTCCAGGGTCACGCGGATATAGAGTTCCAGTGGTTTGTCGTTGAGTCCAATGGGCTGTCGCCATTTTTCAGCGGACGATTTTGGTTCGGCAGGGGCGGCAACCTGACAAAACGCTTGCAATGAAAGACCGGATCGCTTTACTTCAATGATGTTGGATGGGACGGTTTTCTCGGTCCCATCAGGACCCTTGCCCAAAGAATTGGTAACCTGCTTGCCGTCTGCATTGAGGATTGGATTGCCCGCGTAATCGACACCATGCAGAAGTTTCAAGAAGTAGGTGTAGCTGACTTCTGAATGGGGAACCGGCATCAACGCGGAACTGAGAAACCATGCCACGATCGTGAGCAAGCCCAAGATCATGAGCAACGTCATGGGACTGGTGGGAGGGCGACTTTCGCCTTTCTGTTCCGCACTTTGTCCCGGCCGCCCTTTCTTGCCAATGGCCGAGCCGGAAGTTGGCTCCTTGGCGTTTGACGGCTCATGCCCTTTATTTACAGAACTTGGCGCTTCCGATGGTCGGTCTTGATTTGGTTTATTGATCACAAAGCAATTCTTCAAACACAAGTGACGGCACGCCCCAGCACAACAGCCTGAAGCCGTATACTAGGAATCCTTGGCTACTGGCCCCAGAGTGGTTGTCCCTGGGGAGCCCTGCATTGTAATGCGATCTCGGATTTTCTGCGACGGTCCTTCCGGAGGCTATCCGACGCACGCGTCGGCTAACGGGCCAGTGTCCAAGCGGACGATTCGTACTTCTCCGTCGCCAACCGAGCAACCGCAATTTGGTCTTCGGTTGTCACGGTCAACGGCTGTTTGCTGGCGACTTCCCACCCAGTCTGCAACTGTTGTCGCCATTGGGCCCAAAGAACTTCGCCCTTTGCGGCATCGTCGCCCGCCAAATTGGCCACAAATTGCTCGTGGGGCCGTTGTTGTCGATAGTCGGGCTGGCGCGGTGGTGTCAACAAACAACTTGCCAATAGCGGGAGGTCGAAATGGACCAAAAGAGTGCCGTGGTACAGCAAGTGATCACGAACGACCCGCAAGCTATTCCCCGAACATTTTCGGCCGTCAATCGTCAAATCGCAGGTCCCTTGGACTTGGACGACAGTGTGAGGAGCCAATACTTGAGCCGCCAATCGTATCTGAGCCATGACCGTTTGGTGGGCGACCTGGAGGTCCCGAAGTCCTGGTCGCTTGATCAGGTCCAAAACGACCGAATACATCCAGCAACCGGGCCCGGTAACGATCGCTGCGCCGCCGCTATGTCGGCGGAATACCGGAATGCCGCGTGACTCGCAATAACTTGCGTTGACTTCGTCGCCGTATTTTGAACCGCGGCCGATCACGACCGCGTAAGCCGGCGGTCGCCAAATTCTCAGCGTTTCGGTGCCATCGCGTCGTTCGGCCGCCCTGGCCAGCAACCACTCGTCGAAGGCCAAGTTCTCGGAGAAACGCGGGGAGACATATTCCGAAAATTCCAATTCTTCCGTCCCGCTTTTAAGATTGTTGTATGTGTCGTTCTTCGTCCAGACACCCACTCGTCCCCAAGTGGCCGCACATTATTTGCGAATTCTAAGTCCTTGGCCAGCCGAGAGTTCTGGGGGCTTGTCGTTAAATCCTACCAAGAATCCATTTGCAAACCGACCGTTCATAGGACAAACTTGAGGAGAACATCGAAAATTTTCGAAATTGGTTTCTCGGCGGTCGTTTGGCCGCGGAAAAGTCCTGTGGAGTGAAAGCATGCCTAATCTGGTTTATGGAACGTGTCGTTGCGTGCCGCAAGTGGGGTTCGTTGTCGCTTCGTGTTTCTTCGCATGGGTTTCGTCGCAAGCTCCGGCGACTGCCCAGGTTTGTCCGCCCACTTGGGCGCCCATGACTCAGCCCACCAAATCGTTCCGCCTCACACCACAAACGGTGGTTGAGCCCCAAGAAGTAACCGTGTTCAAGGAAGTCGAAGAGACCTCCCTCCAAAAACGGCAAATCACGGAATTGAAGCCCGTTGTCCGTACGGAAACTCGTGAACGACGGAATACGGTGCTCAAGCCGGTGGTCGAAACCGAAATGAAGACGGAACGCTATTCCGTTTTTGAGCCCGTTACCGAAACATCGTATGAGACTCGGCAGCGGCAAGTCACCGAGTACGTTGAAGAAACACACTATCGGGAAGAGCAGGTTGTTGTACCCAAGGTCGTCGAACAGACTCAATATCAAGATCGTCAGACGGTCGTTCGCCGACCGGTTACGGAAACCCAATATCGACAGACGCCGGTCACTTCCTACGTTCCGGTGACGCAGTACCGTCCTCAATTGGTCGACCAAGGCGTGATTGTCAACCAATTGGTGACACAACCCGGCTACGATCGAAATCGGTTGCAGTATTTGCCGCGGACGACTTACACGGACCCAGCCACGATGCAGCAAGTCTATCGCCGGCCCGGTTTCTATTGGACCAACCAAGGTCAACCAGCGACCGCATCGCTGGTGCCCACCTACGTCCCGAACTACCAAGTCCAGCAAGTCCAGCAAACGGCGATTGTGCCTCAAACGACCATGCAGACCGAAGCTGTCCAAGTCACGCGGTATGTCGATGAAGTGGTCACCGAAAAAGTGCCGGTCACAACTCAAACCGTGCAAAACGAGATTGTGACTCAGCGAGTTCCTTACATGGTTCGCAAGCCCGTCACCAAGATGGTGGAAGAGACCGTTCCGGTACAACGGACTGTCCAACAAGAG
The DNA here is from genome assembly GCA_016795075.1 of Planctomycetaceae bacterium. GTDB lineage: Bacteria > Planctomycetota > Planctomycetia > Pirellulales > Pirellulaceae > M30B19. Next base: position 19,458 of record JAEUIP010000046.1, on the reverse strand, counting down.
AGAGTCGTTGAACGCCAGGTTCCGGTCCAACGCACGGTCATGCAGCGAGTCGAAACGGTTGAGCCTTACGATGTTCAAGTTCGTGAGATGGTTCCCGAAACCCGCACGGAAGAAGTGCCGGTTGTTCGCCGAAGTTTGATGCCTTCCAAGGAACTGCGGAATGTTCCTCGGACCGTCTGGGTTCGTGAAGAACTCGACCTCTGGGGCAACCCTGTCCCAGGGACTGCCGTGGCTTTGGGCGGTTCGTTGTACCGCGAGGCAACGCCCTCCATGACCGCGACTGGGCAGCCTGCTGCCAGTCAAACCATGAGCCAACCGACAGGCTCCGAGGGCTCGACCTTGGCGGACTCGTCGACTTTGGGCCAAGCGACTACCGGATCAGTCGCCGATCAACCGCCGGTGATGCGATCGCTAAAGCCCTACCTTGGCGACACACCTGAAATGCGATTGCGTCCGTCTCCCGTTCAGTTGCAACCATTGCGGTCTGGTAACTCCACCAGTGAGGGAGTGAAGTCGGCCACGGAAAACGGGACCGGAAATCGAATCTCCACCTAGGTCTGCTGAGTTATTGCCAGTCCTGCGGGTTTCAGTTGCCAACGTCTGTGGAGTGAGTTCACAGCTTAGCAGCGCGTGTAGAGAATTGTCCAATAAGCCAGTTCAGAAAACTCGCTGGATCTTCAATTGCCAATAGTAACCCGTAATGAGTTGAAGCCGGCGAGGAGGATGAAAAGACTCTTATCACTCTCCTCGCCGGCTTCAGCCGGTTCATATTGGATTGGACCCTAGCCCTGCAAACGGCGGCAAATTGCGGCGGCCATTTCTTGCGTCCCGACGGCGGTTGGATCGTTGCGATCGTCTTTCAGATCGTAAGTCACGTACTTGCCTTCGGCGATGACATCAGCCACGGCTTTTTCCAAACGCTTGGCTGCATCCTCTTCTTTCAAGTACTTCAGCATCAACATCCCCGACAGGATCAAAGCCGTTGGGTTGACCTTATTCAAACCCTTGTACTTCGGTGCGCTGCCGTGAGTGGCTTCGAAAACTGCTCCGTTAGGACCCAAATTGGCGCCCGGTGCAACGCCTAGACCGCCAACGATCCCAGCACCCAAGTCGCTGATGATGTCGCCGTACAGGTTGGGCAGTACCAAAACGTCGTAGAGTTCAGGCTTTTGTGCTAATTGCATGCACATGTTGTCAACGATTCGTTCTTCGAATTCGATATCTGGAAATTCTTTGGCGACTCGTTCGGCGGTGGCCAAATACAATCCATCCGAGAACTTCATGATGTTGGCTTTGTGAACCGCCGTGACTTTCTTCCGTCCGTTCTCACGCGCGTACTCGAAGGCACAACGAATGATTCGTTCGCTGCCGCTGATGCTGATTGGCTTGATCGAAACGCCGGTTTCGTTGCCTGCGGTTTTGATTTTGCGATCTGCTGGTAGCCCGTTGATGAAGTCAATCAACTGTTGAGTTTCCGGCTTGCCAGCTTCAAACTCCACACCGGCGTATAGGTCTTCCGTGTTTTCGCGAACGATCACGATGTCGATCGGCAAATGGCTGAAGAAGCTGCGCACGCCTTTGTATTGCTTGCATGGACGAATACAGGCATACAACCCCAGTTCCTGTCGCAGGTACACGTTGATGCTGCGAAAGCCCGTTCCGACCGGAGTCGTGATCGGAGCTTTCAAAGCACACTTGGTACGGCGAACACTGGCGATTGTCTCGTCCGGGATCGGAGTGCCTTTGGTCGCCATGACGTCGATGCCCGCTTCTTGGACATCCCAGTTGATTTTGACGCCGGTCGCGTCGATGCACTTGCGTGAGGCTTCGGCCAGTTCCGGGCCAGTACCATCCCCTGTAATCAGCGTGACTTCATGTGCCATAAATGCGATCTTTCTGCGTTGAAACGAGACGATTCCCGATTGCATCGGGTGCGGCTGACGATAGCACAGACCCTGCAGGTGGTCAATCGTGGCGGACGTTGTTGGTTGGCGTTGCTTGGCGAAGATGGCCCCGCTCTGGCATGGCGGCGCAGAAGGCTTGGCTCAGACTGCCGGGACGCGATAGACTCGATGGTGATACGAGTCCAGTACATGAAGTCTTCGCTGTTGGTCGATCACACAGCCCCAAGGTTGATACAAGGCCGACGGCCCGGACCCTGGGCTTTTCCAAATCCACAGGGATTGACCGTCGCGGTTGAACTTCTGCACGCGATGGTTGCCAAACTCACAGACATACAGATCTCCGTGCTCGTCAAAGAACAAGTCGTAGGGGAACCGCATTTGACCCGGTTCGACTCCCTCTTGCCCAAAAGTTTTGACCAACGAGGCGTGGTCGTCGTGCAGCTGGAAAACTTGGATGCGATGGTTGCCTGAATCGGCCACCCAGACTTGATCCTGCTCGTCCAAGGTGAGGCTTTGCGGTCTCATGAATTGACCGGGATCGGTTCCATGCAAGCCGATCTGAAATAGCAGTTGGCCTTCCGGTGAAAACACTTGAATCCGGTCGTTTTCTCCATACTCCGCAATCAAAATCCGCCCGCGCGAATCAAACGCCACTTCCGTTAGCATCCCGAACTTGCCCGGTTCGATCCCGGGTTCGCCAAAGATGGACCGCTCGCGATCGAGTTCGCCGGTCCGCGAGTATGCCAGGGCTTGGTAATAGTGGGTGTCCGCAACCCAGAGGAGTCCTTCCGCATCGACACTTAAACCCGTGGGGCGGCCATTGGTAACATCGGGAGTTTTCCAAACGCGCAGAAACGTCCCCTCCGCGTCGAAGACCTGAATTCGCCCGGTCATATCGACGATGTAGATTTCATTCTGTTGATCGATCGCAATGGCACGAGGTTTTTGGAACTGGCCGGGGCCGTAGCCAAACTTGCCATAAATCTTGTCTGGCAGAACGACTCCATCCGAACTCGCTTGCCAACAACCACCCTGGCCCAAGAGCAAGCCCGACAGTCCACTCATCACGCAACCTCGGAGGAACCGGCGCCGAGCTTGGACACGTGATTCACGAACTCCTGAAAAACCGTTCGGTGCCTCGTGCGACAGGGGATGTTCGAACATCGAAGTGGTTACACCTTGATCTCGGCCTCGTCGCCGGAGTGGAGCTCGTGGGCAAACGCGACCATCAGCGGTTGCACGTGTTGGTTCAGGAACTCGTCAACTTGTTCCGGGGCTCGGCCGACAAAGTTGATCGGATCCAGCATCTGGGCGACGTCGACCGACCCAAATGCGGGATCGGCTTGGATTCGTTCCAACAAGTCGTTATCGAGCCCCTCCAGCTTGATTCTCGCTCCTGCCGCTACGGAATGCAAGCGAATTTGTTCGTGCAAATGCTGGCGATCCCCGCCGGCTTTGACCGCCGCCATCATGATGTTTTCGGTTGCCATCATCGGCAATTCGGCTCGCAAGTTCTTTTCAATCACCTTGGGATAAACGACCAGACCGTCAGCGACGTTAATCAGCAGCGACAGGATCGCGTCGATGGCCAAAAAACCTTGCGGAATCACGATTCGGCGATTGGCCGAATCATCCAAGGTCCGCTCGAGCCATTGAGTGGCAACCGTTTGCGCCATGTTCGCGGGTAGGTTCATGACGTAGCGAGCCAGCGAACACATCCGCTCGCTCCGCATGGGATTGCGTTTGTAAGCCATGGCCGACGAACCGATTTGGTCTTTTTCGAAGGGTTCTTCGATCTCTTTTCGATTGGCCAAAAGGCGAATGTCGGTGGCGATCTTGTGGACGCTCTGCGCAATCCCGGACAAGCAGTCCAGGATTTGTGCGTCCACTTTTCTCGTGTAGGTCTGGCCGGTCACGGCATAGATCCCGTCAAAGCCAATCTCCTGGGCCACTCGTTGTTCCAGTTTTCGGACCTTGTCGTGATCTCCGTCGAACAGGGCCAAAAAACTGGCTTGCGTACCTGTCGTTCCTTTAATACTGCGACACTTGAGTTGCCCAAGTCGAAACTGCAGTTCCTCCAAATCCAAAACCAGGTCGTAGATCCACAGGCAAATGCGTTTGCCGACGGTCGTGGGCTGAGCCGGCTGGAAATGGGTGTAGCCCAGACAGGGTAGCGCCCGATACTCGGCGGCGACTTTTCCTAGCCTAACAATCGCGGCCACCAATCTTCGGCGGACGAGCTGCAGTGCCTGACGCATCAAGATCAGGTCGGTGTTGTCGGTGATGTAGCAGCTGGTGGCGCCCAAATGAATGATTGGCATCGCCGAGGGAGCTACCAGACCAAAGGCGTGCACATGGGCCATCACGTCGTGACGTAGTTTCCGCTCGAACATTGCCGCTTGCTGGAAGTCGATCGAATCAACCGCCGCCCGCATTTCCGCGATTTGGCCATCGCTAATGTCCAGCCCCAGTTCCTGCTCGGCGACGGCCAACGCCACCCAGAGTCTCCGCCACGTGGAAAAACGTGCTTGGTCGCCGAAGATCTTCCCCATTGCTGAACTGGCGTACCGGGTAATCAAGGGGTTTTCGTACACTTCATGCTGGGACATGCGGAAACTGCTCGCGAGTTATCTTTGCCGGTCGGGTTGGAACAAGGGGCCCAAAAACCGGCCCGTTTGGGGGCCAAAAGCCAAGTTTGGCTATCTTAGGCACGTAGGCAAGATCCATCTAGGAGGTCGTTTGTCGATCTGGTAACTTAAAGCACTGACGATCACCCGGCTAAAAAGTTGCCGGGGTGCTGAGCCATGGGAAGCGGTGGCCCCAATACAAGTTGGGGTTTCACAAACGGTTCGGATACTATAGGCAGATCGTTTACGACAGGCAGTTCGGTTACTACAGGGAGAGTTGCGAGTGGTGCGTCCAGCAGATTTTCTTTTCGGCAAGCTGTCGACCAGTTTGGTGTTGGCCGCGACCATTGTTCTGATGACCTGCGGAGTGGCTATTGCTCAAGAGCCTGCGCGAATGTCCTCGGAGTTTTATTTGCCATCAACCACGCGAGCTTGGGTCAGTGTGTCGAGTATCACTGACCTGGAAGCCGCGCTTTATGGCACCAAAATGGGGCAGTTGGCGCAAGATCCCGATTTGGCTCCGGTCGTGGAGAGCTTCTCGAGCCAGGTTACCGATTGGCTGGACAATCGCAACTTGAAGTTTGCCATGAACATGGAGAAAGTCAACAAACTGAACACTGGGGAAATTTGCTTTGCGGCTATTTTGAACCGAGAGGAAGGTCAAAGCGAGGCGGCCAACCACGCGATCGTGATCATGGTCGACGTTGCAGGTCACGAGGCCGACTACAAACAACTGATGGCCGACATCGAAACGGACCTGACGTCCCGCGCAGCCAAACCTTCAGAACTTGATGTGTTGGAACAAAAAGTCACTCGTTGGGAGTTTGAAAAACCGCGTGGAATTGCGGTGCGCGAAAGTGTCTACTTCACGCGAGTCGCGGATCGTTTGATCGCCTGTGACGACTTGGATATTTTGAGCGAAGTGATGGCTTCGATCTTAAGCCCCGAACCACTGGATAACGTGCTGGGCAAACACGAGCCGTTTAGCAAAGTTCGCGCTCGCTGCCTTCAAGCGGAAGACGATTGGAAGCCACAAATCCGTTGGTTTATTGAACCGTTTGGATACGTCGAATTGTCCGACTTGATCGCCAAACGAAACCGATCCAGTCGCTTGGACCCCAACGCTCGAGAACCAAAAGAAATTGCCGCCATTTTGCAGCGTCAAGGGTTCGGAGCCACCAAAGCCGTCGGGGGCGACTTTATGTTCGCTCATAAAAACATGGAAATGTTGCACCGGTTTTTCATTTACGCGCCGGGAAACTCCGAAGGCCCGCGCTTCGAGAAGGCCGCTCAGTTGCTGGACTTTCCCAATCCCAATCCGGACGTGAAATGGGAGCCATGGGTTCCTGACCATGCGGCTACAGCGGCCACGTTTCACTGGAATTTCGGCACCGGGATTGATTCCGTTGGCTTGTTAGTCGACGAATTCACTCAGCCCGGTAATTGGGAAACGATGGTCGATGGCTGGAAAAAGGGACGGCAAAGCATCAAGTTCGACATCAAGGGCATCGCCCAACGACTCGACGGCAAAATCACTTTCGTTTCGGACTTTGAGGAACCCATCGAAGAAGGAAGCGAACGCATGGTTGTCGGGCTCAAGATCGCCGACGGGTCCGATAACGAACAATGGATCGCCGACGATTTGGATGGCTTCTTCAAGCCGCAAAAAAGCAAATGGAAGGCCCTGCCGTTCCAAGACGGTCGTACCATTTGGAAAGCCGAGCGCATTGAAGAGTCCGAAGACGAAATGGACTTGGATGACTTGCTTTCCGGCGAAGAAACCGAAGAAGCCCCGGCGGCCACCGAACCTCCATTATTCCCGGACCAATTTGTCGTCGTCACGAAAGGGAACATTTTCTTCTCCAACAATGTGGAGTTTTTGAAGAAGGTCGCCAATCGCGAATCTGGTCCTTTGACCGATGCAAGTGATTTCAAACTCATCAGCGAAAAACTGGATCAATTGTCCCCGGCGCCTGACAGCATTCGGCAATTTGGCCGAGTCGATCGCTCGATCAAGTTTATTTATGAACTGCTGAGAAAGAACAAAGTCCCGCGAGACAATAGCCTCCTCGCGCGGATGCTCAAAGAAATGCAAGAGGGTGGTGTCACGCGCAAAGTGGATGGTTCGAAGTTGCCGCAAGACTTTGAGAACGTTATCGCTCCGCATCTGGGCATTAGTGGCTGGTCTTTGGAGACCGAATCGGACGGCTGGTTCTTTGTCGGCGTGATTCTGCCCAAACCCGATCCGGCCATCTCCAGTCCCGTCCCCGCCGAATCAGATCAGTAATCGACATGGATGCTACGACAAGTTTGGAAACACCGCCCGATCTGAGTCGCACGATTCGGTTGTTGGGCGGTTTGTTGGGCCAAGTCCTGATGGAACAGGCGGGACCTGAGGTCTACCAACAAGAAGAAAAAATCCGCAGCCTTGCCAAGGCCTGGCGCAACGGGGATCCTGAAGCGTTCGAACGACTTTTGGACCAGGTTCCCAAAGTCCTGCAAGATTTGCGGATGACCGACGCGAACTTGAAGGCGTTTTCGACGTACTTTCAATTGGTCAACTTGGCGGAAGAACAACATCGAGTCCGCGTTTTGTCCGAACGAATGACGGAAGCCGATGAAGCTGGCGTGCCGATCAGCGAGACGATTGCCGATGCCATTCGAATTCTGCACCACGAAGGCTTGACCGCTCGGCAAGTGCAAGAAAATCTGCATCTATTGCAGATCATGCCCGTGTTCACCGCGCATCCGACCGAATCCAAACGCCGGACGATCCGGCAGATTCTCAAAGAAATCGCCGAACGTTTGCATCAACTGAACCAGCCTGGGCACTCGCAACGAGTCAAACAACAACTGCACGACGAGATTCACGGCTACATCGTCCTGCTGTGGCAAAGCGATGAGACGCGCGAACGCAAACCAACCGTGATGGACGAGGTCCGTAACAGCGGTCTGTATTTCTTTGAAAACACGCTCTTTCGTGTGATCCCGCAAATTTATCAAGAACTCCGAGCGGCTCTAGCGACCTATTACCCTGGCCACCATTTTGACATTCCGGCGTTCTTGGAATACGGTTCGTGGATCGGTGGTGATCGCGATGGCAATCCTTTTGTGACTCCCGAGGTGACTCGCGATACGCTGCGGGAGCAGCGCGAGGCGATTCTCAAACACTACAATTATGAAGTGGACTATTTGTACCACTTGCTAAGTCCCTCGCGAACACGGACCGGGTTTAGTAACGAATTGTTGGCCAGTTTGGAACTGGATCGCAAACTGATTCCGGCCGCGGAAGCGGAAGTCTTTAGTCGCTTCGATCAAGAGCCGTATCGACAAAAGTTGATCATCATGTTTCGGCGCCTCCGAGCGACTCGCGAGCAGAATTCTGGTTCCTGGGACCGGCCGACCGAAAATCCACGCGCCTATCGCCAGGCCGAAGAATTTTTGGCCGACCTGTTGATGATTCGCGACAGCTTGTTGGCCAATAACGGACTGCGATTGGTGACGGGTCGGTTGGAAACGCTCATCCGGTCGGTGGAAGTGTTTGGGTTTCACTTGGCATCGTTGGACGTTCGGCAACATTCGGCGGTCCATCGCGCGGCCATGTCGGAACTCTTCGCCGCCTACAAGTTGGCCGACAACTACGGAGCATTGCCTGAAGCCGAAAAGCGGGCGATCCTCTGCCGCGAAATCGACAGTCCTCGGCCTTTGACGTCACGGCTTCAATTCAGTCCCCCAGTCAACGAGACCCTCGAGCTCTTCCGTGTCATTCGACAAGTGCATGAAGTCGTTGGTCCGCGCGCGATTCGCAACTACATCATCAGCATGACCCATGATGTCAGCCAGGTCCTGGAAGTTCTGCTGTTGGCAAAGGACGCCGGACTGTTCGGGCAATTGAATCTGGTGCCCCTGTTCGAGACGATTCAGGATTTGCACGACGCTCCCCAGTTCATGCAGCAATTGTTCGAGATCCCCGAGTATGCCGAACACTTGCGTCAATGTGGCAATCAACAACAAATCATGATTGGCTACAGCGATAGCAACAAAGATGGTGGCTATCTGCAAGCCAATTGGCAGTTGTACCGGGGACAACAGGCCCTGGCGGAAGTATGCAAAGCAGCTGGGATCAAGATGACCCTGTTCCATGGCCGCGGCGGCTCGTTGGGCCGCGGCGGTGGACCCACCAATCGAGCGATTTTGGCTCAACCCCCTGATTCGATTCGCGGTCGAATCCGGATCACCGAACAAGGCGAAGTGGTAAGCTCGCGTTACAGCGAACCGGCGATTGCCCATCGACACTTGGAACAATTGGTGCATGCCGTGATCTGCACGACGGGCACACGGCCGACATTCGAAAAACAACCCCATTGGTTCGGAGTGATGGAAGAGTTGGCGGGGCATGCCTACAAAAAGTACCGCGACTTGGTCGAACTTCCTGGTTTTGTCGACTATTTCCAAGCGACCACGCCCATCGATTTGATCGATCATTTGAAGCTCGGTTCAAGGCCATCACGTCGGTCGACAACCATGAAGTTGGACGACTTGCGCGCGATTCCTTGGGTCTTTGCGTGGACACAGACGCGAGCCAATATCGCCAGTTGGTATGGCGTGGGTAGCGGGATCTCGCAGTGGGTCGCATCCGATGAACGGCAGCGACTGAACCAACTGCGCGAAATGTATCGCCAATGGCCATTCTTCCGCACACTATTGCACAATGTGCATTTGGGCTTGGCCCGAGCCGATATGGGAATTGCCCGGTTGTACTCGGGGCTAGCGCCCGGTGAACTGGCTGATAAGGTGTTCAAACTCATCGAAGAGGAGTTTCAAGCCACGCGACGTTTGGTCTTGTTTGTGACCGACTCGAAGCATGTCCTGGAAACGGAGCCTTGGTTGCAACATTCGATTCGAGTCCGCAACCCCTACGTTGACCCCTTGAACATCATTCAGGTCGCCTTGCTGCGCGAGCTTCGCGAAAATACCGATCCATCTCGCACCGATGAATTGCTTAAAGCAATCACTCTGTCCGTCAATGGCGTTGCTGCAGGACTGCAAACGGTAGGCTAATCCAATTTGAATCACGCTATCGAGACCGTCGCAAACCGTGTGTTTCTGGCTCGTAATCACAATTTTCTGATCTAAAATAATCGTCGGGAATCGAGTGCTTGGCGGTGTTTGCAGAAAGTTTTTATGGGACCGATTGCAGTTGTGGAATCGCGGTGGTGGCGGACCGGGAACCATGGTGTGCGTCAGCTATTTGAAGCCGTTGCTGCAATCCATTACGAGAACCCTTCGGCAATTTACTACGACATGTTCGCCGACCGCTCGTCGCTGGAAACGGTTCTCCGTGCTCGTTCCGAAGATGGTGTTTCCGAAGTGATTTATGTCGCCAGCCATGGGGATGCAAATTGCATCTCGCCAACACCAACCACCGCCATTAGTCGCACCGAGTTTCGGAACATCTTCAAGAATTGCAATGCCAGTGGCCAGATCAAAGGGCTGTTCCTGGGCACTTGCCACACGGGGAACACGGAAACGGCTCGGTTTTTATTGCAAGAGCCCGCCACGAAACTGGAGTGGGTCGCGGGCTATTCCCGTGCGGTCGATTGGATCGATGGCAGCGCGATCGACATGGTTTTTATTAGCAAGTTAGCCGAGCAATATCTGGCGAATCGCAGTCGCCGCAAACACAAACAATCGCCACGAAAGATGGCTCACGAAGCGGCGACCCGCATGGTGGCATTGATTACGAATGCCCACAACAATTACGGTTTCAATATCTACTTTCACGAGAACCACAAAATCACCAGCATGTTCAGCTAGGCAATCGCGTCAAACTGACCGCCCTTGCCAATCGCTTTGCCGGCAGCCGCTGCAGATTGGAGCAGTTGGACCGCAGCGTCACCTTGGGCCTTGGTGGCATCTTGTTGCTTGCGGAGCACCGCGAAGTTGATTTGTTGCGATAGGGCCTCGGATTGAGCGGCCATCACGCTAGAGCAAGCACTGCAGGAGGACATAGGTGAAAATCCTGAGATAAGGGGGAGCGGGAGACTCTAGCTTAAGGGATGCATGGGTAGGCCAAAAATATGCAAAAAGTTTGTAGCCTGATATTCCTTAATCGGTTGCTGAAGTGGATGCCGCAGTAGCCTGGTAGCCCGAGATTCGGGTTGTAATAGTGGAAGCGATTCTCCGGCTTGAAATGCGGTATTGCTCGCAGGCCCAGATGGAATGTGGCTTGTGTCGGCCCTCCGGGCCTTTTCCGCAAATAAGGTTTGCCCTGACCGGGGCCTAGCGACCCCGGCAGAGGTTGTGCTGGCCCTCCGGGCCGAAAACCCAGAAGCCCCAAAACCCAGAAACCCCAAAACCCAGAAACCCCAAAACCAAGAAGCCCAAAACCCAAAACCCAAAACCCAGAAACCCTAGAACCCTAGAAACTAATTCTCCGCAATTAAAGTCTCTATTTCCCAAGGCCCGGCGGGCCGACATAACCTCTGCCGGGGTCGCTAGGCCCCGGTTGGAGGTTCCTCCTCAGTTTCCCCAGGCCCGACGGGCCGACACAAGAGCTTCTCAGTACAGTCCCAGGCCCGACGCATTCCGCAGGCCCGGCGGGCCGACATAGCCTTTGCCGGGGTCGCTAGGCCCCGGTTTGAAGTTGGACTCGTTAGGTCCCTCAGGCCTGAAGGGCCGACACACGTGCATCTGTGAATTTTCTAACATGTCATTGTCCAACGGGGCCCGGAGAATCCCATTACTGAGACGCAGTCCCATGAGTACCCACCAACAACTTCTTTATCATGTTGTCTTCAGCACCAAGAATCGAAAGCAGTGGCTTACTGAACAATCTCGCCCGAAGTTGTTTGCATATATGGCCGGCGTTTGCAAAGAACTCGGTGGCCACGCGATAATTGTGAATGGGTATGTAGACCACGCCCACTTACTAGTTCGAATTCCCGCGAAGATCGCGGTCTCAGAATTTGTGGGGAAATTAAAGAGCAGTACTACCAAGCATATCAATGATACCAGCGGTCTGATTATGAAATTCGGTTGGCAGGATGGCTTTGGAGCATTTACCGTGAGTGTCTCGGCTAAAGACAAAGTCTATCAGTATATTGAAAACCAAGTCCAGCATCACCAAAGTCAATCATTCGAGAATGAATACTTGGGGCTGCTTAAAAAGCATGAAGTTGAGTATGACTTGAAGTACGTGTTCGATTGACTTGTGTCGACCCTCCGGGCCTTTTCTGCAACGGGGCGCTCCGACAACCGGGGCCTCGCGACCCCGGCAGAGGTTGTGCTGGCCCTTCGGGCCGAAAACCCAATGGCCCCCGGTCCAAAAAAAGAATAGCCCCGGGGCCTGGCAGGTAGTCCTGTTGATTCACAGGCCTGAAGGGCCGACATGGCCTCTGCCGGGGTCGCGAGGCCCCGGTTGGACTGAAATGTTCTGTTCCGCAGGCCCAACGGGCCGATATAGCCTCTGCCGGGGTCGCGAGGCCCCGGTTGGAAGTGAACTCTGAGGTCCAAAGGCCCTGCGGGCCGACACAGTCTATCCCTGCGGTGGCGTTCCAACCATATTGACCACATTCTCGCGCACCCAGATATTTCTGAACCGAGTCTCATTGCCATGAAACTGCAAGTTGATCGGCAGCTTGTCGCCATGGGCCTCATAAAACGGCGCCGCATGCCACAAGGTCTTGCCAGTCAACGGAAAATGATTCTGCACCAACACCCCAGTGTGGAACACAGTCAGGTAAGCCGGTGACTTTAGCGAACCATCTTCATGGAAACGCGGCGCTGTAAACACAATGTCGTACTCTTGCCACTGGCCCGGTCCCCTTGAAGCATTGACGATCGGCGGACTTTGCTTGTAGACCGCACCACACTGGCCATCAAAGTACGTGACGTTCTCCCAAGAGTCCAAAACTTGGACTTCGTATTGGCCCATAAAGTAGATGCCGCTATTCCCGCGACCTTGTCCTTCGCCCTCGACCTTGTCCGGCGTCGCAAACTCAATATGCAATTGGCAATCGCCAAAAGCTTGCTTGGAGGAGATGTCGCCCTCACGAGTGATCGCGTAACCGTCTTTGAGCTCCCACCGATCTCCACCGACCCACTGATCCAGATTAGTGCCATCAAACAAAACGATCGCATCCGAGGGTGGCAATCGAAACGCATTCTCGCTTGTTCCACCGGCCGTCACCTTTGGAGGTTCGGGCCATACCACGCCACTCTTGTATTCGTCCACCGCCATTCGAATCGCCGCGAAAGATGTCCCTGCCAACAACATGGTTGCCACGCCCCAAGTCATGCACTTGCGCCACATTTGATCGTTCCTTCTGTGTTTGGAATTCTTTCACGACTCGCCAAAGGAGTTGCCGTTCAGCAATATGAATTACTTCACCAACGACTCAGCAGCCGAAACGGAATCTTTTTAAGTCCGTCCCCATTTAAACACGCGAGTGCAGCCCAAGCAACAACAAGAACGCGGAGTTTCCCGATTTTTAGGGAATCCGGGTCGAACCCACGGGCGAAATCCGCGGGTTTGTTTGAAATCCAAGAAAACTCATGCCAATCGCCAGAGGTCATCGTAACAGCGGAAGTGCTAACTACGGCTTCTGCAATCGCACGGTATCAAACAACTGATCTTCCAGCGTAAACGCACGTAGTTCGAGTGTTTTGTCTTGGATGTGGACCATGACATAGTGGTGCGTGCGACGGACGTTGTTTTGGAAGAATGGACGATAAGGCCCAGGAGTCTCCAAGCCACCACCGCCACCACCGGTGATCATGTAAATCGTTCCTCCTGCGGAAACGGCTTGTCCGTCTTTGATGGGCCAGGTTCGTTCGTACGAGTGAATATGTCCGGTCCACACAATGTCCACGCCGTACTTCTCGTACAACGGTACCAACTGTCGGGCTCGCAAGTCGCCTCGCGTGCTCTGGTTGGTCTTCCACAAATCACCGTAATCGTTCTCGTCCGAGGAATACGGCGGATGATGATGCGAAACAAACTTCCAAGTGGCTTTCGAGGCTGCCAACTTTTCTTCCAGCCACCGATATTGCTCGCTCTCTGGATCGACCTTGCGATTGGAATCGATCACAAAGAAGTCGGCATCGCCATAAGAAAACGTGTAGTAGTATTCGGGGTCCGGTAGGGCCATGTAATCAAAGTAGTTCTTGGCATTCTGTTCGTGATTGCCCAAGACCGGGAACAGCGGAATCCGCGAAATCAACGGATTCAGTGATGGGAAAAACTCTTCCCGCCAATCCGAGTCCTTCTTGCCTTGATCCACCAAGTCGCCGGGCAGCAAGAGGAAATGCGGACGCTGGGCCCAAGCATGTTCGGCAATCGCGCCCGCTACCTTGGGGTTCTTCTGCGTGTCGCTGATGACGGCAAACGTCACCGGCGTACCGGGCCCAAACGCGGTCTGAAACGTCGAGGGATCGGATTCGAGTTTCTTCCCATCGGCTGTCGTAGAAACGACGCGATAGAAGTATTGGGTGTTGGGTTCTAGTCCCTCGATTCGCCCCGTGTAGATCTCGCCGTTGGCCGTGGTGGGGGCGACTTGGTCGCATTCGATCGTTGTACCCCAATGGATTTCACTGGTGGCCGGCATCGTGGTCTGCCAGACCACACTCATTCCAGTCGGCGTTCCGAATTGCAAGAAGGGTCGCACGATGAAGTCCAGTTCCTGTTGGACCGCGACCGGTTGGGCGTTGGCCAATTCTTGCAAATGTTCGAAATCATGAGCGACCCACTTGGCTTTGGCCGCCATGTTGTAGATCGCTACTTCACGCAGTTTGCCACGAAACGAATTGAACTCGTCTCGATCGCGATAGGCTCCGACGACAAACGGAGCGGACGTGGGATACAACAGATCGCCACTTTGTTCTTTGGATTCGGCGTCCAATTGCCCGTTGACGTACAGTTGCATCGTCTCGCCGTCGTAAACGCCGACCACTTGATAGAACTTGCCGGGGACGTACTTGGTTTTGCCTTGCAGGTAAGTCATTTTGCCATCGCCGTCGTTGGCGCCTTGCGAAGAGATTGCAAACGTAAATACTTCTTGATTGTAGCCCAATACCCAGCCGGTTTCGGCGTCGCCGTTGTCTTGGATCGTGCCAACCAAGCCGCCCCATTCTTCAGGTCGATCGACCGCCACCCACGTGGCCACCGTCATACTTTGGACCGGCAAAAAGTCTTTGATCTGCGTCCAATCTTCTGTAATCACACATTGGGTTTGCCGCCCAGAAAAGAAGGCCGATTGTCCCCAAGGATCTCGTGTTACTTCCGGAGCATGCGAGAACAGCCCATCGGGACCCAAGCGAGACTTGAGCTTTTGACCATCCAACTGTTCGGCGCGAAACGTCCAATGACACAAAGGATCCGGACCATCGTGAGCCGCAACTCCGGTCGCCGACCAAGCCAACGCGATGATCAAGCCCAAAACGGACAGTCCAAACGGCTTCGTGTTGCGGTTCATGCTAATTTTCGTTCCCAGACGGTAGGTGTTTGCAAGTCGGCCGGCATTGCCGTGGCCAGAAGCATACAAA
Organism: Planctomycetaceae bacterium; assembly: GCA_016795075.1. Classification (GTDB taxonomy): domain Bacteria; phylum Planctomycetota; class Planctomycetia; order Pirellulales; family Pirellulaceae; genus M30B19. Next base: position 4,382 of record JAEUIP010000046.1, on the reverse strand, counting down.
ATTCTTGTGAGGCTCGCGGGAAGATTTGGTGAAAAAGCAATGAAGGACCGCAAAGGTCAATGACGAACAACGAGCCAAGAACATCAAGCGCCATGAGCATTGTGAGGGGATGTTGGTTCATCCTATGGCCAGCTTCTATTTCTCCGGCGGCAACGAAAGCTCGGAGTCGACTTGCTTCGTCGTTCCTCTTAACTTGTTGCGGCGATAGTGCAGCCAACCGAAGGCGACACCAGCCAAAACCAGCGGAGTACCGATAAGCCACGGCAGCCTCTTTCGAATCATGCCTCTCAGAAATGCCAATCGCGTCATCGAGAATGTGTAGTCCTGGTTCTTCTGAAATCCGTCAATTCGCAGTCGATGGACCAACAAATTCGGGTCAACGATTGGTTCGGGCATTTCGGCAAACTTCGTACCGGCAGCAGGCCGCGATCGTACGAACCCGGTAGCAGGATCGACATAGTCGTAGTCAACGTAACTGCCTGCCAAATCATCCAACATCGCGTGCTGCACAAAAAGTTGGTGATCGAATTCCTCTGTTTCGTGAACCATCCCATCATGAATGTGGAGCGTCGGAAAGAAGACTTGGTCAGGAGTTTGCGTTTCGAATTCCAATGCCATGGGATGGGGAGTTCCTTGCAACTTGGTTAGCTGAAAGACCGCGAAGCTAAAGTTCGCGTAGCCCGGGATATGATCCCAGGTCGATTTGGGAATGACAAATGCCGGGTCAAGGTTCTTGAAGTCATCGATGCTGGGAACAAAGGAAGCGATATAGTCACCAACGGAATGGACCGGTATGCTGCCAGCCGCCGACTTGCGATACATGCTGGGAAACATTGCCGCAAGGCTTTCGAAGAACTCTGGATGATTTTCCAGATTGATGAACTTGACTGATCCTTCCCGTGCCGGTGCGCGAACCGGAATCGGCAGAATCATGGCATTGGGTGTCTTTGTGGAAAACGTCATTTGGTAAACAAGGTATTGCGTCGAGCGATCGGTCAGCCGCGCAAATATCTTGGTCGCCTCCACAAACTCAACTTTTTGCGCGAAGCAGCACATTTTGTTACTCCTAGCCTTCGATTTGACTGGTGACAAATGGTTGAACAAGTCTACCACTAGACAACGTGAATCAACACATCATTCCCCATGACTTGGTGAGATACTCGGCGGGACTTGGCGCGGCCGGAGCCTGCGTGCGGCACGGTCTCGCGCCCGAGTCCACCTACGGGGGAGATGGCGTTGGTTCCGCCAATGATGATCGGGGCGACGAAGACGTATTGTTCGTCAACCAAGTCTTGATCAAACAAATTCCCCAACAGCGACGCTCCGCCCTCGACCAAGATGTTGGTCATCCCTCGTGACGAGAGTTCGGCCAGCAACGTTCGCACGAAAGCGGCGTAATCAAACTCACGGTTCTCTGCGGAAGTTGCCCAGACTTTCACGCCCGCTGATTCCAGTTGTCGGCGATGATTTGCGTCCGCGCCGGATTCGCAGGCCACCAACACCGGGACCTCACGAGCGGTGCGGACCAACTGCGACTCGAGCGGCAATCGCAAGTGGCGATCCACCACAATTCGCGTCGCGACGCGGGCCGGCGGCTTGCCGTTTTCCAAACGAGCCGTCAGCGCCGGGTCATCCGCTAAAGCCGTGCCGATGCCAACCATGATTCCGTCCATCCGGCCGCGCAACTGATGCACAAGAGCTCGGGCCGGAGGGCCGCTGATCCATTGACTGTGTCCCGTCCGAGTGGCCATCTTGCCATCCAGGCTCATGGCCCACTTGGCAATCACCCACGGCAAGCCCGTTTGCAAACGCTTCAGGAATGGAGCCAATAGCGTTTGTGATTCTTCCTCGAGGACCCCGACGTGCACGTCGATCCCGGCCGTTTGTAGTTGGTGGATTCCTTGGCCGGCTGCATGCGGTGAGGGGTCCGTGGTCGCTACCACGACGCGGCGGACTTGGGCCTCGATCAATGCCAAACAGCACGGCGGCGTCTTGCCGTAGTGACTGCACGGCTCCAGGGTCACGTAAGCGGTCGCGCCGCGCGGATCGTGACCCCGTTGTTTCGCGTCGTTGATGGCATCGACTTCGGCATGGGCTTGGCCAAACTGTCGATGAAATCCTTGGCCAATCAATTCGCCATCACGGACCATGACACATCCGACCATCGGGTTCGGTTCGACGCGACCTTGTCCCTGTGCCGCCAAGCTCAACGCCCGCCGCATCCAGATTTCGTGTTCGTGGTTCATGTGTGACAGTATTCGCAAAAACCACCCGCTCGGTGGTAAATCAAATCCAACAAGGCCTGATTCATCGTGAGGCTTTTATGGCATTTAGAGCACGTAGCTTTAGTGTCTCGATAACTCGACCAACTCGGCGATATTCATCGATCTCGCATTCTTCACTGGGTGTTAACGTGCCCGTGCGAGCTTTCTGAGCTAGATGGTTCGCCCGCTCCGCGTCGGCGGGATCAAGTTTCACAGTCAGCAAATAGGCCGCAAGTTCCGGGCTCATTTCCGCCCGTCCCGTATTGAACGCACGAACCAATATGGCCGCTGAGGTGTTGATTGTGTTTTGAACCATTGTTCAAGCTCCCTCACTTCTGTCATCGCGACTTACCGCACCCCGACTTATTGTAACCGACCGAGTTTCAGGGGAAACCGCCAATTGGCAATTCGACGCGTCTTCGCAATCCCCACAAATTACTGGACGACAAATTGAATTCTCGACGAAACGTGCTAGAGTCAAGAGGTTCAATGATGTTCCTGTACCAAGAACGAGTCCTGGCGTGGCCAAGTCGCAACGGAAGCCGAAACTTAGCAACGCGTCGCCCAAGCGGGCCAGTCGCCCGCGTGTGGCTACGTCCGCCTCCAAGAAAAAACGTTCGGGTCCCCGCAGTTCCGGTTCCAGCAATGGCGCCGTGGCGGCCCTGAAACCAGCGGTCAAGACATCGGCCAACGGAAGCTCGCCCGGTCGCCGCACCGGTGAAAACGGGAAGCGGGATCCATGGTGGAACGCTGGAAAGAAGCTGGATTGGGACCAGTTGTCCGACGACCAATTGCTGGATTGCCGGATGTGTGATCTGCCGCTGGAGCTGGACAAGTCGTCGCTGGTCGCCAAGATCGAACGGCTCTACGAAGAAATGGCGGCTCGTGGGTTGGACTTCAAGCCCCATTTCTGGCTCAGCGACGAATGGTTCGCACCGGATGGCATTCCGGGGATCGCGGTCCCGTTTTATTTAGCTCATCCGCGATTGTGCCAATTGGAACGCAAGTTGATGTTGGAGGTTGAGGGCGGCTCCGACGAGTGGTGCATGAAGATCCTGCGGCATGAGACCGGGCATGCGCTTGACACGGCCTTTTGGCTGCATCGTCGGAAACGGTATCGGGAAGTTTTTGGCAGTTACAGCGATCCGTATCCCGAATACTATCGCCCGCATCCCAAGAGCCGGCGTTATGTCGTGCACTTGGAGCCCTGGTACGCCCAGAGTCATCCGGCGGAAGATTTTGCCGAAACCTTTGCAGTGTGGCTCAAGCCCGGCGGGCGCTGGCGGACCCAATATCGTGGCTGGCCGGCGTTGAAGAAACTGGAGTATGTCGACGAACTGATGGGTTCGATTGTCGGAGCCAAACCGAAAGTCGTGTCGCGCAAGACGATCGAACCCCTGCGGCAAATCAAACGCACGCTGCGAGAACATTACGAACAACGCCGGGCTCGGTACGAGATGGACCTGCCGTCGCCGTTCGACCGGGATCTCTTGCGTTTGTTCTTCCCCGAAAAGAACGACGAGTCGGCCCTCAAGGAAGTGCGGCGGCACGAAGGCAAGTTGGAAGACTTTGTCGAGCAACAAGCGTCGGCACTTCTGCGAAAACACAAGACGGAAATCGAGCGGCAAGTCACGAGCTGGACCGGCGAGAACCGCTACACCGTTTCCTTGGTCGTACGCGAAGTGATTGATCGTTGCCGAGAGCTCAAGTTGCGGGCCGTAGGCTGTGAATCGCGACTGGTGCGTGATGTCACGATTTTTATTACGGTTCAAACCATGAACTATCTCCACAGCGGGTTGCATCGAGTGGCCTTATGAGAAAACGGCGAATCATGGTCTTGATGCATCAGGAATTGATCCCGCCCGATTCGTTGGACGGCGTGAGCGATGCCGAGATGATGGAATGGAAGACCGAATTTGACGTTGTGCAAACGCTGCGTTACATGGGGCACGAGGCGACTCCGGTCGGAGCCTCGGATGACTTGAGCAAGATCCGGGACGCCATCACGGAAATTCGTCCGCACATTTGCTTCAATCTCTTGGAAGAATTTCACGGCGTGGGAACGTATGACCAACACGTCGTGAGCTATTTGGAACTGTGCAAACAGCCGTACACGGG
>JAEUIP010000469.1 GCA_016795075.1 Planctomycetaceae bacterium | reverse complement strand
TCATGGTCGTTAAGAAATTTCTTGGGGCTGGGTGGTTCTTCGCATCATGGTCTCCCTTCTCCCCTCCGTGGGGGAGAAGGGCCGGGGATGAGGGGGTTGTGCTCGGCGTTTGAATTTGAGTCTGCATGCGGACCGAGATCGCTTAGCGGCGCGTGGTTGGTCGGATTCCCGCCCAACCACACTCTGCTAACCGGTTAACTCATGCGGCGAGATTTTCACAGGCGATCATCGTGTGGTCGGATTCCCGCCCAAACACGCTCTGCTAACCGGTTAACTCTTGCGGCGAGATTTCTGCGGGCGCGGATCGACTCGGGGCGTGAAGCAATACAGTCGCGAAACGGGTCGCGGGCTACGATCGGCAAACAATCACCCAGCCAACCGTGCGAATCGACTTGAACCAGGCCGGCTCATGCCATGGTTGTAGGCTCACGGGTCGCAGAGGGATAAACTCCAAATTCGTCCAGCCAGCAGCCTGCAAGCTGGCCTGGATCTCCCCACGAGGGAACACGTGGAGGAACATGTTCTGCAATCCCCGGTAGGGATAATGCTTGTCGCCGCGTTCCAATTTGCCATTGCCAAAAGTCTGACTCCAGCCCGACGCAATCAAGTTACCGAACAACCACCACGGTCCGCCTGGGTCAAACAAGTTGTACCAATAGTTATGAACGTGCAACACCAAGGTTCCATTAGGTTTGATGATCCGGCGAAAATGCCGCAAAGCCGTGGTGCGATGTTCACGACCGTGAATCATCCCTAATGTGCTGAACAGGCACATGCCATGATCGCAACTGGCGTCGGACAAACCTTCCAGTTGCACAAGATTCGCATGCACACATGGGACTTCAACCTCCATCCGTTTCGCTCGATCGCGAACTTCGCGCAACATCGATGGGGAGAGATCCACCGCAAGTCCAGCGAATCCCTTTTGAACCAACGGCAACAAGGCACGGCCATTGCCACAGCCTAAATCCACGATCGTCTTCTCATGCGACGCCGGACCAAAGGCGGACAACAAGATATCCTGATCCACAGCAAATAACGGATGATCGGCGAAGTAACTTTCGTACCGCTCGGCAATCCAACTGCTGTTGAGATAATCCCAAGTTCCCGCATCCACGCCCGGCAAAGGACTCCAAAGGCGTCGGTTCATGGTTGATCGTTCGTCGCGGTTGCCGGAACTCGGTGCAAATCCAATTCATAGAACCAGAAATCATCGTTGGGTTGATCGATCACCAATTGTTCGCTGATCCCAAGTCCGTCGATCACAAAATTGACGGAGCCAACCGGGTAGTTGTAGGTGACACTGGGCCGCCATTTCAACTCAAAGCAATTGTAATGTCGATGAGTCAAATCGGCGACAAAGTCCGGCGCCGGTGCCATTCTTAAAACCAAGTTTTCGTTCTCCAAGCTAATCGTGACGTCACCGTACAACGGACAGCGATAGGTGCCACAGTATTTTTCTAACGGCAAGGTGGGCGGTGCGTTGGGAAGTCGATCGGCATCCCACTTGCTTCGCTCGTTCTCTTGGGCCGACTTTCGTTCGGCATAACGTTGCTTATAGGCCGCGTTCCAGTCCTTCTTTTCGGCCACGTCCAAGAGAATGTCAAAAATGGAATCGCGCAGGATGGTCGACACGGGCGATTCACTGTTGGTCAAAACAACGATCCCCAGGTTCTCTTCGGGCATCATAGCCGTTTGTGAGATCATGCCATCGAGTCCTCCGCCGTGACCAATGACTCGTCGTCCTTGGTAATTTGAAATCCCCCAGCCCAATCCGTACGCCGAATAATGGCGAGTGGGATTGAACCGGGCTGCTTCTTCAGAAATGGGCATCGCAATGCTTGGTTGCCACATCTGCCAAACCTGAGCCGAATCCAGAATCTTTTGACCGTTGAATTCACCGCGTGCCAATTGCAAACGCAACCATCGACTCAGATCGTTTGCGGACGAGTTCAAACCACACGCGCCCCAGCAGTTGTCCATATTGCCGTGCGGTAGGACACGCAAGGTTCCGCCCGATTCGTTATGGGGACTCGAAACGTTATCTTTGAAATCGCGAATACTGGTGGTGGTTCGTTCCATGCCCAACGGCGTCAACAGGCGTTGTTGAACGAATTCAGCACAAGGTTGTCCCGATACTCGCTCCACAATTTGGCCTGCGGCAATGAACATCAGATTTTGATACCCGTATTGATTCCGAAACGAAGACACTGGCTTGAGATGCCGAACCCGATGCAGAATTTCTTGCGGAGTATACGTGGTCCCATACCATAATAGATCACCGCTAAATGTGCCCAAGCCACTACGATGGGATACAAGATCACGAATCGTGATCTCCTGAGTCGCGAGGGTGTCGAACAGACGTAATTCCGGCAAATAATCTGCGGCCCGATCGTCCCACTTTAGTTTTCCTTCCGCAACCAAAATGGAAATTGCCGCCGTGACAAATGCCTTGGAGTTCGACGCGATCACAAAAAGTGTGTCCGCATCGACAGGAGCTGTTTCCCCAAGTTTTCGTACACCATAACCTTTGGAGAATAAGATTTCGCCGTCTTTAACGATGGCGAGTGATAGGCCAGGGACCTGCCAGTCGTTCCGGACGGACTCCGTCAATTGATCGATCTGCTCCAGTTTCTCCTCAATCGACTGGGCCAGTAGTTGTGGTCCAACTACCGGAATCGCCAGGAATGCGAGATAAAAAATTCCCAAGGTAATCAAACGAGCAAACATATTCATGGCCTAATGCAAGGTGGATTTCGGGGAAGATGCCGACTCGAACAAAATCACTTCCCGGTCGGCGACATCAGATACGCGAACAAGTGCCTCTTATCCTCTGCGGAAAGCGCGTCCAAGAGTCCGTCGGGCATCAACGATTGCTCGAGCCCGCGGATTTCTTCCACGTCGTCCATTTTGATCAAAGGCGATTGATCTTGGGAGACCAGGACAAAAGAAGCGGGAGTCCTCTGGGTAATCACGCCAGACAACGTGCGACCGTCGGTCAACTGCACGACGGACAGGCGGAATTCCGTGTTGACTTCCGCGGAAGGCGCCACAATGTTCTGGAGCCAATAGTTCAAGTTGTCGCGTTGGGCGCCCGTCAATTCCGGCCCCAACGTCTCGCCGGCTCCAAACAAGCGATGACACTTGCCACACTGTTGTTGAAACAATTCTTTGCCACGAGTTAGATCACCCGCGTCGATGGACTCGGGGGTTAGTAGCTCACGAAGTGATTGGATTTGTTGCATTTGCGATTGACCTAATAGACTAGAACGCTCGG
>JAEUIP010000468.1 GCA_016795075.1 Planctomycetaceae bacterium | reverse complement strand
CCCTGGGTTGCTGGTGACGCGGTTTGGCACCGTCCCCCACGCGCGCCCCCCGCCGGGTGTGCCCCCCACCGCGGCAGCAGGCTGCCGCAGTCCAAGGCCGCAGTCCAAAACCACTAACCGAACTGGATTCCTTGGGCCAAGGGCAGACTTTTGGACCAATTGATCGTGTTGGTTTGGCGCCGCATGTAAACCTTCCAGGCATCGGAGCCGGATTCGCGACCGCCGCCGGTATCTTTTTCACCGCCAAACGCGCCGCCGATCTCCGCACCGCTGGTGCCAATATTCACGTTGGCAATCCCGCAGTCCGAGCCGCTGGCGGCCAGGAACGACTCGGCGCTTAACAAGTTCGTCGTGAACAAAGCACTGGACAATCCGTGTGCGACATCGTTCTGCATCGCGATGGCTTGATGCAAGTCGTCATACGCAATCACATACAGAATCGGTGCGAACGTTTCGCGCCGCACAATGTTCGTCTGCTCGGGCATCAAAATGATGGTGGGCTGAACGTAGTTCCCCGAACGTGGATAACGTTGGCCACCGACCAGAACTTTGCCGCCTTCGGCAACGGCTTGCTTGACGGTTTCCTCGAATCGATCCACGGCCGCAGGACTGATCAATGGCCCCAGCAACGTGCCGCGAACGGTCGGATCGCCCGGTTCAAACTGTCGGTAGGCCGCAACTAACTTCTGGCACAAGTTGTCAAGAATCGACCGCTGGATCAAGAGTCGGCGAGTGGTCGTGCAGCGTTGACCGGCCGTGCCAATCGCTCCGAACGTGATCGCTCGCATCGCCAGATCCAAGTCCGCGTCGGGCTGGACAATCAAGGCATTGTTGCCGCCCAGTTCCAAGAGACTACGACCCAGTCGTTGGCCAACCGTCGCCGCTACGTGCCGTCCGACTTCGGTGGAGCCGGTAAAACTGATCAATGGCAAGCGAGGATCAGCCACCATGGTTTCGGCCACCGCTTCATTGGATCCAATGATCAGATTAAACAAGCCTGACACGCCATGATCGGACATGACCCGATTGCAAATATGTTGAACGGCGATACTGACCAAGGGAGTTTGCAACGACGGTTTCCAAATCATCGTATCACCGCACACGGCAGCCAAGGCAGCGTTCCAAGCCCACACGGCCACGGGGAAGTTGAACGCACTGATGATGCCGATCGGACCCAGCGGATGCCATTGTTCGTACATGCGGTGGCCCGGCCGTTCGGAGTGCATCGTTTGCCCGCAAAGTTGCCGCGACAGTCCCACTGCGAAGTCGCAGATATCAATCATTTCCTGAACTTCGCCGATCCCTTCGGGCAGGATCTTGCCCATCTCCAAAGAAACTAAAGTCCCCAGCGGTTCGATATTGGCTCGCAGGGCATTGCCCAAATCACGTACCAATTGGCCACGTTGCGGCGCGGGCACTTCACGCCACTTTAGAAACGTTGCCTGAGACTTGGTGACCAGCGACTGGTAGTTGGAAACATCGGCCAACAGGACTTCCCCCAACACATCCCCCGTACTCGGATTCAGCGAAGGAAGGCGAACGGCGTCACGGCCGGAAAACCATTCACGCGAGCCACTGGAGGCACCAGGGTGCATTGGTTGGACACCCAGTCGTTGCAAAACATTGGCGGTCGAAGACGCTGGCATGGTTTCTAACTTTCGTGATTGGGAGGCGATCCAGACAAGTGATGCGGGCGATTTCCAACAAATTGCGGTCGGCCCAACGTCTACTTTTTAGCGCGTAGATTTCGACTGTACTCTTCGAGAATCTTCTTTTCCTTCGAGGTCAGACTGTCGTAGCCAGAACGACTGACCTTTTCCAGGATTTGGTCCGCGCTGATCGCCAGTTGCTCTTGCTGTTCTTCTCGGGCACGCACAACCCGCAGATGGCGGGACCTCCACCAGAACCGGATCTTCTTGAACAAACTTTCATTAGGCCAACCGAAATAAAATGACAATCCTCCGACCGCCGCTCCGATCAAGTGGGCCTCGTGCGCGACGCGTTGCTCGGAACCAAACAGCGCCGATAGCGAGCCGACAAAGTCATACAGCAAGATCCCAGCGCCAAGTGCCCAAGCAGGCACGTCAATGACACCGAACAACTTCAGCGTCACGCGAGGGTTCCAGCAAACAAAGTAAACAAATACGGCAGAGACGGCTCCCGATGCACCAAGAACCGTCGTCGGACGTCCGATCAAGGTCCAAAATCCGGTGAACAAGACGGCGCTCGCCAGAGCGCTGATCAAATACAGCGTGAGGAAGGCGGTCCGACCAAGACGGCTTTCCACGTCCCGGCCAAAAGTCCACAACACAAACATGTTCATCACGATGTGCAGGATGCCAAATCGGTTTGGATCATCAATCGGCGAGTGTGAAAAAGCACATGTTAAAAAGGAATACCACCGCAATGGGTTTGCGAAATCAGAACTATTGGCCGCCAGGACTCGGAAGATTCGATTTTGTGGCTCCAACTTCAGAAACAGAATGTCGGCGACGTAAACGGCAACACATGCGACAATGATCAGATTCAATCCAGACCAATGTCGTGCCGGTTGCCAGGAAAATGATTCCTCGTCACGGTAGTAGTCCCGATCGTAGATTCCCATTCGTTTTCTTGTCTCATCTCCAAGGGTTCACCTCCGTCTGCCGACGGTAGCGATGCTCGTTTAAGCGTGGCGGGTCCTATTCTAAGAGAATTTGGCACTCTTGGCGAGGCAACCCTTCGATGCCGCGTAAATTGCCGGCAATATACTCCGCAAGGTGGGCCGGCCTAGCCCAACACCGCTATGGCCGACTAAATCTCTGCCGGCGAACAGCACGGAGAGGCCGTTCGGATCTAATCGCATTTTTTGGGCGAATCCAATTCGAGACCAACCAAATTTCAGAAGCCAAATTCGCCGCAGCGTGAGATTTCTTGCAGCAGGTTAAAAAATGATTGATGAAAAATGGAAATTGAAAAACGCAAAATAATGAAAATCATTGAAGGTGCTTGGCAAGCTGCAAACGGGTTGCCTAGCACATTTTTTGGCTTTTCCTTCGTCAATGATCATTATTCGTTGAATCAAGAACGCTTCGCTAACCGGTTAACGGCAAAAGTACGTTTACTTGACCAGCTCACTTGAAAAGAAGCGCGTGGCTAACTGGTACACTTGAAAAGAACGCTTAGGATTTGTCGCGAAATAAGTCCCGGATTTCGAACGTCGAAGGCTCCGGAATGACTCTCGCTGGCTCTGGCGTTTGAATGATTAATGATTATTGAAGAATGAAAAATTCAAAAGGTACCAAACGTCTAGTTTCAG
>JAEUIP010000467.1 GCA_016795075.1 Planctomycetaceae bacterium | reverse complement strand
GGATATTGACGCCCTGCGAGCGTCGCAACACGATGTGGGGCAATGGCCTGCGGAGTTGTCGCGAGGCTTTGATGGTCGCATCTCGCCACTTAGTGAGCTCCTACTTCGAGCAGACCCCGAAGCGGCGGCTGGGTTGTCCATCTTGGGGCCCGGTTTTGATTTTCTGGATTTGAATACTAGCGATGGAACCCATACCTTGGCGGCCGGACAAATCGCCTGGGGTATCAAGCGGTTGATCGCGGATCTGTCGCTGCGAGGCAACGAGGCCATTCGGCAGCGGTTGCAGATCGTGCTTGAACAGCCGATCGACGACGCACGTTTGGTTCGCTTGTCGCAGAATTTTTCGACGACCTTGGTTCGGGACTCCGCCGGGATTTGGTTTCCGCAACTCTGGCAAGAACTCACTCCGGACCAAGTCACCCCCACGTCTTCAATGCATCAGGAACGGCCTGCCGATCCAACAAATCAAGTTGCTGAATCTGCACGGCTGGTACTTCCGAACGATATTTTGGCGCGGATCTTGAATCCCGAGCGTGTCACGACGGATGGCCCGCAGGAGTTGTTGGCGGAAAATCCGCTCCAAGGAGCGTATGGGTCAACTTCTGTTTCCAACACGCCGAGCCTGTCGGGGGCCGTAACAAATTCAACGCCGACCGGTTCCACCAATTCATCGGTTTCGACCAACGTGACGCCAGCGGCGGACGCTCCATCGCGACCCGAGACGAAACAAAATACTGCGAGCTCCTTAACCACAGGGAATCCCCCGCAGAATCGACCCTCGGATGACCCCAATTTATTGGCGCGAAATCCTTTGTCGGGATACGGGAGCGGAACGGACACTTCACCTTCCGTGACGCCAGAAGTTCTAGCCGAGCATGACCGTACGAACGATCGTGAGATCGTGAACCCGCCAGCGTCTTTGTTACCAAACACGAGTGTAAATGACGCGATCGCGAATCAAAAACCGCCAGCTCCGCAATCAGGTGCCGCGGCGACTACGAATGCGAAAACGAATGGGATTGGACCAGCCAAACTTGTTGGCTGGATTCGTGACGACGCGAGTTTTTCCTTAGACTATCATTTGCAAGGGCACGGTGACTTGTGGATGAAAGAGTGGATTGATGTATTGATTGAACGACAGGCGAGCGGGGCTACCGACGCTTGGCTGGCGTATTTGGTTGGGGAAATGGCAGCCCCCGACAAAGCGGGCAATTGTTTATTATGCCACGGGGACCGTTCGGGATCCAATTTGACGGCTTCGGTGAACTGGGCTGCCAGCTACCGCGACCCGACGCTAAAGGGTTGGACGAAATTCAATCATCGACCTCATACTTTATTGCCGGGATTATCGGATTGTCGCTCGTGCCACCAGTTGCGAGAAACACCGGCTGGGCAGGAAAGTCCGGCTGCGGCAGTGGCAAATCGAAGGCCTGCCCCAACGGGAAGTTTCCATTTGGCGGAGTATTCGAAGTCCGGCGCTGATGGAGCCGGACAAGTCCAACTCGCCGCAGCTTCGCTCGACACCACGGTGCAAGAGCCCTCCACGGACCTAGGTCAACTCGGTCAAGACGGTAATCTACCAACTGCCGGGCATCGCTCGGACTTTCATTCGCTAACCAAAACCCAGTGTGCCGCTTGTCATCAGTCTGGCAGTACTCGGAGCGGCTGCTCAACGTGTCACAACTACCACGTTGGCCAACGGGTCCAGAAGTAGTCTTTGGACGAATGTTCTCCGTATCCAGCTCGGCATCGTCGTGCCGCGCGATAGAGCGTGGCGGAAATCCAGCCCGCCCATCGCTTTGGCAAGCGTTGTGACCTTCCATCAAGCGGTGCCAAAGCTCTCATGGGTGCCGATCTCGAAAAGTTTACGAAATCCTGAGAATCTGAACCCAATATCTGAAATTTCTTGGCGAATGGCTCTGTGCAACGATGGATTGACCCGAGGTTGGGCCGGTCCCCGACGTGCCAGCGGTCGCAAGTAAAAAGTCCTGGCATCCAAGAGCTAACTCGTTACGGAGGAGTTTTCAATGCTCAAGAAAACGTTACTAGTGGGTGGCAGCGTCGCTCTGGTCCTGGCGCTGCTCTTTGGGACTTCAGTAGTCCCGTATGCAAAATCAAGCTGGAGGAACGTCCAGGAACGCGTCCAGCAAGCCATTCCAATTCATGCTCAGATTGATGCGGCTCGCGAACAGATCCGAGACATCGGCCCAGAGATTCGTGACATGGTCGCGAAAGTGGCTCAGGAAAAAGTCGCGATTAGCGGTCTGGAAAAGGAAATTGAAGGTCTGGCTGCGCAAGTCAAGGACGAAGAGTCCAAGATCGTTAGTCTGCGAAATCACCTGAAAACGGACGAGCAGCACTACGTCTCGAAAGGACGAGCGTTCACGAACGATCAGGTTCGCAACGACTTGCAAAAACGCTTCGAACGTTTGAAGTCGACTCAAGGTCGTATGGAATCCATGCAGCAAGTCTTGGACGCTCGACAGGCTGCCTTGGACGCCGCCTTGGCCAAATTGGACGAAACCAAAGCTCAGCGACATGAACTGGAAGTGATTGTTGAGGAGTTGGAAGCTCGGATGCGAGTCGTCGAAGTCCAGCAACAGGCCAATCATTTGAGCTTGGACACCAGTCAACTGTCGTCGGCTCGAAAAATGATGAACGAGATCCGGGCTCGGATCGAAGCTGCCGAACAAGAAGCCAGCTTGATGCCGAAGTACTTGGGTGAGATCCCTGTCGAAACGACTGAAACCAGCGAAGATATTGAAACGCAAATCGACGCTTATTTCGGGCAAAACAGCGACGAGGACACTAGCCGCGTCAGTGGCTAACCGAGGGGCGAAGTGCGGCACATGCCTCGTGTCCGACTCCGCCGCTGCAACCAACCGCCTTGCCACTCTTGTGGGTGGCGAGGAGGTCGGTGAGTCCAAGCAGCCCACTCGAATTCGCAAAAAGCGATGGCTTTCTGGTCATCGCTTTTTTGTTTTGTTTACGTGGAATGGTGCCGGATCGGCCGGAGCAGGGATGGTGGTCCTATTTTTCTGGTTTTCGCCGTCCCGAAGTTCTATCCCAAGGGATAAACGTGGAACTTGGGGCAGATCGCCCGCTCGCCTCCTTGTCAAAGCGGCGGAAATCAGGCAAACTACTTACCGGAATTTCCACTTCGGGGGCTCGGATCGGGTACGAGGCTCGGCTTCGCCAGCGAACCGCCAGAGCGCTCGTGGTGTCCTGAGAAAAGCAGTCCTGTTGCCCTAAAGTTGGGCGCGCGTACGGATCGATTTGGTTAATTCCTGACGTTACTGTCGTGGTTCGCTCCGCGAA
>JAEUIP010000466.1 GCA_016795075.1 Planctomycetaceae bacterium | reverse complement strand
ATTGCGTACGATCGCGAAGTGAAGAGCTGTAGGACGTTTCGCTGGAAATGCGTCGAAACGTTTGCAGTGAAGAAACGAGGCGAGACTCACCACGGAACGTGTTTAAATCGACTTGCGGTTTGTACGTTTATACGGCTTCGTGTTCGACGCCTAAACGCATGCAGAACTCTTGGAACAGACTGCGGTAGTCGTTGGTCGTCGAGTGAACATGTTCGGCTTCCGACAGGAAACGAATTTCCTCGTCGCAGGGAACGCCGTTCTTCTCAAGGGTGAACTCGAACTGCTCCAAGGGACTGCCGTACATGATGAGCAGTTTGTGCTCGTCGAATTGGACTTCTTGCGGGCGGCCTTGATTCATAACGGCAATCCCGGTGCAACCGTCGTTAAGCAGCATGTCTTCGAATTCCCACAGCAGACTCACCAATACTGGCGTATCGATGTGCTCGCGGTAGAGATCTTCGTGGTCACCGGCCTCGCTATCGTGACTGGTTTCCAGCACGACATCGACGACCGGTCCCAGTTTTTCCACCAGTTGAATAAATGTGGAAAACAAGGCCTTCTTGGATACAGCGGCCATGATCACGGGAACGCGAGTGTCGTTTTCCTCGTCCACGTAAACATCATGACGGTACCCTTGTTGGGGCGAGATCTTCAAGTCATAAGCTGGGCGAACCGCATTGGTTAGCTCAAACTCACCGTACGACCTGACGTCCAAATGGGCAGCCAATTCGTTGTGCGAAATAGTGGCAAAACTATTCATTGGTAATTGGTTCCGTTCATCGTCTGATGAAGGATTAGTGAAAAAACGCTCCATGAAACCCATGGCAGTTTTCCTGATTGATAGCGGCAAATATCATTTCGCAAGGAAGTCGGTCGGGTCGGACCTTCTGCCAAGCTCACGGAAAAATCTAGGCCATCGAATGTAGTCAATTGAGGAAAACTTCAGGGCTTGAGCAAAATCCGGAACTTTTTTCGGCACCGGAACACGCTCGAGGAGTTAAAACCAGCACAACCATCAAAAGCGGTTCCCGGAGGGACCGAGACGGCGACTGGGACGACCGAACTTTACACCCTGCCCTGCCCTTCCCTGCGACCGACTGGATCGAATTCACAAAATAGTGCCCTCACGAAGCGGTTGGCGCCAATCGGCGAAAATATGCCGCCAATCCGTGCAGTTTCTTCCAAAGATCGGGTATGCTGGAGCGAAGGACTGGCGTTGTGATCCCAACCGTTCACCCGAGTTCGATGGCCAAGGAATTGAAGCATGAGTCAAAACAGTCAAACCCCAGGAACCAAAGTTGTTATCTTGGATCAAACTGGCTCCAAGAGCGTAGAAGCCGTTATTGCCGATAGCGTCACGGTCAGTAAGATTTTGCCGAACATTATTACGAAACTGAGCCTGCCGATGCTGGGTCCGGATGGGCAACCGATGAGTTATAGCTTGGACCATAAAGAAGGCGGGAAACGTCTGCGCGAAGGCGAGACATTGGTAGCCGCTGGGGTTCGCAGCGGCGACCATCTAATCGTTTACCCTGAAATTGTGGCCGGAGGCCGATAATGAGTTCCCCACGTGTTCGTCGTTTGATAGCCGACCACGAATCCGTGCGGCAGCTGGTCCAACATTCGACAATCTTGGACATGAGTTGCTCGGGTGACCCCTCCAGTACCTACTTATTCCGCTACAACGGACGTGGCTTGGCCATGGATCAGAATGGTCATCTGCAGGAACAGTGGGTCCATGAAGTCCGAGTGAACTTGGGGGCGAATTACCCGCGCGTCATGCCGGAACTGCATTGGCTGACACCGATTTTTCATCCGAACATTTCGGCGAACGGGCTGGTTTGCTTGGGTGGCTACAGCACACACTGGGTGCCAAGCCTTCGGTTGGACGATCTATGCCTGATGCTGTGGGATATGATTCGGTATCGCAATTTCGACATAGGCAGCCCCTACAATCGCGTGGCGGCCGAGTGGGCGAAAACTCAGCGGCACTTTATTTTGCCGCTTGATCCACGTCCCCTGCGCACGCCCGCGAATTCCCCCGCAGGGACTGCGAGTACTTCGGGCCCCGAGCTTTCTACGTCCACTTCCGGCCTGCACGACACTCGGGTTGGTTGGAGTCCTGACGATACCAAGTACAATCAAGCGGTTCCTCAGCAAGAACCTGAGATTACTTTCCTGTGAGATAGAGAGCGAATGAAGTGTCCGAACCGGTGTTGTTCATTGACGACCAAGATCGGTACGACCGGTTGCGGCTCATTTCTTGGTGGGATCAGGAGCGAATTCGTGCGGCCCGGGTGCTAGTCGTTGGCGCTGGGGCCTTGGGCAACGAGGTCGTCAAAAACTTGGTCCTACTGGGGATCGGCACAATTTACCTGATCGACTTCGACTCGATCGAAGCATCCAACTTGAGCCGCAGTGTTTTCTTCCGCGACTCGGACCGCGGCGAACCCAAAGCAAAAGTATTGGCTCGACGAGCCCATGAATTAAATCCCGACAGTCAAGTCGTACCGATTCATGGCAACGTCATGTTGGAAGTGGGCCTAGGTTTGATCAAAAGTCTGGACGTCGTGGTCGGGTGCTTGGACAACCGTGAGGCCCGGCTATGGGTCAATCGTCTTTGCTGGAAAGCCAACGTCCCTTGGATCGACGGTGGCATTCAAGAATTGAGTGGTGTCGTCAAGGTTTACACTCCGCCTGACGGAGCGTGTTACGAGTGCACGATGACTGCCAACGATTATCGATTGATTCAGTTGCGGTACAGTTGCCCACTTCTCAAGCGAGAGGACATTCAGGCGGGACGCGTCCCCACAGCTCCCACGATTGCCTCGATGATTGGCGCATGGCAAGTTCAAGAGCTGCTGAAACTACTCCATAAACTCCCCACGGATTCCGGTACGGCGATCGTCTTTAATGGCCTATCGAATCAAAGTTATAAGAGCAAACTGCCGCGGCGCGACGATTGTATGAGTCACGAGACGTACGAACAGGTCGTTGCTTCACCATTCACCCACCAAGCGACGGTCGCGGAAGTGTGCGGCTGGGCTCAAGAATTGGCAGGCACTGAAGTCAGCATCAGCTTGGACCGCGACTGGGTTGAATCGATGACTTGTGATTCGTGTCACCACGAAGAAGCCACGGCTCGGCCCGCCTTAATGGTTACTCATCGTGAAGCAATCTGCCAGTGTGGCCAGGTCAGGCGTCCCAAGATGCGCTGCGAGATCCCGGCAACAACGACCTACGAGGCACTGACATTGGGCGCTCTGGGCATTCCGGATTGGGACATCCTCAAGCTTGTGGCGACGGACGGACGTGAATGGCACGTGGCCCTGCAACCG
>JAEUIP010000465.1 GCA_016795075.1 Planctomycetaceae bacterium | reverse complement strand
AAAGGTGCTGATGCGTTGGCACTGGAGCGATTCCGGGGGCAAAATCGGTGGCTCCCATCCAACCAGCCCGCTTCCGTTTATGGACTTGTTTTTTGCCCGGCTGCATCTTCTGAAAAGCGTTGAGTTGACGAGCCGTTCGGTGAATTTCTGTTCGGTGATTCGAATGTGAAAAGCTGTTTCCGGAGCCTTGTCTTCATTGTTGGCGTAAGCTTTTGGTGTCAAAGCACTTACGTTCAAGGGCTTGAGTCAAAATCTGAGGTTTGAACAGACCGGTGCCCAAGTAAAGCTGTGGCGGGCATCTTCATGAGTGCTGACGCGCCCGACAAATATGGGTGCCAAAAATCGAAACGCGCGGAAAAGCTAAGGGATGGACGTACGAACGGGAAAATGACAATACCTACGGTTCTTGCCCCGCTGCGATGCATGAAACCAAATTTCAGCTTTTTTGTTCGTCTTGTTGTTGGCGATAGTCCGCTCTTTGCCGCGCGTATTCATTGGCGGAAACGGCTTCGATCGCGACGGTGGCTGGGTCTTCATGAACACTAGTGGGACTGGTTTGGGCTCTTTGCCAAAGTCTCTTGAGAAAAGGACGACACCAACCGCAACCCGTCCCGGCTCCCAAGCATTCACTCAATTGGCTGGCCCGTTGCGGCTTCGTTCTTTGAATAAAGTTTTCGATTTTCCTGCGACTCACATGAAAGCAGAGGCATAGTTCGTCGTCGAGTTCCATGGTTGATCTCCAGCCTTTTCGAAATGCATCGCGACCAATCGACTCTGATAAGTTTAAGGCCGGGCCGTAGTCTTTGCCAGCAGCAGCTTCCGATGTTTCGTATCGGGTTTACAGCCATGTGAACCGTTCACCAAATAGTTATTTCGTGAGTGAAGCAGAGGCGTGTGAATCGCGAGTCATCGGGGAACACCGTGAAGTGTTCCGATCCAGCCGGTTTGCCACACGACATTCTGCCGGTGGTGATTAGCATCGAGTAGAAAGTTGGGAAAAGCAAAGAGTGATTCGTGGCATTCAGAGAAGTCAATTGCGGGAAAATCTCGCAGGTGTGGCAATTTGAACGGCGAAGCAGCTACCGTTAATTGGGATGTGTGGCTAAGATATACGCAGACCGAGGCTCACGCCGCGTGACTCGGTTCCCGCCTATCCTTCACATCCGTTTTCCTGCCTCTGAAAGTGGAAACGATGCATCGATTCTGGAATGTTATCAATCATTGCCCTTGTTTTGGCTGGTTGATTATTGTCGTTTTGTTCGCAGGCTCCTCGGTGACTGGTCGTTTGTTGGCCCAAGACACGCTTCAGTATGCGAAGGATATTCGTCCGATACTGGCGGATAGATGCTTTGCCTGCCATGGTCCTGATGCAAAGACCCGCGCGGCAGATCTACGATTGGACCAATTTGACGCGGCTGTCGAGGGTGGGGCAATTGTGCCGGGCGATCCCGAATCAAGTGAACTGATCGCCCGAATTCAATTGGCAGAAGATGATCCGGGGTTGATGCCTCCGAAGTCGTCGCACAAAACGCTAACTGCTGCCGAACGGGACCTCTTGCGTCGTTGGATTCAAGCGGGAGCAAAATATCAATCTCATTGGGCGTTCGCAGCTCCGCAGAAATCTGCACTGCCGAATGTCAAGAATCAAAAATGGGTGACCAATCCCATCGACTATTTTGTGCTCGCGAAGTTGGAGTCACTGGGGCTGGAACCAAACGGGCCAGCTGACCCGGCGGTTTTGGTTCGGCGGTTGGCGCTGGACATCACAGGGCTTCCGCCGAAGCCCGAGGACGTCCAGAGTTTTGTGGCCAACCCAACTCCGGCTGCCTACGAGGCGTTGGTCGACAAGTACTTGGCCAGCCCAATGTGGGGCGAACATCGTGGCCGATATTGGCTGGATCTGGCGCGTTATGCCGATACACACGGCATTCACTTCGACAATTATCGTGAGATTTGGGCGTACCGTGATTGGGTGATCGACGCATTCAATCAAAACATGCCGTTCGATCAGTTCACGATCGAGCAATTGGCTGGTGATATGTTGCCCAATCCGACGCTGGATCAACAGATTGCCACCGGCTTCAACCGTTGCAATATCACGACGAACGAAGGTGGAGTTATTGAAGAGGAGTATCGAGTTCTGTATTCGGTGGATCGAACAGAGACGTTGGCTCAGACATGGATGGGGCTGACCGTCGGTTGTGCGGTATGTCACGACCACAAGTTTGATCCGGTCACGCAAGTTGATTTCTATCAATTGGCGGCGTTCTTCAACAATACGACTCAGCCCGTGATGGATGGGAATATCCCGAACACGCCTCCAGTCATTTTTGTTCCGAAGAAATCCGATCGAAGTCGTTGGGACGAGTTGCAAGCCCAACTTAAAACCGCTCGCCAGCGACTGGCCGAACGGCGGGCATCGGTTGCGGCAACCTTGGATCAATGGTTGCGACAACCCGACGCCGTCGAACAATTGATCGGCAACCCGAGTGGCTCGTTGGAGCAAGACTTGGAATTCCGAATTCCAACTGGGCCAAGTACCGTGCAGATTCCCTGGCAAAGCGCCCAGGCCAATGTTGTCACCGCACCATTAGCGAACCTGGATGCTGGATTTCCTTGGGGCATTCGTGCCGAACAATTTGCAGCCGTCGGTTCTCCGCGGCTTGCGGGGGTTGGCAATCTGGAGGGGGATCGTTCATTTAGTCTTTCGGCTTGGGTTCGTTTCAACGGGGGTGCCAACAGCGGCGCGTTGTTGTCGAAAATGGCTGACGGCTCGGGTTTTCGAGGCTGGGATTTGTGGAGTGAAGGGGGGCGAATTGGCATGCACTTGATTCACGATTGGCCGTCCAACGCGGTGAAAGTCGTGACTAATGATCCATTGCCATCTGACCAGTGGCATCATGTGACCGTCACTTACGACGGCTCGCAAAAAGCTGCTGGACTGAAGATTTTCGTGGCGGGCCGCGCGATGGCTACTTCAATTCAGAACGACACCTTGAACGCGACGATTCGCAACGACTTGGACTTGATCTTGTTTCAGAGACATGGGGGGCGTCCCATGGAGCGTTTGGGCTTGGATGACGTGCGATTGTATTCAAGACAGATTACAACCAACGAAATTAGCGATCTGGCGCAACAGAAACAACTGGAATCGCTACGGGCTGGGCTTACCGCGCCCCAAAACGCTGATCGGCCCGTGTTGGAGGGCGAACTCTTGGAATTGGCCTTGAATCGTTACTTGACGCGATTGGATAACGAGCACCAACAGTTGGTTGTGGAAATCGCCCAAGCCGAGGCGGAAGAGTCGCAATTACGACAACGGGGAACGTTGGCCCAAG
>JAEUIP010000464.1 GCA_016795075.1 Planctomycetaceae bacterium | reverse complement strand
AAGGGGTCAGGAGTCAATTGCCGGAACGGCCCGGCGGGTGCTTCGCACAATTGACTCCTGACCCCTTTACCAGACCCGCATTTTTAGCGGTGACAAAGCACTAGGAAGATTGCACCGTCCCGGCCGGTAACTTCGTGCCGCGGACCGAGCCATAGACGAACAAAGCCACGCCGCCGATCAAGAGACCGATACAGCCCCACTGTGAAATGGACAATTCGGTGCCAAATTGCCCCGGTTCATCGACTCGAATCCATTCGATGATAAACCTCGTGATCCCATACAACACGAGGAGCAAAGCAAACGATTGACCATCGAAGCGGCGGAAGCGGTACGACAAACCGACCAGGACTGCCAAGATAACCGCATTCACGCTACTGTAAAGTTGAGTCGGATGGATCGGCTGAGCGACTTTGGGCAATAGGTTCCAGGGGACCGGGATGGGCTCCAGTCCTTGGCGGAGGACCAGGACTGCCGGAGGCAAGTCAACGCCGTTCACACCGGCTTTGAGGATTTTGTCGGTACCAATCCGCGAGTCCGTATGCGCGAAGAACTGCACACGGATTTGGTTGCCAACTTCCAGTCCCAAGGATTCGCCCACGGAACCCTGGGGCACGACCGTAACGGTTCGCCAAGACGGCGCGTCGGCGTCCTCTTCGGCTCCTCGGGTGGTCTCGGCCGATTCGCTCGTCCGCACGCCGAGGATCGCGGCACTTTCCAATTGTCTCACATAAGGGGCAGAGCCGGCGGGAAAATGGACGGCAACTTGCGGAATCTCGCAATAACCCCCGAAACAGCACCCATTGAAGTAACATCCGATTCGTCCCAGTGACAGTCCAAGCAAAAACGAAGGACCCACCAGGTCGGCCAACTTGAGGAAGCGAATGTTGTGCCGGCTAGCCCAATACAGCATACCAATCAGCCCACCCACAAAACTGCCCAAGACGACCAGTCCACCTTTCGTCATGTTCAGCATTGCCACAATTCGATGCGGCATGGGTTCCGCAGCGAAGCTTTCCCAATATTGGACCACGTAAAATACTCGGGCTCCGACAATCCCGAAGATCACCAAATGCAACGCGAGTGAAAATATCTGATCGGCGGTCAAGCCTTCCGGATGGCCGCGATGAATCGCCAGTACGACCCCAGCGACAATCCCCAGCAACATCATCAGGCCATAGCCTCGGACGGCAATTCCCAGCGGAATCACTTGCGTTGGCGTGGCAGGATCGATGCCGTAATCAACAACTTCGCCCATCAAGAACAGGGAGAAGGCCCATAAAAGTCCCAACGGTGGTCCCCAAACCCCGGTGGCGTCCGCCCACCCTTTTTGGGCTCCGTGCAACAAACCCGCAACCAAGAGGAGAGCGGTCCAAAGCCAGATCCACGGGGTTTCGAACGGCCACAGCGGAATATGGAATAATGTCTGGAGCATCAATTAACTCGTGGGGTCCAATAGAACGTTGTCGATCAAACGAGTCTTGCCGATGTATCCCGCCACGAGGGCGACCGCTCCCGTCCGTATTTGATCCAAGCTTTCCAGCGTTTGTCCGTCGGCGATCACGGCATAGTCGATCGAGTCGAGTCCGCCGTCGATCAACTCTTGCATCAAGTTGGTCGCCAATTCCCGGGCGTCTTGCTCCCCCTGCCCCACTCGGTGACGACAGGCGAACAAGGCTCGTGAAATCACCAACGCGCGTTGCCGTTCTTCGGCCGTGAGGTACCGATTCCGAGAACTCATGGCCAATCCGTCGGGGTCACGAAAGGTGGTTCCCATCAGAATTTCCGTCGGCATGTTCAATTCATGGACCATTTGTCGGATCACCGCCAGTTGCTGATAGTCTTTCTGGCCAAAAACCGCCACATCGGCTCGGGCTAAATTCAGCAACTTGGCGACAACCGTCGTCACGCCTTGATAATGGCTGGGGCGAAACTGCCCTTCCAGGGTCTGAGCAACCTTGGCCGGTTGTACCACGGTCGAAAAACCGGGGCCATACATGTCCGCGGGGCTCGGGGCCAAAACCGCGTCAACGCCCACCGTTTCCAGGGCCGCGATGTCCGATTCCAACGTTCGAGGGTAGCGTTCGAAGTCTTCGCCGGGGGCAAATTGACTTGGATTTACGAAAATCGAGACGACGACTCGGTCACAGTGCGCGCGGCAAACTCGGACCAAACTCAAGTGCCCTTCGTGCAACGCTCCCATCGTGGGAACCATCCCGACGCGCTCCCCGCTCCGTTGCCAAGCAAGACAAAGGCGCTGGAATTCGAGCGGGTGGAAGATGACGTTCGCTCGGGTTATCTGGTCTGTCATAAGGCTCCCTTGGCGCCCACATTGTGGGCCGGCGGTGAGTACTCGTTGCTTTTCGGTTCGGCGGATTCTAAACTATAGGCGTTCCAGGGACGAGAACCATACTCCTCTTGCCACCCGAAATTTGGTGCCGCCGATGTCGAAGTTTAAAGGTGATTATCCCGCAGCAGAAAATTCTCCACCAGCCCCGAAGATCCAAGTGGCCAGCTCTGCCAAGCCGAACGCGTCCGGGAAACCAGCGCCTCCGACCTCCAGCGGTCCATCCACATCGGCCGCTGGAACTTCGGCCGTGATGGCCAAGGTGAATTCTGCGAGCGGCGCAGGCGCCGATTCAACCGAGCCAAACGATGAAGAGGAACGTCCCGCCTTGTTGGACCGCTTCACGTTATTGTTGGCTCTGCCCAGCTTTCTCATCAGTTTGATCGTTCACGTTCTAATGACGGCCGTAGCGGCATTGATTGTGTTTACCGGTCCTCAAGTGGTACAGGTTGCCTTGAATGCTTCGAATTCTGATAGTGTCGCCGCCGACGAATTGGATCTAGATGATTTGGAGCTTACCGAAACGGAGTTGGAGCAAGCCGAATTGTCCGAGTCGATCGAGTCGCAATTGGAAACACCGACCGAGTTCGAAATGGAGACCCCGAACGTGATGGACACGATGCCGCTGGTCGTGCCGGATAGTTTGGCCGCATTGGGTGAAGCCGTTCCGGCTGCCGGCGCGGTCGGAGACGGTGCGTTCATGCATCGCAACTCGGGCGAAGCTCGCGAACAAATGCTGAAGAACAATGGGGGGACGGCGGCCAGTGAAGCGGCGGTCGAGTTGGGATTGGCGTGGTTGGCCGCCCATCAATTGCCTGACGGCAGTTGGGATTTGAATCACCAGGTTGGCCCTGGCAAGCATCGTCAATCGCCCGACCCGGGAATGGGTGATGGCAAGTTTGGTGCGACCGGCTTGGCGTTGCTTCCGTTTTTGGGCAAAGGGTACACGCACACGGAAGGTAAGTACCAAGGAACCGTCCACAAAGGCTTGGCTTTTTTGA
>JAEUIP010000463.1 GCA_016795075.1 Planctomycetaceae bacterium | reverse complement strand
CACGGGTTGATCGATGCGTCGAGCTTCACCTAGGTGCCCTCGGTGTCCAACTCCCAAGATGTCGTCATGGGAGTCCCACGAGACACCATCGCCGCTCCAGATCTGGACCATGCGCACCCCCCGTTCGATCAAACGCCGGGCGGCCAGGCAGTTGCGAGCCATGTCTCGGCATTCGTCGCGGTCGATGCCATAGGCTCGAGTGACATGTCCCGGCTCCGCGTTGATGTCCATCGCGGCAGGAACTTCTGCCTGCATCTTGGCCAACTCATAACTTTGAATCCGAGCCGCCAAAACATCCGAGTGTTCTTGCGTAGCGAGATGTTGGCGATTCAGCTCGTGCAGCACCGCCAAACGATCGACCTGGACTTGCGCACTCCATTGGCCGGCTGGCTGCAAATCCAAAATAGGCGCGCCGCCGCGTGTGTTGAAGGGCACCCCCTGGTGCTGCGCCGGCAAAAAGCCGCTGGACCAATTGAACGAGCCGCCGGCATCCGCTGGGATGCCGCGCGCATCCGGCAACACCACAAAGCTCGGCAGATTCTCCGACAGACTGCCCAAGCCATAAGACAACCAGGCGCCCATCGCTGGAAACCCCATCAAGCGAAATCCCGTTTGGGCCTGAAAGATCCCTGGAATATGGTTCGCGGTCTCGGCGACCATCGAGCGAACGACGGTAAGTTCATCAGCTTGCTGGGCCAAAAATGGGAATAACTCGGAAACCCATAGGCCCGATTGCCCTCGTTGCTTGAACTCAAAATGCGGCCGATGCAAACGACCGGCCTTGCCCATAAACGGAGCAGCTTCTCCAAACGATTCGGGCATCTCGCGGTCATGAAACTTTTCGAGTTCCGGTTTGTAATCGAAACTGTCCAAGTGGCTCAAGCCACCACCCAAGAAAATGTGAATGACATGTTTCGCACGCGCCGGATGATGCAGTCCGTCGCTGCCCGCACTCGCGGACGTGGAAGAATTGGCAGGTTGGTCTTGAGCAAACAGCGCGCGGTCGCGCAGCAACAAGTCCATGGCCGCCATCCATGCCACGCCTCCGGCAGCCTGGCTCAAGAATTCACGTCGATCGGATTTGGCTTCCATCTCGATTCCTTACTCGATGAACATGAACTCGTTGGTGTTGAACAGAACAATTGCCACATGCACCGCGCCGTGAGTCGTGGCCAATCGCACACACGTCGCTTGTTCCTCGGTGTTGGGTTCGCGACCCAAAATGCTCTGGAACAACTTTGATACCAAGACTTCCGGTTCCAACGCCTTCGCATCCGATTCATGCGGTACTTCATGTTCGACGGTCAGTCGCTCGATCAGTTTTGCTGCCGCAAATTCCATCAACGGATTGTTCAAGAGCGTCAACGATTGCACAGGCGTGATGGTTTCCGCGCGTCGCGGTTGGCTGACCGACGGATCGGCGCAATCGAGCGAATCCAAGAAGGGGTGGCTGCCCGACCGAGCCCATAGGCGATAGATGGCTCGGCGTCGCAGCGCCGGTTCGATCTCCGTCTTGGGGTCGCGAAAAAACACGTTGGGACCGTCCGTCGATACTTCGAGATCGCGATAACTAGGGCCACCCAATTGGCGATCCAACTGCCCGCTGATGGCCAACACGGAATCACGCACCGATTCGGCATCCAGCCGCCGCCGATTCGCCCGCCACAGCCATTGATTGTCACCATCGACTTCCCACGCCGGATGTTCTGGCGGCGCGGAAGTTTGCCGCCAAGTTGCTGACGTCACAATCAAACGTTGAAGATCTTTGAGTCGCCAACCTTGTTCCACCAAGCGCCCGGCCAGAAAATCCAACAGCTCTGGGTGAGTGGGGCGTCCACCCGAATAGCCAAAGTCACTGGGTGTATCGACGATCCCCCGTCCAAAGTGATAGTGCCATACGCGATTTACGATCACCCGAGCCAACAAAGGATTCTGCGCGTTACTTATCCAGGCCGCCAATCGTTCTCGGCGCGCGGCATCCGAGGCGTCATTGGGCAAAGCAAAATCAGGTGACAGACCACAGGCCGCCAATAGCCCAAGTCCCCCCGGAGCCACCGCCTCGCCCGGCGTTCGCGGGTTGCCGCGAGCCAAAACAAACGTGATCTCCGGTTCTCGAAATTGCGGAACATGAGCCACACCGACAAAAGACTTGGGAGGCTCGGCGGCCAAGTGACGTTGCAGCGTCCCTTGCAGCGACTCGTAGGTCGCTCGTTCCGAGTCCGTCGCTTGTCCCAATAACTGCGACACCGGTGCTACGTTGCGAACGGAAGCCGAATCCGTCGTAAATTGTTGGACCACTTCTTCGGTGCTCAAGGCCCGTTGATAGATTGCCAACAAATGAACCTGTCCTTGCCAGGCTCGGTCACCAGTGACTTCATTGCCAATCGCCAACCGAAACGAATCATTCCAATTCGACAAATCACCATCGACCGATTGTTCCGCGGCGAGACGTCCGTTGACATACACGTGCACCGTGCCCGAACGAAACGTGACTGCGACATGCGTCTTGGCCGTCGTAACCGAACCGGGGGGCGTGCTCGTCGACGGCAAGCCATTGCCATCCGTCTTGGTTGTTCGCAATCGCACATCAAACCGATCGTCGAGTTGACCCAGCGTGAAGTTTCGCTGCCCGGTATCCAAGGAAATCGTGACTATCCGAGCCGGTCCCTGTTGCGTTAGCGTCTGGGTCGTCAACCACAGTTCAACGGTGAATTCGTTGGCCGACGATAACGATCGAATCAAAGGAGACGCAGGCTGGTTCGTGACCCAGGCCCCATTCGGTTGGGGCAAGAGTTGCGAGCTCTCCTGCGGATTGAACCACGAATTCCACGACTTGGCTTCCTCGCCTTCGCTCAAGTAAGCAGCGACCAATCCCTCCGCAACACGGGTCGATTCACCCAGCAAATAGCGCTCGCGCAACGCTGTTTCGAACGCCGACAATTCTTGGTGCAAACGCTCGCGTTCCACGAGCCATCGTTGGTGCGCCGTATCTTCAATCGTTACTTGAATGCCACTTCGTTCATCAACCTCTTGGTGCACACCCGCCAACGTTGCGGCAATTTGATAGTAGTCGCGTTGCCGCAACGGATCAAACTTGTGATCGTGACATCGAGCACACCCAATCGTCAGACCCAACATCGACTGACCGGTCGTCGAAACCATGTCGTCGTAGTGTTCAAACTCCGCATTCTCCTTGTCGTCCGGCTCGTCGTCCCAAACACCCAGACGCCCGAAACCAGTCGCGATCAAGCTCTCATCCGTCACGACGTCGAGTTCATCACCGGCAAGCTGCTCTCGAAGAAACTGGTCGTAAGGCTTGTCGGCGTTGATCGACCCGATGACATAGTCGCGGTACCGCCACGACTCG
>JAEUIP010000462.1 GCA_016795075.1 Planctomycetaceae bacterium | reverse complement strand
GAGCCGCAACCGAAATGTCCGGCGTGTCTGGCAGATCTGACCCTACCTGCTGGTTTAGTCAACGCCTCACTCAAACTAAAAAACCCGGTCGGCTTTAGTCGTTGGGTGGTTACAACCGCATTTAGTGGCATGAAACCGATCTTTCTGGCCATTGCGTTGCATGTCACGGTCGCCTTGTTCTTGAGTGTGATCTACGGTCTGGCGATGATGATGTCCCCACCCGAAGCTCGATTGGGTATCAGTATTGGCGCGGGAGTCCTGGCGTTGCTCTATGCGTATGTGGCTTATGCGTGTCACCGAGCAAGTTCGAATCTGGACTACCATCTGCGGTGGTGGCAACGAGCGTTTTGGTTATGGGTTCTGCATTTTGCCCGCAAACGCAACTGGTCCTACGATCCGGCAGACGAAGAAAATAGCCGCAATATTTTGGACTTGCGAGACAAGAACATCAACGATGGAACGTTGGTTCAGCAAGTCAATCTGACCAACTGCGAAGTGCTCGATATTTCGGGCTGTCCGGTGACGGATCGTGGAACCAAACCGTTGCACTATCTTCGAGCATTGCGTTGCTTGGTGCTCGTCGGCACCGCCATCAGCAAGTCCGAAGTGGCTCGTCTGCAAAAGTCGCTACCTAACTGTTGGATTTGGCACTAAAAAAATGGCCGAATATCTGTTTGTCACGTGCCAGGCCGGCATGGAGTCGCTGGTCAAGGCCGAGTACATGGCTCAAGTCCCCGCCGCGCGCCTGGCTTTCTCGCGCCGCGGACTCGTCACCTTCAAGTTGCCGGACGGCACGACAGCAACGGCCGACTTGGCCCCACGTGGAATTCTGCCGCGAACGTTCGGCACGAGTCTGGTAACGGTGCAGACGCCGTTACCGCCAACTTCTTCCCCAGCGAGCGAAAAGGCACCGAACAGATTGGGCGCTCGCGAGTTTATGTCGTTGCTTCAAGATGTGACTCGCTTTGGCGACGCAACATCCACGAGCCACCTGATCGAACAGACCGTCGCCGCGGCTGAACAAACCCAAATGGGTCCATGGAATGGGGTTCATGTTTGGGTCCGCGACGGACTGATGCCCGCCACCAACTGGAGCCGAATCCCCAACGTCGAATTGCCACTTGGGTGGCAACGGTTTTGTCTACATCTGACCGAAGCCCTGCGTGCGAAGAACTTGGTTCCGGCGAATGTTCGCGCGAATGAAAACGCAGAAATGGGACAACGTATCTTGGACTTGTGCTTGGTGGAACCGACGCAAATTATCGTCGGCCAACACCAGGTCCAGCATCGCTTCCAACGTTGGTCGGGTGGTGTGATCCCACCGGTTCCAGCAGCCGTTCCCCCCATCAGCCGTGCGTACTTCAAGATCCGAGAGGCGGTTAGTTGGTCGGGATTGGATCTGCGACCCGGGCAGACCTGTGTCGAGATTGGCTCGGCTCCGGGCGGTAGTTGCCAGTGGCTCTTGGAGCAGGATTTGAAGGTCATTGGGATCGACCCGGCCGAGATCGATCCGGTCATCGCGAATCATCCCAACTTCACCCACATTCGCCGTCGAGGTCGGGAGGTGAAGCGACATGATATCAAGCAATGTGATTGGCTCTTGTCGGACGCCAATTTGCCACCAAACTACGTGTTGGACACGATCGAAGACTTGGTCCGCCATCCGTTGATTCGACCGAAAGGTTTGGTGCTGACGCTCAAACTTCCCGACACCAAGCTGCTGGAACATTGGCATGATTGGACGCAAAGAGTCGCAAGTTGGGGCTTTACCCAGACGGTCGGGCGGCAACTCGTTTTCAATCGCCAAGAAGTGTGCCTGGTTGCCACCAAACCGCGCCGGAGCTGACGTTCGACTGCGTCGACTGCCGGAACGATCAAAATGTTCGCCACAATTGGACTCACCGGTATAATAAGCCTCGACTGGTGACGATGCCGTAGGATTTGGTGTTAATTATCGGCGAAATGACTCTCCATGCATCATAAGAGAGGCGTTTGCGTGGGTTGATCGTGTTTCCCCAGGATGGTTTGTACGCTATGCCTCCCCTAACTGAAGAGAATCCGGCATTACCGCCCCAAGATGCAGCGCCGACAACTTCGGATGCGCCTCGCGAACCAGCCCCCGCTCATACGGCGTTGAAGTGCTTTGCTCTGATTGCGCGGCATCATGGGGCGGAAGTGAATTTCGAGCGAATCGCCCAAGATCATTCATTGGCTCATGAGGAGCCCAACCTCCGCAAGTTGCTCCGCATCGCTCAAGATCATAAGTTCAAAGCCAAATACACCTCCATCAACTGGAAGCAATTGGGGAAGGCGGGCAAGTCTTGGCCCATCATGGCTCGATTATCCAACGGCAATTGGGTGATCTTGGTCGGTATGCGGGAAGAGATGGGCGAAAACGGCGTTTCGATTCAAAAGGTCGCCGTCTACGATCCGCTGGCCGCCGGTCAGGGCTTCTTGTTCATTACACAAGAGCAATTGGAAGGCAAATGGAGCGGCCAAGCCTTGCTCCTGAAACGCAAAATTTCGATCCTCGACAAAGAGCAACCGTTCGGATTGTCGTGGTTCATTCCCGAGTTTGCCAAGCAATGGCGAACGTTCTTTGATGTCGGTGTCGCGGCGTTGGTGCTGCACTTGATCGCACTTGTTACGCCACTGTATTTCCAAATCGTGATCGATAAGGTATTGGTCAACTCGGCAGTTGAAACCTTGCGCGTGATCACGATTGGGATCTGCATCGCTTTGGTGTTCGACATGGTGTTGACGTATTTACGCAGTTATCTCTTGCTGTACGCCACCAGCAAAGTGGATATTCGTGTTTCGACGCGCACGTTTCGCCACATGCTTGGCCTGCCGATGACGTTTTTCGAACACATCACGGCCGGTGTGCTGACCAAGCACATGCAGCAATCATCAAAAATTCGAGAGTTTTTGTCGGGCAGTGTGTTCATGACGCTGTTGGACTCGACCGCTTTGGTGATTTTTCTCCCGCTGCTGTTTTGGTACAGCACCGAGCTGGCATTGATCGTTGTGTTCTTTGCGGTTTTGTTGATGATCACGATTGGGGTTTTGTTGGGACCTTACCGTCGTCGCTTGGAAGAGCTGTATGTGGCCGAAGGCGGTCGACAAGCGATGTTGGTCGAAACCATTCACGGGATCCAGACCGTTAAAGCGCTGTCCATGGAGCCGGCCCAACGTAAGAAGTGGGATGACACTTCGGCTCAATCCGTCAGTAGTCATTTTCGCGTGGGCCACATTAGTGCCATCGCAACCAGTTTGTCCAAGTACTTCGAAAAATTAATGACGGTCGTCGTGATCTTTTGGGGAGCGGCCCTGGTCGCCGATAACCAATTGTCGATTGGTAGCTTGATCGCCTTTCAAATGATTG
>JAEUIP010000461.1 GCA_016795075.1 Planctomycetaceae bacterium | reverse complement strand
ATCCAATTCTTCAATGACCGTAATTGGCACAACAACATCGTGGGGTCCAAACCGGTCCAGACATTTGGAGTCGTGCAGCACCACGTTTGTGTCCAACACAAACGCTTTTTTGATGAGTCCAGAAATCATAAAGTCCTTTCAACGATACTGGGGGTGCGTCTCTTCCGACCCGAACATTCATCGGACCGTATTATAGGAGTGGAATCAGCCCCAGGAAGTAGCGATCCGCCATGCGGCTTGTCAAGAAACCTTCACGGACTCGGGCCGTCACCCGCGGCATTCTCGCCCCAAAACGCCAAGAAAGCAGCGCTGAATCGCAAAGCGTACCGCGGCACACTGTAGTGGTTCGCTCCGCGAACCATAGTCGGAGCGCAGAGCGATCCGCGACAATGTAGTGGTTCGCTCCGCGAACCTAAGTTGGATCGCGGAGCGATCCACGACATTGTTGTGGTTCGCTCCGCGAACCAAGTTGGATCGCGGAGCGATCCACTACCCTGTTGCGGTTCCGCACGAAGTTCCGAAAAACGGCCTTTTTATTGTTGAAAAGCCAGGCAAGAGGTGATATCGTGCTGTTGATGGCGCATGCACTAGGAGGGGCTCGGGTGGCTCCGGTCCATCGTCACACTTCATCGATTGGGCAACTACCATGCGCACCTTGAATTTGTTCGCGATTGTATTATTCGTCATTGGACTAGAAACGGCTTTACCGGCCGATGCCCACGCGCAACCCGGACGGATTCCGGGGCGTTCCGACAATTTCGGAATTCCTTCCCACCCAGGCATTCCTGCGATGCCGGGCTTCAACTCGCCCCCTGGTTTTCCGTCGAGTCCGCGAACCCCGTCGATACCGAACATTCCATCATTCTCGAGTGACCTTCCCGGAAGTATCGGACGTTCGCGGGATATCCCTGGTTTGCCCGAATACGAGTTCACTTGTTCGAACTGCGATCGCGTCATTGCTACGGGCACTTCGCGTTTCTCGGCGGATCATATTTCGAAGTGTCCTCATTGTGGAGTTCGTTTCACGAATACGTCGGTTTCGACGCTTCCGGACGACCCATTCGCCAACCAACGTTCGAACGCCTCTTCTAATCTTCCTTCCAGGTCGAACCAAGGCACCGGCGGGCAGCAGGCTCGAATGCAAAGCGAGATTGGTTTGATTGTCGTCGCGGGAATTGGATTTTTTCTGTCCATTCTGTTGATTGTGGGCGGCATCGTTTTTTTCATTATCAAAGAGTCCACGAAGAAGAACAATCGTTATTCGGCGTATGGCCAATCGCCGTACGGTGGTTCGACTTATCAACCGCCAAGTCAACCGTCGCAGCCGTGGAATAACCCGTACAAGCGAAGTTGAACATTGCGGCTTTTTTGACGAATGGTTGATTTGAATGGACGACTCCGAACCAACCGTTCCGCAATATTTGATCTTGGGCACGGCGGGACATATCGACCACGGCAAGACGTCGTTGGTGAAGGCCTTGACCGGGACCAACACCGACCGCTTGCCCGAGGAACAAAAGCGGGGGATCACAATCGAGCTGGGGTTTGCGCATCTTTCGTGCCCTCCGTATGAGTTTGGGATTGTTGATGTTCCAGGACATCAAAGATTCGTCCGCACGATGTTGGCGGGTTCAACCGGCGTCGATCTCGTCATGTTGGTTGTCGCTGCCGATGATTCGATCAACCAACAGACTCGGGAGCATCTTGAGATCTTGAAGTTTCTCGATTTACCAGCCGGCGTTGTTGTGTTGACGAAATGTGATC
Source organism: Planctomycetaceae bacterium (assembly GCA_016795075.1). GTDB lineage: Bacteria > Planctomycetota > Planctomycetia > Pirellulales > Pirellulaceae > M30B19. Next base: position 1,634 of record JAEUIP010000461.1, on the reverse strand, counting down.
GCGTGGACCCGGAATGGCTAGAGTTGGTGGAACAAGATGTTCGCGATTTGGTGCAGGGCAGCTTCTTGGCGGATGCACCACTCGTCCGAACCTCGGCGGTGACGGGCGCTGGTTTGAACGAACTAAGAGCGGCATTGCGATCCGCCGGGGCAGTAGCCTCGGCTGCCCGAGCTCCGCGAATTGACCAACCGTTCCGGATGCCCATTGATCGCGTGTTTTCCATTCCGGGGCACGGAACCGTGGTGACCGGAAGCGTCACACACGGCCAATTGTCGGTCGGGGAATCGGTCCAGATTTTGCCGGAGTGGCCGGATCGGGAGTTTCGAGTCCGTCAATTGCAGTCGCACGATCGAGGTGTGGAACGAGTCGTGCGGGGTCAACGCGCTGCCGTCAATTTGGCGGGGGTTTCAGTAGAGGAAGTCCAACGTGGATTTCAGTTGGTGGCTCCGGGACAACTAGCGGCCAGTGAATGTTTGACCGTGGAACTTTCGGCCGCCACGCAATTGCCGGACGGTATTCACGATCATCAATCGATTCGCGTGCATTTGGCGACTCATGTGGTTCTAGGAAAGGTCCGCTTCCTGCAAGTTCGTGACCGGTTGGCGCTGGAGTCCGATTCAGAACAGACAAGTGCCGACTCGGGTACTTCGGCCCAGGGCGCAGCGGATGCCCAATCGGAAAACTCGGCACTCGGAATCTCGTTAGAAACAAAGATGCAGCATCCGGCTCCCATCAAGTTATTAGCGCCGGGGCAACGCATCTTGGCCCAGCTGTTGCTGGACCACCCGGTGCTCGCCAACTGGGGGCAACATATGGTGATTCGTCGCCCATCACCCGTTGAGACACTGGGGCATGCGATCGTGTTGGACCCCAGCCTTCCTCGATTGGCTCGACCGGATTCGCGGGACTTGGCGATGTTGCAGCAAATGGCATCCGACGACCCGGTCGCGCGACTGTCAGCTGCGATGTATTTCTCATGGAACGGACGCTCGCCTGGTTCGCACATGCAAACGCGATTGGCGATCGCCGACGATCAATGGACGAGTGTTCGAGATGCATGCCTCGGGCAAATGACCATCATTCGTGACGGAACGTCGGAATGGGTCTATCATCCCGAGCGACTGCAAAAGTTGGAGGCGATCGTCTTGAAGTTCTTGGATCAACAACATACGCTGCAACCCAAGCGATGGTTCATCGACGTGGCGATGGTTGAACGGCATTTGCATTTCTTGCCTCTGGTCATCGTGACCGCACTCTTGAAAAGACTGCAGCAATCGCACAAATTACGTCGTTCGGCAAACGGAATCGGGCTACCGGATCGGGGCCCCAATCTGACCAAGAATCAGTCCAAGCTACTGGAGCAACTATTGCAAACGTTTCGGACCGCCGGGCTTCAGCCACCCACAATCGAGCAGTGCATTGGGTTAGCGATCAAGAACAAACAAGATGTCGAAGATCTTTTGAAAATGGCTGCTGAAAGTGGAGATTTGATTCGCATTGACGCGCAAACCTACTTGTCACAAGAGACCTTCCAAGCGGCATGGGAATCGCTGCTGCCAATGTTTGCGGAACACGGCGGTCTAACCGTCGCACAAATTCGTGATCAACTGCAAATCACCCGGAAACTTGCGGTG
>JAEUIP010000460.1 GCA_016795075.1 Planctomycetaceae bacterium | reverse complement strand
GCCACCCATGATCTCCCCATAACACGATGACGGTGTTTTCCCATAGTCCTCGTTCCTTCAACTTGGAGATCAGTTTGCCCACTTGAGCATCGGCATAAGAAACGCAGGCGGCATAATGTTTGCGAACTTGGTCTGCGAACTCCGGGTCGAGATTGGGATCGCGCCCCCAACGCTGGTAACGCTTGAATTCCGCGGACGCATGCCAGGTCGTCTGCCCAGCGGGTTTCTCAGGATGAGCGATCGGTGGTAGTGGATTATTGAGGTACGGAGTCAGATAAGCTTCTGGAGCCCCAAATGGCAAGTGAGGACGAAGGATCCCGCAGGCCAAGAGAAATGGTTTCCCGGCGTTCGCCAAGACTTCGATTTCGCGCAACGCTTCGGGTACAGTGATGCCGTCGGGATAGATCGAGTCGTCGCCATCCTCGCTTTGGTATACATCCATTTGAGAAGCATCGGTGCGAATTTCACCGTGAGCCAAACCGTGCATCCAGCCACGCGGGTGCAGCCAAGGCCCGGACGGCGAAAATTGTCGATCCCAGCTTTCGGGCATTTCCAACTGCTGAGGATCATCCCAGTCGGGCCCCCCTCTGCCGCCGGGATGGTGGGAGACCTTGCCAACCGCGACAGTCGTGTAACCATGCTGGCGAAACCATTGTGGAAGACTCGGCGGCACGTTTTCACCAGCCCGCATTGCGAAGGCGCGTTGAAACAAGGCGTCATTCCCTGGACTCCCGTATCGGCCTGTTAGCAAAGCGAAACGTGAAGCGCCGCAAGTGGGGGCTTGAACATAGTGCCTTGCAAAGCGGACGGACTCGCGCGCCAATCCATCAATGTTTGGCGAATGGATGTAGGCCGCTCCATAACAATGGAGTTCGGGTCGCAAGTCATCGATGCAAATGAGCAGCACGTTCTTGTGTTGGGCCAAATTTGTCGGTTCGTGGCCGCCAAGAACGGAGGGATACGCCAGCCACAGAGCACCCCAGAGGCCCAAAAAGTTCAAAAATCGGTGCAAGATTCGCCGAAATGGCATCATGGCTCCTCGAAGATTTCGATATCGATTCCCAGAAAGAATTTTACCCGCGTAAGCAACCAATAGCCACTCCTAAGCACGCGACTCCAATAACTTCGAACATTGTTCGAATGGCTGTTGTGAGCCCAGATTCGGCGGAGTAAGCTTTCGGAAACGGTACGCGGCAGCGGTAGAGCTCCCCGCGTGAAGTCGATCTCCTCGTACGCCGGCGGCTGACGGTTAAACAGAAACAAACCGTAAGCGGCTTCGCCAGCAGGCCAACTTAGACGATGAAAGTAGATAGAACACGATGAAGAAATCGCTCGCGACATGCAGCTTGGTGGTTGGTCTTAACTTGGCCTGTTTGTCATGGACTTGGGGGCAAACGGTCGATCTGACATGGCCGCAGTTCCGCGGACCGATGTGCAATCCCATCGGTGACGATTTGCAATTGCCGACGAAATGGTCGCCGCAAGACGATGTGGAGTGGTCGGTGGATATCCCCGGTCGCGGTTGGTCTTCTCCGATTATCGCAGGTGGGAAAGTATTCGTGACGTCAGTGATTGCGGAAGGCGAAATGAAACCTGCCGAAGTCGGAACGGATTACAGCAATAAGTACTTGGCGGAACTGTCGGCTCAAGGTTTATCGCAAGAAGAGATCATCAAGAAGTTGGAAGAACGCGACTTCGAGATGCCGGAAAATGTTTCGTTAACCTATGTGCTGATCTGTTTGGATTTGGAAACCGGTGTCAAGCAATGGCAGCAAGAATATCACAAAGGCAAACCACCGGGTGGTCGTCATCGCAAGAATAGTTTTAGCTCCGAGACGCCCGTGACCGATGGCCAACGAGTCTACATCCACGTGCCGAATCTGGGCTTGTTTGCTTACGATTTCGCAGGTCAGTTGGTTTGGAAACGCGATTTGCCAAATCGTCCAATCTACTTGAATTTTGGAACGGGTAGCTCGCCGTTACTGGCGGAAGATCGAGTGATCGTGCTCAACGACAATGAAGAAGCCTCTTATCTGGCGGCCTTCCGAGCGACGGATGGCGAGCCGCTTTGGGAAGTGGCTCGCGGAGATTTTCCCGAAGGCGAAAAACCGATGCAAGCCTCAGGGTGGACCACACCGTTTTTGTGGAAGAACAGTCAGCGTACCGAGATCGTCACCATTGGACCTGGCCGATTGGTCTCGTACGACCTGGACGGAAAAGAACTGTGGCGCATGAACGGCATGCGACCTGGACCGGCCGCCAGCCCTTTTGCGATCGATGATCAGTTGATCGTCAACGGAGGCGCCCCAATGCCGATGTACGTCATTCGGCCCGGTGCTACCGGTGACATCACGATGGAAAAGGGTGCGACGTCGAGCGACTTTGTCGCATGGTCCAAGTCACGCGCGACATCTTACATTCCGACTCCGTTGGTCTACGATGGCGGGCTGTACATCCTGAGTGACAATGGCATCCTGACTCGTTTGGATCTAGCCACAGGCGAGGAGTCCTACAAGAATCGCATCAAGTCGTCCGGTGCCGACTTCACGACGTCACCTTGGGCGTACAACGGGAAGATCTATGTAGCTAGCGAGCAGGGCGATATCTACGTCATCCCTGCCGGCGATGTCTTTGATGTGGAAGAAACCATCAACCTGGGCGAGATGTTCATGGCCTCCCCGGCGCTCGCACCCCAGCGACTGTTGCTTCGGACCGAAAAACGGGTATTCTCAGTGCGGAAAGCTTAGGCTCGTTCGCCGAGTTATCGTAGCCGTTTACCAATGCCAAGGCAGCGTGTGATCCTGCATCGAATGGGTTGTTGGCCTTCACGCTCCGCGAGTTATCGCCACGGTGTACCAGTCCACGTATGCGTGAGGTCTGGTGAACACGGCGATTGGTCGCCAGCGTTGTGCGTTACGTATGCTTCGGGCGGGTACGGGCAGACCTTGGCTCATCGCATCGCTCGTTCCACATACCGAATCGGGGGCTTCCATGAACTTACAAACCAATCCTGAACTGGAGATGGCATCGGATTTCGTTAGAAACACGAACAAGCATGTGTTTCTGACGGGGAAGGCCGGAAGTGGCAAGACCACCTTCTTGCACCAATTAAAAGCGGATCGCTTGAAGCGAATGGCGGTTGTGGCTCCGACGGGTGTGGCGGCCATCAATGCCGGCGGGATGACGATCCATTCGCTGTTTCAGATTTCGTTGGGTTTGCATTTGCCAGGCGTGGATCGCAAGTTGGCCACGCCCCAGCCTCGCTTTCGCCAAGAAAAAATTCGTTTGATTCAGAGCCTCGACTTGTTGGTCATCGACGAGATCAGCATGGTGCGGGCCGACCTGTTGGATGCTGTCGACGAGGCACTACAACGCATCCGCAATCGCCAGCAACCGTTCGGCGGT
>JAEUIP010000045.1 GCA_016795075.1 Planctomycetaceae bacterium | reverse complement strand
GTGGCGATGCAATGTGCGATTCGCCATCCCGACAAAGTGCGAAAGGTGGTAGTAATATCCTCCGTGTTTCGTCGGGACGGTATGGTGACGGAAGGACAGGAAGCGATTGCCAATATCACCGCGGAGGCCTTCAAGGGCTCACCATTGGAAGTCGAATACAAGAAACTCAGCCCAACTCCCGACGACTTTCCACGATTCGTGCAACGGATCATCTCAAGTTCGACTCAAGGGGCCGACATCCGCGCGGAAGAGCTTGCGGCCACCAAGTCACCAATATTTTTTAATTCACGGTGACGTTGATGGCATTCGACTCGAGCACGTCGCAGAAATGTTTCGTCTGAAGGGCGGTGAAATACACGGTGACATGCGGCCTAGACCCGAATCAAGGCTGGCCATCTTGCCGGACACGACGCACGTAACGCTAATGCAGCGAGGCTCAGTTATAGTTCCGATGGTAAACAACTTTCTCGACGCAAAGTCAAATGCACAAGAATCGCCTTGACTCCAACGAGCACGCTATTCCTTCGCCTTTGTGGAGGGTAGTGGCAATAGTTCGATCTTGCGGAACTCGATTGGGGCGCTTTCGGCTTGAATGGAAATATAGCCTTCTTGGAGCAATAACTCGCCGCCGCGTTGCTCGATCAATAGCTTCGCACCGGCATCGCGCGGATCCAATTGTGGTTCGGTGTACTCCAGCACCACTTCCCCGTCCATCCAATGCTTGATCGACTTTCCGCCATGGACTTCGACTTCAATGGTCACCCATTGCTCGCCATGATAGGTCTTGGATTTTGAACTGGTGCAGTGTGGCAGGAATAACTTCCCGTTCAGGACAACATTGGTTCCGGGTGTACACAAGTTGGCGGTCGTTCGTTGATTGTTCCCGTCACCACCCAACAATTGGACTTCAATCGAGGCCGGGAAATCCTGGTCGATCGTCATTGTTTTGGGGTCTTGGCAATGCAGCATCAGGCCGTTGTTGCGAACCGCCCAGCCCGGTCCGTCGGTGCACTGCTGCCCCACGAACCGGTATTCCGCCCGCAAGCGGTAGTTCGAATAGGGCTGAGCGTAAAACAAGTGCCCGAAGCGTTCGTTGAACTTTGGATAATGTTGTGGATCGTAAACAACTTTTAGCACGCCATCCGCAACCTGAAAGGTCTCGCCAAAATTCTCTCCCAGTGGGCAATGCCGAATTTTCGGAGTCCAACCGGTCAAATCCCGACCATTGAACAGTTGAATCCACGCATCATCCGTGGTTTCAACTTTCGAACCCACAACGTCTGATGACTTTTCTTGTGACTCTCCTTGCGGAGCGCCCCACGCCGGTGCGCCAAAGATGATTGCCAATCCGAATACAACACAACTGAAGCCGATCTTCGTCATTCGCAGATTCTTTCGTGAAGCCCACAGGTGGAGAAATCACTGGGCTCGTTTTAGATACTCTTTGACGTTGTCACGCGACAAAAAGAAGATCGCGAGAGCGGGGTAAATCAACCCGAGCACACCGCCACACGATCCTCCAACCAAGCCGATGACAGCCGTCATTCGTTCTTGGTCACCCATAGCTTCGTTGAAAACGCCGAACATGATGATGCCCATCACGACCATCCCAACGATTCCAAAACCAATCGTGAGATAACCGTACAAAACGGTCAACAGCCGCCCCAGGTCTTTGTTCATCAGCAGTAGAATTCCACCAGCGATCATCAGGAACGTGTTGCATGATCCAACCACCAACCCCACAATGTTCCAAACGTAGCCGATCGGGTGCTCCAAGATAGGATTGGGGGGTTGTTGGAATCCAGGATTATTCGCCAGAGCCGTCAAGAAGAAAATACTCGCGCCGATCCCACAAATTCCGAACACTCCAAACACCAGGTTAAGAATTCCGAACACGGTAATCACGGTTGGCTTGTCGTTCGGTGTTGGCAGGCCGCCGTATTGCGGTTGGGACATGGGACTGGCGTATGGATTCGACATGCAGTTTGGCCTTCTTCAATTCCTCGGCAGATTTGGTTCGCTTGAGCCCACTCGGAAAAACAAGCGGTCAGGATGTCGCGTCCTATTCTACATGGTTCACCCAAAAAAAGTATCGGGTTCGAACCGCTTCGTTGTCCCGCTTCGACTTCGCCGGAAAATGGGACACGCTGGTCACGATGGCAGTAGTCGATTCGCTTTTTGATCGGCGAAGACCACAAAGGGATAAGGCTATTTACCTTGCTTCAAATAGGCTTTGACATTTTCTCGGGTCATAAAAAAGATTGCGAGTCCCGGATAGATCAAGCCTAAGATGCCGAAGCAGGACGCTGCGGCCACCGCGCCAATCAAAAAGCCGGTCGCCTCCGCTCCTTGTGCATCGGGGATCGGTGGCGAGCGAAGGATCATGATGGCGACGACAAATAGCGAAACCAAACCAAAACCCAGTGAGAGCCACCCGTAGAAAATGGTTAGAACTCGACCCAAGTCTTTGTCTTGCAACAGGAGGATGCCACCCGTAATGATGGTGATGGTACCGACCGTGCTGATTGCCAAAGCCGCCACGTTAAACGCGATGCCAAACGGATCGTCCGCAAACGGATTTTGCCCCCGATTGGGCATGCTGCCCATCATCACCGCAAAACCCAACAGGCTGAATCCAAGATTGCACAACCCCATCGCGCCAAAGACGAGGTTTAGAATTCCAAACACCGTGATCGCCGCAGGTTTGTCGTTGGGGGCACGCATGCCCTGGTATTGCGGTTGCGACATCGGACTGGCGTACGGGTTGGTGTAGGGGTTCGACATGTGATAAAAGCCTCCTAAGCGATTGCAGGACTTACAAAGATGCGTTGATCGACACGAGACGGTCGCCGAAAAGATGGCGTAATTCGCGTTCCACCGCTCGCAAATCAACGTCGCCCGCTAGTTCAACTTCGTAACCGTTCGTGACGGGTTTCAGCTCGTATCGTCGCACCGGGAATCGCCGCATCAATCGAGTGATTTGCATACTGTGAACCACCTCCCCGGATTCCGCAAGATATTCGACGGGGTCTCGGCCGATCAAATCCAGCAAGATGCGATGACCACCGACGATTTGCAACGCGGCGTAATCGCCGGTACGGTAACGCAACAACGGCAAGAACGGGTTCCTTCCACCGGTCAGCGTGATTTCACCGCGAACTCCGGGCGCACAGCGATTGCCCGCATCGTCCAAAATTTCGACGAACAAATCCGGTGGCAAAATCCGATGCCCCGACTCGTCCCGCACCGCCACCAAGCCCGCTTCGGTCATGGCGTAGAAGTCCAAGACCGGACATCCGTATCGTTCTTGCAGATGTCGCGCGTAGCCGTCGGAAAGTTGCAGGATGCTAGAAAGAATCGCCTGTGGAGGTTGAGCTAACTCCAAACGTTCCAAGGCCCCAAAAGCAACGGGATCACCCAACCAAATCGGCGCTTGCCAATGTTGCAGATAAGCGACGCAATCGTTGGGATTTCTCCAGGCCGACGGGTCCAAGTTCACGCGGATACAACCGGCTTCTTCCAAATAAGAGACCACGATGGCTGTGGTAAATGCGTCAGGATAAGCTGCGAAATGGTGCAGCGCCACTTCGCCGGGGCCGCGCCGAAACTTCACGCCCACCAGATTCTGAATTGCATGCTCCATCAACGGCACACCGCAAGCCGCCGAATACGGATGGTGCGGCGTTCGCATGGGTTGCCCCGTCGTTCCACTGCTGGAAAATGCAATCAGTTCGTCCAAAGGCTGATCGTCGGGGACAAACTGCCAAACTTGCGGCGCCATGTCCGAACGAGCACACGTTGGCAGGTCATCAAATCGCGTCCCCACCCGCGAGCGTTGCCGGTAGAACGGCACCTCCGTCAGGCAGTAGTCCACATGCGCCGTCAACCAGTCGGGTTCCTCCAGTGAATCGATCGGTGTGGCGCTTTGCAAGCGATTGGCAAATTGTTGCACGCGTGCCAAACCTGCATCGTTCAATTGCTCGCCATTGGGCCAATTCCAGATGGGCGCGTGAGGATGTTGCCGCATCGCGTGAAGGAACTGGCGACCACGTGGGCTCAAGCGTGGAAATCGTTCCGCTTCAGTTAGTTCGGGATACATGTCGCGATTCCTTGTTGATGAACTACTCTCCGTAGCGACTGGCTGATTCCAGGGCTTGCTTGCGAGCCATCGCTTCGCGTACTTCTCGCGCCCGTCGTTCGGCCGACGCCGTCGCCGCGAGAATGCGCTGCCGTTCCACACTGTCGAGTGTCTGCAGTCGATCGCGAGCTTGCAGGACGGTCTCGTTGGCTGGTTCGAGCTGATGAGCAGCGAGGCAAAGTCGCGCCAATTCTTCGCGCCGGTCCGGGTCGGAGGTGAACAGTTCCGGGCGAACCAATTCGGCCAGTTGTTGGAGTCGCTCGCCCGTCTGCCATTCCCAACCCAGATCGGCCAAGTTGGGGCGAGCAAGGAACCACTCGTCATGCAAGAGCCATGTCGTGACGCTCAGCAAGCCCCAATAACGAACCTTTTGCTTGTAAGCACGAACGGGTTGCCCCAATTGCTTCAACCATTGTCTGCGATCGGGCGTGAGGAATTGGTGCCCGTAAGCTCGACCATGGTCGGCCATGATGGCCGCGACCTGAGCACCCCCATGCGCGGCGGTGCAGGTTTCGCAGAACTCCGGCGGGCATTCACTCAATCGTCGTAATAACGACTCCAAGACGGGGCCTGGCTCCGACATTATCTTTTTCCTTTTTCTGGTGTCGCCACGATCTGTTCGAGTGGCAGCTTGGACTGCGAGTAGTGGCGCCGACAAAACTCTCGGGCAAATACCAACAGCTCTTCCATCGAGTTCACCAAGTGGACATCCCAACCATCCGCCCGCATGCGGTCGATTTGTGGCCCATATTGTTGACTGTGTCCGTCGTAGCCGGGCAGTTGCAAGACATACGTGGCCCCTCCACGGCAGGCATGGACCGCTTCCCGAGCAACGTCCCACCCCAATCGCTCGTCGCCTTTTTCATTCAGCATCGTGAACATGTCGTAATCACTGACGATGAGAACATGGGCTGGCCGGTCGCGCTTGGTGTTGGTTTGAAAGGTCTCGGCCAATCGATGGATTCCAAACGAGTAACCCGTGCCCAAGTAGTTCAACATCATTTGCATGATCTCGTTTTGATTGCGAATAAACCCATCCGTGCTAATAGATCGACCGGGCTCACCCGACAGTACCACTTTCACGAAGGCTCCGGATCGCAACGCGGACAAGGCCATGACCGTTCCCGCCAACACCGGATAGGACAACTGCCGCGCCGGGTCGCCCATCGAACCACTGCAATCAATGCCCAAGTACAAGTCTACAGGAATGGACTTGGGCTCATGGCCCGGTGCTTCCCCTTCGATCCGCTGAAGTGTGGTAACGCCCGGCACCACCACGGGGCTGGTCATCAGCGTGCCCAGCCAATCCACTCGCGACAAGTCCAAGCCTGTGTCCCATAATTCGAGGCCTTCGGGGATCACGTCCATCGCTGGGGCGGACTGGCGAGCCGGAAACGGAATCAAATACGGGACGGCTCGTTCGCGGTAATAGCGCACCGCGATTTCTCGTTCGTTAAGTTTGACTCCAGCGGCCTTCAAGATCTCGCCGTATTCAAACGGGTCTCGATACGACTTCAGCGACTTGCGGCCCGAGTTCTCGCTGCGGACTTTCCCGCGTCCTTGTCCCGCTAGTTCACCGCGATCGATCGGATCTAGGCCTGACAAAATGGGGTCTTCGGCGGGATGGATGTTTCCGCTCAGTTCGTCGTCTTCAAGTTCCGCCAAACCGTCGGGGATTTCGCCGCCGCCCGCCTGAATCGTGTCGCACCACGCGCGGAACCGTTGTTGATCCGCCTCGGCGGTTTCCGTAACGTACGGCAACAACAGGCAGGCAAACCGCCCTCCGCCATACAGCCAATCGCGTTGATAGACACGAATCAATCGCGAGCCCAACACCGCATCTTGATTCAAACGGGAGTCGAATTCCCCTTGAACCAACGTCCCTCGTGGCAGATTCCACAGCAGTTCGTACATGCGCATGTAAAGCTGCCACAATTTTCCTGACGGTTCATTATCCTTTAGCTTCCGATAAACACCTGCCATGTCGCGACCACACTGCCGTTGTAGTCGATCGTTGATCAACAAATCGGCGTACAAGTTCGCCACCATTGGGGCATACGATTCGCAGCTGGGTAAGCCGCGGCGAATCCGAGCCAACAATCGCGCGTTGTCGGTCAGATCCGCCGGGCAATACACGTGATGTCCAATTTCGTGAGCCAAGATTTCTTGGGCGAATGATTCCAATCCTTGTTGGGCAATTTGCGCCAAGCTGATGACAATCGTATGATCGTTCAAGCGAATCATCGCAAACGACCCCGACAGTTGCTCGCGTTGTTCATCAGCGCTGGTGAAGCAAAAGGTGGGTTCGCGCAGTTGCACGTACGAGCTCCAGTCCGCTAAGGCGGCGGGCCAAGCCGTTCGCCATTGTTGTTCAAGTTCCGTCAACTCGGTTGGTGGTGGTTGCGGGCTCATGGACCTTCGATTCACCCCGCGGAAGCTTGGGCCAAGAGATAGACATGAAACGAATTGGGCAATGTCACAGCCAGTGTCCGCCCATCAAATGCCTGACTGCTGCAATCGGCCAATTCCGGAAAGGATTGTTGTTGGTGTCCCCAGGTCACTAGTCCTTTTGCGTCGATCTTAACGACATTCGAGACCTTTGCCGCTGGCGAAACCGCTTGTGATCCATCAGCGCGGTGAAACGACTGGCCGAACGCATCCGCGCTGATCTGCCAGCGGTTGATGGAGTCGCCAACGAACAAAGATTGATTTTCGCACGACACTCGCGGGGGATAAAGAAATAGACCTGAAAACCCGCGAAACGCGCCGCAGGTTGCGACCAATCGAATCGTCGAGTTGCCAGATGTCGAAAGCGAAAGGTTGCCCCACGGATCTTGCTCGAACGCGTCCAAAACCGCCGACACTTCGCGATCCACGGTGCCAGCCCGCAGTCGTAAGAGTTCCCTCACCAAACGGGCGGGCAAAAGGCGACCATGTCGAAGCGCCGCCGCGCGATATTCGGGCAGCCCGGCCAGCCAAGCCGCAACCGAGCCCACGCGCAGGAGTTGTTCGACCGATTCGCATTGGGGGCCCGCGGCCGTGATGAGTTGCAGCCAACGCGGCAGAACCGACGACGGAGCAAGCGCCAACGTCACGACGGCGTTGCTGAGACTTCCCGCGACACGGCGTGGGTCACGAGCCACGATCCCGGCCAGTGCGGGAATACTCGATTCCCACAACTGCCCTAACGAAACCGAAACTTGGCCAGAAGTTTCGGCAAAACAGCCCGCCGAAAACAACTCCAACGAGACGTCATAAAGTTCATTCAACACGCGATTGGCACGCTCGGGCAGTTGAACATGCACTCGATCGACGATTGGCAAGATGCGCCTGCGAACGTGGTCTAGCCACTCCGCGGAATCCAATTTACTTCCCTGGGCCCGACTCTTGCGAAATCGTTCATTTAGCGAGTCGCGATTCTCTTCCAGTAACGTCTGACCAATTTCGGAGATCAATTCATCTCTCCCACGTCGAGTTGGATGGTGATTTGCTCAAGAACAAGTCGCGAATGACTTTCTCCAACTGGTCGGCCAGTTTTCCAATGGTCGAGTAAAACAGGCACTTGTGATGACTTAGATCGAAGTGCAGTCGCTGCCCTTCGCGGGCAATCAGTACCACGGGTTTGTTCAAGCCCCAAGCGAATCCGACTTCCAAATAGACGTTGGGGCGTTCTTCGGTCAGATCGGCAATCACAAACTCGCAATTGCGAATCCCGTCCATGATCCGTTCCACGATACTTCCGGCGTACAAAGATTCGTCCACTTTTTCACAGACGAGTCCACACTTGCGCACGGTTTGGTAAATCCCAAATTGATAGACGTCTTCAAACGCTTCGGAAAAGGGCATGGCCACAAAGGCGATGCGTTTCGTTTCTGGCGGTGGCGAAGCCGTTTCCATCGCCGGCAAAGGCATGGTTGTGGCGGAAGGAGCGACCGACGTGTTTGCAGAGTGTTGCAAAGGGAGCGACTTGGGGTTGACCAAGTGCATGTCCGAGGAGACGCCCTCGAGGATCTCAAATCGCCGAGGGTGTCGTTCCACAAAGATGATTTTTTGCAAACTGGGGATTGGGAATTCGGCCAAGCCTTGCTGAAAGCCCATGATCATGGCTTGGAACGATTCTTCCACATCGAGCCCGTATCCGGCCCCATGAATGGTTGTCGCAATCGTTGGCACATTCGTATTCTGCATAGCGATAAGTTCGATCGCCAGCCGCGCGAAGCGCCGAATTTCCCGATAGCGAAATTTGCCGAGGCGACATGTGCCGATGAACAGTGCCTGTCGCGCCGCGACGGCACCGTTCGTTGTCACGCAAATCGATTGCCCTTCATCCACCGCAAAATCTGCTGGGACGATCGTCGCTTGTTCGAGACGTAGAAAGACGCTTTCATCAGCGCCGTGAAAGCCATAGGCGTGCTTGAGCAACAACACCTCTGCGTCCACATCGACCACGTCCGCCTTCACGATTTCGATGGCGACCATCGCTCATTCCTTCCAATTCAACCAGCGCAAATAGTTGGTATACCGTTGATGAAGATACTTTAATTTGAGAACGTCGTCGTACAAATGACCGTAGAACTTGCGAGACCCACTCCATAGTTTGAGAATGCGCTCGATCTCCACCAGGCGTTTGCGGACCTCGCGTTGATCGATCCCATCCAGGCCCAATTCGAATTGATCCGTCAACTTGGTAACGGGATCTTCGGTATCCAGTTGCAGGCGGTTGTATTCGGCGCACGCCATGTCAAACATCTGCCGAATCCAAGCCACTTTATCCGAACGCAAGGTGGCGTTATCGCCGCTTTCAAAGAATGGGCAATCGGAGTCCGCGACCAACTTGTCGTGCAACACAAACGGCAGAATTTGGCGGAGGTCTTCCAGCGAAACCTCGTGGTGCCCGCGAAAATACGTCAGCGCTTTCACAAAGTTCAAGATGGTCATGATGGCCCGGACGGAAATGCCATTGCGCGTCTGAGCACCGACATCCTTGAGTTTGTCTTTGCCGGTTTCGCGAGCGGCGACCGTATGCCAATCGATTGCTGCCAATTTGACCGTGTCTTTGGTTTTGTACTCGAATTGTTGGGCAGCGGATTCGCAGTACTCGAATTGACTGACGAAAAATTCGAGTCGGCGGAGGACACCTTTGGGAATTGGGATCGTGCGAATTTCGCGAGTCAGTCGATCGCTTTCTTCAGCCGTAAACAAGATCTCGGCTGGCACCATTTCCTCGGGACGCATCTTTGCTTCGACACGTTGCAGCAAATCGCTGAGAAAACGGCTATTGAAATGGAGTGCCTTGACGACGATATCGATCCGATCGCGCAGGGCTTCAATCACTTGGTATGTTCCCCCGCCGGCATCATCATTGGCAGTCAAATACCACGCCGCTTCTGGGCATTCAAACGTTTGGTCATAAAGCTCGGCATAGTTGTCCGACATCAGCGTCAGCAGAGCCGACTGGGTTCGCGTGGGAATGCGATTGTATTCATCGATGATCTTCACTCGCATGTTGAGCCATTTCCGCCACGCGATGCCAATTTGGTCGATGCTTTGCGCTTTGACCAAGTCGCCGGGGAGCGGACTGCCCAACAGGTCGGAGATCGTCATTTGCGGCTGGCCTTTTTGAATCGCGCGATGGACTTCGCGAATGGGGTAGCCGGCCAAGACGCCCATCAGGACCGCGCTCGTGGTCTTGCCACGACCGGGGCCACCGACCAACAAACACTTCGCGCGAACCGCGAATGTCAACAAAGGCATGAGCACAAAACTGCAGTAGCTTTGCCCGGACGGCAGCACCACGCGATTGCGGCGATCGCCAAACTCAAAGACCTGCGGTGGGTCTTCGTTGTACTCGATGTCGTAAAACGGACTGATTACTGCGTGATTCACAATCCAGAAATAAGCTTGCCGCAATTTTTCGTCGAGTGGTAATCCGGTCGGTCCTTCCGATCCTGGCAACGCGACTGGCCCGCGGTATAAGTCGGCGATATCGAATTCGCGGACCGTGGCTGCGGCAGCAGGATTGGTTGGAGCGGCAGAAACTTTGCGAAAGAGATTCTGAAACATAACGTCCCCAGCTCCCAAGGTCCAAGTTACGGAACGAACAAAGAATCGATTTCAAACGAACTCGATATTAGGGCTTGGTCGGCGGAGATTTTGGCTCCGACTTGATCGCGTTTTCCCCAAGCTTCTTCTTCGCAAAAAACTCGGGAGTCGTCACTCCCATCGAGACATAAATACTAACAAATTGATCCACGGTCATATCGACCTTGCGTACATGTTCGACCGGAAAAAAGATGAGCCCACCGCCAAACGGGACGGGCGCGGTGGGTATGATGACCACATGATGTCCCCGACCTTCGATCTCGATCACTTCGGAGGACGGCATCAGGGCCAACACACCCGAACCTTCCAAGCTTCCAAAGTAACAGTACACGACGCTCATGGCCTTGAGTTCGGTTTGTTCGGACTTGTCGAACAACTCGATCAATTGCCTCAAACTGCCATAGAGATTGCCAACGAGTGGGATTTTTTTCATGACCCATTCCAAGGTCGATTGGTAGATCTGCTTGGCACCCAATTCGAACAAAATGCCGAGGCCAATCAGAGCCGCGACCACGACCACCACCCCCAGCAAATACGCGGCGGTTCCCTGGGCTCCCGCATCCAGTTGCACGCCCAGGGACCGAATCAGTTCGCCCACCATTGTGTCGGGGCCCAAGTAACTACGCAGAAAGTTGGCAACCCAACCGATGATCGCCACGGTCAATACCAAGGGCAAAACCGCCAACAGGCCGGACATGAAAAGGCGGGTCAGGCTGGTCCTACCGACCGCAAATAGTCGATTCATCCACAATTCCTTTCAAGGGTTGGAGGCTTTTCCCGAAAAGTGAGGAGGCTGCGGGTTTCGCAGGCGGATCGATCGAACTCGTCCGTGGACTGTCGATTCGGCGCCGCACCGAGTATCTTAGACGTTGTCCGCTGTTTTCGAAATTGGACCGTAGGTGTTTCGTTACTTATGACCAGCAACGACTCCACAATCGACACCTCAACGCCCAAATCCGAACATCGGCAGTTCGCGACCACATCCTGGAGTTTGGTCAGCGAAGCGGCGGGAAGTGGTCGATCTTCGATCGTTCGCAACGCGCTCGAGGAGCTCTGCCAGCTGTATTGGTATCCACTGTACGTGTTCGTGCGCCGACAAGGCTTTGACGCCACCGAAGCGGAAGATGTCACCCAAGGTTTTTTCACGCAAATGCTGGCCGGCAAGATGCTGGAGAAAGCCGATGTTCGCCGCGGTCGGTTCCGCAGTTTCTTATTGGCTTCTTTGACCAACTACATTGCGAACCAATATCGCCAGCAATCCGCGTTGAAGCGTGGCGGCGGAGCGACAATTCTGAGTTTGAACTACGACGATGCCGAACGTCGATTCGGGCTCGAACCAGCCACCACCCAGGAACCGCACCAAATCTTCGAAACGCAATGGGCGCTGGAGTTGCTGCGAATCTCCTTGGCCGCGGTGCGTGACCAATATGAAGCCCAGGGCAAATTGCCTATCTTTGAAGCCTTGAGTCCCAGGTTAACCGATTCCGCTGACGGGCCGCTCGTCGAGATTGCCCAGCAACTGCAAATGCAAGTTGGCGCGGTCAAAGTGGCTTTGTTGCGGCTCCGCGAACGGTACGGCCAGCAGATTCGGCTGCAAATCGCTCGCACGTTGGACGATCCCACCGGCGTCGACGAAGAAATTCGCGAACTTTTCCGCGCGATTTCTCCCAATCGCCTGTAACCTAGCGTTCGGAACCGGTTATTTCTTAACAGTGGCAACCACGCCGACCGCCAAAGCGGCCCCCCTGTCCCCCTAGAACCAAGATCCAATCACGACCATGAATGCGTCGCTAAACTGTCAAACATGCGGAACTCCTTTGACAAATCTACCCCACGCGGGTAGCGAAACTCCCGTTTGTCCCATGTGCTTGCTGGGGCTGGGATTGCCACAAGTCGCGGCTACCCAAGACTGGCGACCGCCGGGACAAGAGGGTCCCGATTTCGGCATGGACGAATCCTGGGACCGAGTCCCCGATGTGGCTCAGTTGGTCAACTATTTTCCCAACTTGGAAATCCAGCATCTGATTGGCTACGGCGGGATGGGCGCCGTTTACCAAGCACGGCAACCCCACTTGGATCGTATTGTCGCCCTCAAGATCTTGTCACCGCGTTTGAGTCGCAACCCAGCCTTTGCCCAACGGTTCATGCGCGAGGCGCGAACGTTGGCCAAGTTGGCTCATCCGAACATCGTCATGGTGTTCGAGTTCGGTCAAGCCGGGCCCTTGCACTACTTGATCCTCGAATATGTAGATGGTGTTAACTTGCGGGATGCCATGTTGGAAGGTCACCTCTCCACCAAAGAAGCCTTGGCGATTGTCCCGCAACTTTGCGACGCTCTGCAATACGCTCACGATGAGGGCATTGTGCATCGCGACATCAAGCCCGAGAATATTCTGCTAGACAAAAAAGGGCGCGTAAAAATCGCCGACTTTGGCTTGGCCAAACTGATCCAACCCAATACCGAAGACATGCGATTGACCGGCAGCAAGCAAGTCCTGGGCACGCTCAACTACATGGCACCGGAACAGATCGAAGGTCGAAGCAACATCGACCATCGCGCCGATATCTATTCGATGGGGGTTGTGCTTTACGAACTATTGACCGGCGAACTGCCGCTCGGTCGATTTGCCGTCCCCAGTGAAAAGAACAACGTCGATGTTCGTTTGGACGATGTCGTTTTGCGGACGTTGGAGAAGGAGCCACAACGCCGTTATCAAAACGCCAGTGATGTCAAAACCGCCATGCAAGAGATCTCGGTGGTCGAAGCGATGCCAAGCAACCTCGCCGCTGCGGTAATGCCGCAACCGTTGGGGCCACCGCCATCCATTCCCGCCCCAACACCGATGGCCAAACCCTTGGCGTCAAACATGCCGCCGACCGTGCCACAGACCGCGCCCCGATCGATGCCAGCTGCAGGGTTCAACCAAGCGATTGGTCAGACGGTTGGATCGGCCAGTCCGCGGGCTCAGAGTGGTCTCGTCGCCGTTCCTTTTACGATCGAAAATGTAAATTGGGGATTTGCCGTTTGTTCTGGAATTGCCAAAACCACTGCGGATGGACTGAGTATCGAATTTGAAGTCCGTGATAGCATGTTTCAGTCGACTTGGAAGAAACCAACGACGATGCTGCTGCCGTGGGATCAGATCGCGTCGGCCAACTACGCCGAAGGCTTGCTGAGCGATACGTTGGTCGTGCAAGCCACGATGATTGCGGCAACGGCGGAGATTCCGGATGCTCGCGGCGGTAGCTTTTCGGTCAAGATCAAGAAGATCCATCGCACCGAAGGCAAAGAACTGATCGCGGCTATCAAACGCCAACTGGCCGCCCACCCCAGTCATACGCAACACGTTTGGGGGAAGAGTTCGGTCGAGCCTGAATGGTTAGTGGCATTGCGACGAAGTACGGATTACGCGATCCAGCATTTTCCGTTGTTCTGGAGCCGAAAACCGATCAATCCATTGCAAGTCGCCGCGAGATTTTCCTCCGTGCAGTTTTGGTTCGTTACCTGCGGTGTGCTCAATTTTGTGCTGCTGTCGAGTAGCTTCCGCAAGATGTTCCGGGAGACGATTCGTCCGATGGTGGATGCTCCCGAATCCAGTGCCGTGTATCCCTTGGCCCAATGGCTGCTGTCGTTTGATTCGGTGATCAATCCGTTTTCGACGCACTTTGGAAACGGCTATTTCCCGTACACCGTCGCGTTTTCGATTGCACTGTTTGTTGCTGCCGACAAACTCAAGTACGCGAAGAGTTATGAGTCGATCGCAGTGGTCTGTGGGTTGGCGCTGATTCCATTTTATCCGACCTACTTGATTGCTGCTCCGATTGCACTGTTGGGGCTGATCGCCATGTTGTTGCCCAGCACGATTGCGACCTTTGATCTGGTGGAAGGCGATGGTCACGTCGCCGTGCCGGAACTACAAGGCAAACAGGGCCAGCTTTTGGTGCAAGATCTGTGGTTGGCTCGGCCGTGGATCTGTGTACGTCGCGTGTTGTTGGTGATTGGCTTGGTTGCCGCCGCGGGTTTGGTGCTCTTTGTGTTGGTTCCGACAGCGATTCAGAAAACACGGGAGAAGGTCGAACAACAAGCCTCGGTGACGGTTCGTGCGACCGATACCGATTTGCCCACCGCGGAAGCGGCGAAAGTTGACGATCCGACGGACTCGAGCACGGAAGCATCAAGCTCGGACCAGAAGGAACCGGTCAAATCCGAAGGCAAGTCGGAATCCGATGCCAAAGAAACGAAGGCCGACGATCCGGCCGAATAAAGCGACGGACCATCTCGCGGCAACCTGCCTTCCGTGAACACGGCGACGGCACTTCAATGGCATTGATCCGGGACAATGCCGTTCACTAAGTTGCAGATGCACTCGGTGTGCCATTCGCTAATCGTCAACCCGTTGCTGTTGACGATTACTCCTGATGGGAGGTGTCGACGTAGCAGTTTTGTTGAGCGGTCGGGTGGTTAGCGAACGTCGCCTGCGCTCACGAGATCGCCCGGGCCTTCGCAAGCTTGCGACGAGTGGATCGCTTGTTTATAGTTGATTCCGGACATGCGATGCCACGTTTCTGGTGCCGTTGGGGCATGGCCCAGTCCAACCAGCCGTTGAATCTGGCAACTTGGCCCTGTCGCTTCTTGACGTATCAGCGATCTAGTTCTTATGTCGAATCCCTATCAATCGCCTCCGTTTTCCCGGCTCCCGCTTGTTCCGCCGTACATACCGATTGGGCCAATTGCCTATTTGTTTATTGGCATTGTCGTTTTCCAATTGGTATTGGCCATGGCCTCGATTGGGGCATCCGTTTTGAATTTGGATTTTTTGCAGAAAGCGTCGAATGGAATCGCCAATCAACAAGAAGCGGACATTGTCGACTTCTCGGTCGCTGCCGTTGCCCTGTTGAGGATGTTGGTCTTTTTTGTCGCAATCGTTTTTTATTTGATTTGGTTTTATCGAGCGTATCGGAATCTTCCGGCGTTGCGTGCGGTCGAGGTTTATACGTCGCCTGGGGGTGCGGTTGGGTTTCATTTTATTCCCTGTGCCAACTTGTACTTTGTCTATCGCGGCATGCGAGAAATTTGGCTGGGCAGTCATCCCAAGGATCTCCATGCCATCAAGTCGCCAATGATCAAACATTTGGTCGGGGCACCCATCGTGGGTTTTTGGTGGGGCTTGCACCTTGTCTCGGGGTTTCTTGCGCCGGTTGCTGTCCGGTTCATCGAAATGGGTGAACGTCAGCAAAATATCTCGATGTTGCAGAACGCCGTTTTGATCGACATTTTGTCGGACCTGCTGCACATGGCTGCAGGACTGTTGCTTGTTTGCATCGTTTACTTTTCAACGTTGCATCAGGAAGAGCGTTTTGAACTTGATCAGAAGCTCTCGGCATCTCGCTGAAGCGCAAGAGGCCAGGATATCGGTCGCGGACAGGACCCGTTCAAGCTTGCGCTGTCCTTGCGACTTAGCGGCGCACAAAATAGGCTACTTCTCGACGACTGTTCCTCGCGCAGACCTTACTTTAATCCGGTGCAAAAAGTCCTATGGACCGAAATCGATACGACGCCTGTGTCCGCACCTTTTTTGAATGCGACTCGCGTGCGATTACTGGCATCTTTGAAGAACTATTGGCGGCTGCGTCGGCCCAGTCGATGATGCCACCGGGCGCGGTGATGGCCCAAAACTACGAAACTGCGCAGGAAAATCCCGAGATCCATGTGTTGCCAGGCAACTTGCGTGATGCCCGTGATGCGATTTTCCCGTACTTTTGGGGCACCGACGGTTGGGATAGTCCTTTGCATCTGGAGAACGTCAAAGGCCCCGCCAACTACGCGTCGTTGGTCGGTGCCCTCGCGTGTCTGCTGAAGAACCCGAATTTGTGTACCGACACCTACAGCATGCGTTCCAACGAGCTGGAAGTGAAGGCGATCACGGCCTTGGCGAATTTGGTGTTCTACCATACGGATTCTCCTTGGGGAGTATTTACGATCGGCGGCACGATTTCGAATTTGTACGGCGCCAAGATCGGGATCGAAAAAGTTGTGCCGGGTGCGATGCAGTTCGGACTGGGTGGCGCCGATGTCGTTGGACTTGTCTCCGATGCGGGACATTATTCGAACCAAACTTTGGCGGGTTGGTTGGGACTGGGGACCGCGAACCTGCATTCCATTCCCACCGATGCGACGCTGGCGATGCGATTGGATCTGTTGGCCGAAAAGTTGGACCAACTGTATACCGACAACAAGAAAGTCGCGTTTGTCGTCGCCACGTTCGGAACGACCGATGGGTCGGGGATTGACGATTTGGCAGGTATTCGAGCTATCTTGACGGAGAAGTCGCAGAAATATTCGGTGCCCGCTCCACAATTGCATGTTGATGGAGCGGTCGGATGGGCGTTGTGTTTTTTGAGTGATTACGACACAGAACGCAACCCTTTGCAGATGACGGCCGAGTTGTTGTCTGTCATCCGCCGTGTCCAACAACGAACGCGACAAATGCAACATGCCGACAGCGTGACGATCGACTTTCACAAGATGGGGCGGGCCCACTACCCCAGTTCCGCGTTCATCGTCAATCGGAAAGAAGATCTCAAATACTTGTCCCGTTCTGTCGCCGACACGCCGTACTTTGCCGAAGCAGTGGCCCGTCGGGATCCGGCGCTCTTTACTTTGGAATGTTCGCGACCGGCGATTGGTCCCTATTCGGTCATGGCCTCGTTGAATGGTATTGGCTTGACCGGATGGCAGATGTTGACGGCCCGCGCGTTGGAGTTGGCTCATTATTTGAAGCAACGGATCGAGGCCTTGGACTATTGCAAGGTCTTGAATATGGACACGACGGGCCCCAGTGTCTTGTGGTGGGTCCTGCCACGGGGTCGCAACGCGAAAGACATTTTTGAGCGTCTCGTGGCAGGTTCCTTACAGACGGACGAACGCCAACGTTTCTTTGCCGAGATCCGGCGACTCTATGGCAAACGAGCCGCCACACTGACGCCCACCAAAGACGCGCGGCTAAGTTTTACGACCAACATTGGCTACCGACCCCACGGTTGTGAAATCCCCGCCTGGAAGGCCGTGTTCTTTAATCCTCGCACGGATGAGGCGATCATCGATCGACTGATCGAAAGTATCGAAGAAACCGCCTAACGTCCCTCACTGCTCGGGAAGCGACGCGCCGAGCAAACGTACAGCATACGGTCGCTCCACGCATCGCGCGTGGCGACCTATCTCGCTCTGCGAGCGTGGGCACCAGCGGTTAACCAACGCCATCGAGGCGCGGCTCACGCAGATATCCTTGATACTTGCGGTTATAATTCTGATGTGGGGCATGGGACACGCTCACGCCGATTCACTCAACTTGTAGGCCGAATGACCATGTCGAATGTCCACTGTTTCATTTGGTGCGTCCTTTTATTGTTCGTTGGCTTTATTCCTGGCACCGCGTTAGCCGCGGACGAACCCCTTCGCTTGCCGGCCATCAAAGATAACTCGATTGTCTTGGTCGACGGCGAATGGCACGTCAACGCGGGGGATGCTCCTCGAATTCGCGTCAAGGGGAATCAACATTTGGTTGTCCTGGGCTTCGACACGACGTCGTTGCAAGGTCGCCGCGTGACTCGCGCGAAACTCGTGTGTTTTGCCGCCGATCATGAACTCCGTGGCGTCACCATCTCGACGCTCGCTACTCCTTGGGACGAACTTGCGTCCACAGGACTATCCGCAGGGCGAACCGATGTGGTTGATTGGGGATATCCCGGTGCCAAAATGCCGGCCGTCTGTGGAGGCAATGCGTTCACGCTGACGGTCGACGCTCGCGAACCCCTGCGCGATGGTCGCTACGAATGGGAGCTACCGCCGCAGGTTGTCGAAAGTTTGAGCTTAGGAGTTGCTCACGGTTTGGTCATTCACGAACACGACGTGGATTACTCGCGGAACCCCACAATCTTCGCGCGCGAACAATCAGGTAAAGCGCCTTACTTATTGGTAGAAGTTGATCCCAGCCCACAACCTGACTCAAAGCCCGCACCGCCATCCGACTTGCGGGTCATTTTCGATGGCCCGACCGAAGCGCGGCTCACATTGCAAGCACCAGAATCTGGCTTTGCCTACGAAGTGAAAGTCAACGAACACGAGTTGGGCCGCCATAACATCCCACTTCTCTTACCCAGCGGCTCGCAGACCGTTTTTCTCCGTGACCTGCCACCGGAAGTCATGAACGCGGCCGAACTCCACGTGCAAGTTGTCACGCTCCAACGAACCGGGCAACGTTCGTCGCCCGTGACCCTCACCGTGCCCAGACCGACCTTCGAACCCATCGTTGACGAACCCCCTCCGCCACTCGCGTCCACGGCGCGGCCAACGGACTGGGCGGTGATCCCCGTCTTGGACAAATACGATCGCGATGGTCAGCCGATCGGCACGTTACCGGCCGATTACCGCTGGCGTAATCCCCTATTTGATGGTCGTGAAGTTCGATTGAACGCCGCCGCGGGCGAGGTCGTCGGCCTGCAACTTTTGCTTCGTGGAAACGGCCCTGTTGGCGTCGAATGGGATTGGGGCAAGAAGGACAAGGACGTCGCCTCGCCACGAGTCGATTGGTTTGTCGCGAACTACGTCGAAAGCGACGGTCGCGAGGTCCCCGACCCGTTGCTGCCGATGCCGCCGCAAGTGTCGTTGTCTCAGCAGCAGGACACGGTCCTGGTTGCGGACATCTATGTACCGTTTGACCGAGCCGCTGGGGAAACGCTGGCAACCGTCAACATCTCCGACGGACGTGAGATCCCGATCAGGTTGGAAATCCTGCCCTTTGCCCTGCCGCGCACTGCGACCTTTCATTGCGACATGAACAGCTACGGCTTGCCGGATGATGTGCAACATTATTATGCCTTGCAACAAGTGGCCTACGATCACCGAGTCTCCTGCAATGTATTGCACTATGGTCACCATACCGCAGCGCCTGGTGCGCGAAAAAGTAATTTGGACATGCGGCTCGGCAACGGTCGACGCATGGACAACCGTCGGTACGACGAGATCCCTCCCGGAGCCCAGCACGCTTATTGGGACGATTTTATCACCGCGTTTGAGCCGGTTCTGTCCGGCTCCTTGTTCCAGGACGGTCATCGTGGGCCGGTTCCGATCCCCGCTTTTTACTTGACCTTCCATGAGAGTTGGCCGCTCAACTGTCGAGCTTACTTCAATGGCAACTTGGATGCATACAAAGCGTTTACAGATGAGCCGCTCTATGCACAAACTTATGCCAACATCCTGCAGGATTTTTCGCGACTAGCGGCCGAACGTGGTTGGAACACAACCGACTTTCAAGTTTACTTCAATAACAAAGGTTCGTTGTCGGAAGCGACCAAAGCACCGTGGATCTTGGACGAACCTGCCAGCTTCTGGGACTATCGCGCATTGCAATATTACGCTGACTTGACGGATCGTGGCTTGGCCCAGTCGCCGATTGGAAACGTTGATTATCGAGTGGACATTTCTCGGCCGGAATTTTGCCGAGGTCAATGGACTGCTCGGCGCTCGACGCTTCAAGTCGAGGGTCATGATGCGGAAGATCTTGTGACAGGGAGCGGCCATTTGTGGGTCGTCTCGTCATGGGCGTTTCAGAACTACGCGCGGTTGGTTCAAGATCGCATCCAGCAAGAAGGACTGAAGGTTTGGGTGTACGGCACGGCGAATCATGTGCATGAGAATAACCGTACAATGCAGGCTTGGGCATTGGATTCGTGGCTAGGTGGCGCTCAAGGGATTGTACCGTGGCAAACGGTCGACAAGACGGGCCGAGCTCTCCAGGAGGCCGATCAATTGGGGCTGTTTATCTTCGATCACAACGATGCTGCCGGATTCTCCGTCCGGCACTCGCTAAGGCTGAAAGCCTTTCGCGACGCGGAACAATTGATTGCGTACTTGAGTGAACTCGAACGCCGCGAAGGTTGGACCCGCGAGCAGACTCGGACGTTTGTTCGACAGCACATCAACGGAATCCGTTCGGTTGCCAAAGTCAACGAAGCGGACGCGGGCACTCCCACCTACCCAGACGCCTCGGCCACCAACCTAGAAAATCTAAAACGCGCCACGACGAAGCGACTAAGATTCTCCTCAGGCGGTTAACATCGTTGGCTGCGAGTTGTCGATGCCCTCGATTTAGACTTCGGTGGTGCCGTCGCATTTTGGATAGGCGACACAACCCCAGAACTGGCTGCCGGCGTTGCGACCTGTTTTTGCGGTTCGCAGGGCCATCATTCCACCGCAGCGAGGGCATGCGGGTGGTTGAACTTCGCCGGGCGATGCGTGGCAAGCGTCACGTATGTTCGCCACGGCCATCGGTTTTCGGTCTTCGGCCCGTTTGTTCAAGCGGGCAGTCGCCAATTGTTCGCTGTAACCGCCCGCGTTGATGAATTGTTTTTCCAAGGCATTCAATTGTTGGTCTAACAGATAGTTGGCTTGGTGGATCAAGCAGATCACGGAATTGGCCCGCACCGCCGGGTCCGGATGGTCTAACCATGGGGAATATAGTTGCCACCGCTGTTGATCGGTGAGATCTGTCAGATCCGTCTGATCCTGATCTGTCAGATCCGTCAGATCCGACGGATCCTTTTTTCTTCCCCACGCCACCTGTCGGACGGCTTTTGCTTCCGCGCTTGCGGAATCCCACCGATTCAACCGCCGATGCCGCAGGAAATCTTCGAAGTCCAGCAGCAATTCTTCCAAGCTTGCGCGAGCGACATTGATCAAACGCAATTCCGTTTGTGACGACGTGGCACCGGCGCGAGATCCTTCGGCGATATTCTGCCGCCCCGACCTTGCGGCTTGTACCATTTGGTCGCCGGTCCGAGAGAAGCGATCGATAAACTTTTCGCAGAACCACACGGTGGCATCGTAAATGATGGTCGTGGTTTGAAAGGAAGCCAGTTGCCGATAGCCACCCGATTTGCGAATCCGTGTCATGATCAAAGTCCCCACCTGCGTCTAGGTCAACAAAGATCGCCCCAAAACAGCAACGCGAACACCAGTCAGTGACACATCAGGTCACAAGCGAAAAAAAAGATCCGACCGATCTGCCTGATCCGACCGATCTGTCCGATCTGTCCGATCTGTCTGATCTGTCTGATCTGTCTGATCTGTCTGATCTGTCTGATCTGTCTGATCTGTCTGATCTGTCTGATAGTTGCGGGAAGCACGCATGGGCCTGCGGATGCAGAAAAAGATCCCCGCAAAGGGAGATGATCGCCGAATTGGAACAGGCCTACATTCGCTTTCTTCGTAGTGACGAATGGCAGCGTGGGACGTGTCCACATCCCGAATCGCTGCTGCGCCGGCTGCTTTGGTCGCGGCGATCGAGGAGCTAAGATAAGTCACGGATCGTGATCGGACTCGGGTTGTGACACACGTATTGCAAACTAGCGTTCTGGAATACGGTCGGATTGTTGCAGAACTTCTAGGCACTCGTTCGATCCTCCACCCACTGCCTCGTCATCAATTATGGAGATCCACGATGGATGTGTTTCAAATAATGATTATGGCCTGCGTCGGTCTTTTCTTGGTCGTTTGGATCGTACTATTTGTCTCTACAATTGGAGTCGCTCGGACTTGGTTGCAAGCGTTCTTGTCGGGGACGCCGATCACGTTCGTAAGTTTGATCGGCATGAAACTGCGTAAGTCGGACATGCAGAAGATCGTAGAACAATGCATCGTGAGCACCCAAGCTGGGTTTCCGATTTCTTGTGCCGACATGGAACGGGCGTGGTTGCAAAAAGTGGATATCGTCAAAGTAACCACAGCCTACATCACGGCTCGGCGGCGCGAACAAGACTTCTCTTTTCAGGAGCTGGTCGCTGCTGAACTGGAAGGGAAAAGTGAGAATACGTTCTAGTGGATCATTTGAGGCTTTGAGCGAAACGATGTGACCCGTGTCGAGTGAGGGGTTGGAGGTTGGGGCTGGGGTCACACGGGAATTTCGGTGCGGCACGCGGCACTCTTGAGTTTGAAGTTTTGCGTGGGGTGGACGTGCGGTGCGAGACATGCTTGGTCGGATACCGGCCTAACCATGATCTGCTTCTGCGGTTAAGCGGGCCAACCCTACTTTGGTATTGAGGCAACAAGGGGCCGCTGTGCTCTGCGCCTGAGGTTTGGCCACGGTGCTCGACTCCAGTGGTTCGCCCTTTGCATGTGGTCAGTGTTTGGTTGTGCGGGATCATTCCCGATGGCGTTCGGCTCCTGTTGGTGTGCCCTCATGCTGCCGACCCGGTTTGTGGTTGGGTGGGTTGAGGAACTATATTGAAGGGCATGAACACGAATCAGGTTTACAAAATCATGACCGCCGAGCAATGGGCGCGGCTGAGTGCAGCGGGGACTTGGGCGGGGTCGGACGTCGACCTGCGTGATGGGTTTGTCCATTTGTCGTCCTGGGAGCAAGTCCCTGGGACATTGGCCAAACACTATCCGCAGCAGAGCGACCTGTTCTTGGTCGGAGTGTTTGTAGAACGCGTTGGGCCGGAGTTGCGGTGGGAAGTTTCCCGCGGTGGCGAAAAGTTTCCACACCTGTACCGGGAATTGCGTTTGACGGATGTGAGCGATCGATTCGTCATCGAATGGGACGGAGCGCAGCCACGAATGGTGGAGTTGGCGGATTCCCGCGCGGGGGGCGCCCGGCAAGACGTCGCTCGGGTGGAGCGGCTGAAATATCCGTTGTACTTGCTGCATCACGGGCCGGGGTACGTGTCTTTGGTCGATGTGGCGTCGGCGGCCGATCCGCAGCCGCAGGCACTGGCGTTGTTTGGCAGTTACGAGCGGGCTGTGGACTTCGTGGAGCAAATGGCTGGGTTTGCGGGCATTCGAGCCATCAAGAATGCCCGGGAGTTTCAATGGCTGTTGACCAGTCTAAAAGAGCCGGTGGTGGAGGCCGTGTTGGATCCGGCGATGGATCGGCCTGAGATTGTGGGCGTTTGGCGGCGAACCGTGGCGGAGTTGCTGGAGTGGGGCATTGAAATTGACAACTCGCCTTGGAACTACCCGGTCTACTTATTGAAGTCGATAGGTGGGCAGCGCGGTTGGTCGTCGATCCAGGTGGGAGCCGGTTCGAATTGGTTTTCGTTCATCGTCATGTTCACGAGCGAGAAGTTAGCGACGGCTTACCTGGCGGAGATTGAAGGCGAGGACGGTCCGCTGGAGTTGGTTTTGGTGCCGGACATGTGGAGTTTGAGGGAGCGATTGGTATCGTTGGGGCCGGAAATTGCGGGAGTTGCGATCAATCCGACCGTCGCTGCGGGGGTGCGAAAATGCGAAAATTGCCTGGAAATTGGCCGTTTGTTGGGGCATTATTTGACGGTCGTACCGTCCCCTGAGAACGAAGTTTAGGCTTCTTAAAAAAATATGGCCGGTGACCGTTGACAGATCGCCGAACTTCCGAGATACTCTGCGACTCCTCTGACCGACCCCTTAGCGGGTTGGAACGAAAGACGGCCCGGAACTAAGTTGCGGGACATCACTTCGAGAGGAAAAATTTGGTTCGAACGACAGTCGCGAACTGGCTCTGGTAAAGTGCCTCGTTGATGTCATTCAGATGAATCAAATATGAGTCAGGTTGCTTTTGGTTCCTCGAAACGAGGAAACAAAAAAACACCGGGGCCTCTTGACTGGGGGCTGAGACTCGCTAAGATAGTCGTCCCGCTTCTGGCTGATGTCGAAGCGAAATGATCTTTGAAAATTTAGTGTTAGACTTCCCGGAAATGGAACTGCGGGGTAGCAGGGTATTAAATTTGGTGCCTTGTGAATCGCAGGAAAGTTTTCCAGGATGCGTAACTATACTCAAATTTTGAATAGTAAGATTGGGATTATTCCACCCATCTTATTTTGTTAGAGCTGACAAGCTCTTTCATTTGTTAGTCGTCTGCGGCTCTTTCCGCTGGTGAGTTTTGGCCCTTGAGGTCATGGCTGGTCAGCGAACGAAAGAAGTTGCAGCAAGCATACCAATTGAAGGGTTTGATCCTGGCTCAGAATGAACGTTGGCGGCATGGATTAGGCATGCAAGTCGAGCGAGAAGTTTCCTTCGGGAAGCGGAAAGCGGCGAAAGGGAGAGTAACGCGTAGATATCTGCCCTCAGGTCTGGGATACCCACCGGAAACGGTGATTAATACCGGATAATGTCTCAGGACCAAAGATTTATTGCCTGAGGAGGAGTCTGCGTCCTACTAGCTAGTTGGTGTGGTAATGGCG
>JAEUIP010000459.1 GCA_016795075.1 Planctomycetaceae bacterium | reverse complement strand
TACTGGGTGGTTGTGATGCACTTACCCTGGAACCCGAAACGGCGGATGATGTTACCATGAGCCGGGTGGCCCGAAACGTTTCAAACATCCTGCGTGAAGAATCACATTTCTCTCAGGTCGCCGATGCGTTGGCCGCCGTGGAAGCCGGAGCAGATGCCATCGGACTCAATTTCAGCGCGACCAGCAAACGTCATGTTTCCGGCTCGAACGCCCAGACGATTGTTCGCGCGGTGCGTTCCCGCTCGACAACGGTGAAGTTCGTGGGCGTCTTTGTCGAACAATCGCCCGGGGAAGTGGAAGCTTTGGTCGATCAGGTTGACTTGGACTTGATACAACTGCACGGGGACCAAGACGTCTCGGTTTTGGCCAGAACCTGGAGTCGTCCAGTCCTGTGGGTAGCTCGAGTCCCGATGGGTGGAGGACCAGAACTAGCGGAGCGACTGGGGACAATCGCCCAATCGGTCGTGGCGCGGTCGGGTTGGACACTTGGTTCGGAATCCCCACCGGAACGCAAGAAGCTTGCGGGGATCTTGGTCGATGCCTTTGCCCCGGGCAACTACGGAGGTACCGGGCAAACCGTGGCCTGGGAGCCGCTGGGTCAGCGTGATTCTTGGTCGGCGCTTGGTTGGTCGCCAACGGCTTGGCCGACGGGCTTGCCGCTGGTCTTGGCGGGTGGCCTGAACCCCCAAAACGTGGCGACCGCCATCCAACAAGCTCGGCCATCCGCCGTGGACGTCGCCAGCGGCGTCGAGTCAGCGCCAGGGATCAAATCTCGTGAGCAGATGTTCGCGTTTGTCGCTGCGGCCCGCGAGAGCTTTGGGGACAGAGCCTAGATCCCCGCGGACACGTTTCGAGTTCGAACGAGCTTGGGATTGGTTGGGGCAGCTTGGCGAAGCCACGCCCGACCTTGCGAAGGTCGACCGATGCCGTCTCGGCTGGGTTCCTGTGGGCAACAAACGTGTCTCTGCGACCGCATCCATGCGACTTGGGCATTCAAGAACGAATCTTAGCGGTTCCACGGATCGAATCTTGGCACGCGGCCAACATTCGTTGCAGTCGATCGGGGCACAACGCGCCCGATCGAATTGGAACACCAAGCTCATCCCGCTCGCAGACGGCCGAACGCACCCCTACGATTTCGGCCTGCCAATCGCTCAATTGCTGCACCTCGGAAAGGGAGAGTTGACCGGCCAGTGCCAAATGGGTGCCCTGTTGTTTCGCTCGGTCGATCCAGGTCCTGATTTTTGGCAATCGGTATTCTCGAGCGACGATCGGAAACAACCCTCCGGCGGACTTGTCGTAGGTATCGACCAGCACATACGGCAGGTTGTGTCGGAGGGCCAAGTCCAGAGCCGTGTCAACATCCAGACCGAGGCAGGCCCGAGAGTCAGCATAAGCAACCAACACGCCCTGACAGCCATCGGGTAAAGCGTGGTACCAAGTCGACCAACGGGGCCACCACGCGGCAGTATCGGGTGGAACCGTCGGTTCCGCTGGGAGCAGATGCGCCGTCCCCAACTTGGCGAATTGGAAACCTGGGCACGGTAACGGCAAGGGTTGGGTAGAATCGTGTTCGGCGACTTCTCCCAACGCGACGCTCCGACGAATATTTGGCCAAGCTCGCAATCGTTCCAGCACTGCTTGTTGCCGAACTTGGGAGGCCATCCCCAATGGCCCACGAGACGGATCTTTCAGGTCGACCCAGACCACGCCTAAAGTTGCGGCGGTCGCGGCTTGCTCCTCATTTACGACGCTGACAAGAAGTTCCATAATGGCGAGGTTTCGGGCGTGGAATACGAGCAGTGGGAAGTTGGAACCAACGTTGGATGCCGTCAATTACAAGTTAGTAACACAAAGCAGTGACCTGGACGCCGTTGTTCAGCGAATGCAAAGCGCGGAACTGATCGCCTTCGATACCGAGTTTGTCTCGGAAGACTGTTATCAGCCAGAGCTATGTTTGATTCAAGTCTGGATCGACGAACAAATCTTTTTGCTCGACCCGCTGTTGCTGGGTGATACGGGACCATTTTGGCAGCAATTGGCCAACGGGACCCACATCACGTTGGCTCACGCCGCGCGCGAAGAATTCCGTTTCTGCCAACGCTACACGGGCCGCGGACCAGCGAACCTCGTGGACACTCAAGTCGCTGCGGCGTTGGTTGCCCTGGAGTACCCAGCAGCCTACTCGACGCTGGTCTCGCGGTTTGCCAGCCGCACGATTTCCAAAGGCGAGACTCGGACCAATTGGCGAAAGCGACCTTTGTCGGATTCGCAAATGGAATACGCGGCCTCCGACGTTTTGTATTTGCCTCAGATCTATTTTGCCATCAAGTCCCAATTGGCGAAACGCCGCCGCGAACACTGGCTGGAAGAAGAAATGCAGGCCATGTCCGTTCGTTACCAAGACACGGTGGACGAAGAACGCTGGCGACGCGTGTCCGGCATCTCGTCTTTGCAACCGAGGGAACTGGCGATTATTCGCAACCTCTACCAATGGCGACACGAGACGGCTCAGGCTCGAAATCATCCGCTGCGCCGCGTGATACGCGACGACTTGATGATTGAAATTGCTCGGCTCAAAAGCGACCAACCGCTGAAAGTTCGCAGCATCCGAGGCATGAACTTCAGTCGTCACTCGAACGACCTGAATGAAATCGCGGCGCAAGTAGGTCTCGCACTCCAATTGCCGGACGACCAGCTACCCAAAAAAGTTCGTAGCGAGGCGAACTATTCGAAGCTGTCGCAAGTGATCCAATTTTCGCAAACGGCTTTAGGCATCGTCTGTCGCCGTGAACACGTGGCCCCTGCGCTGGTGGGCACAACGCAAGATCTACGTGAATTGGTGGCCTGGAGCATGGGTGAGTTTTCCGGTGATCAAACCCCGTTGCTGGATCGTGGCTGGCGAAAAGAAGTTGTCGGCGATGTGATCACCGATCTATTGGCCGGTAAGGTTGCCATCAAAATCACCAATCCGAAATCGGAATTTCCACTCGAATTTGATCAACGTTAAGCAGGGGCTCCGCAGATGGACAATCCAACAATGAACTTTCGGCGCTTCTTTTGGTTAGGCGAGATATTGGCCGTCGCGTTGCTCGCGTCGACTGCCGCATCGGCCGTGGCTCAAGAATGGCGGATTCCGGTCGCTGGGAATTTTTTTCGAACGGCCCCTGAAGTGGGCAATGGCCGCGCGGACCGAGACGGATCGTTGACTTGGACCAGTGCCGAGGAAACTTATTCGGTCTACTTTCATGTGAACCAACCAAGCCGCCTCACGTTGTCCGCCGAGCTGAAATCTGCGGAGGCGGCCTCACGACTGCAGGTGTCCGTCGTGGACGCGACGTTTGAAGTCGAGGTTCCTGGAACCGATAGTAGTGGTTCGCTCCCCCAACCAACCGATAGTAGTGGTTCGCTCCGCGAACCAACAGATAGTAGTGGTTGGC
>JAEUIP010000458.1 GCA_016795075.1 Planctomycetaceae bacterium | reverse complement strand
TCAGCAACGGAACCTTACGGATGCTGGGATGGTTCGTCCAAGCAGGAGCGACCTCAAGGATCCTCCGGCAACACATCACACTCGCCCGGTTTTTCGCACGAGCTATTTGGAAATTTTTTCAAGAATGATTCAAGATCATGGTTCGAACTCGGGAACCGTCAAATTCCTCCCCGATCTATCCGCATCGTCATTTGTTCGAAAAACGACCCTGCCTCAACGAACAAAGAATCGCCCGAACCGCTCTCCACAGTCTCGTCCGGTGGGAGGGGTGGTTGGGTTCGAACGTGCTGCGAAAGGGACGTCTGTTGGCAAATGTTGCACCTGTCATTTTGCGGCAAAGATTCGCACCGGTTCTATCTCTTGCCCATTTTTCACTGGCGATTTTCGGAATATTCAGACTTTTGAATCGCGAAAATTGGCTTAAGCAAGATGTGAAGTTTGACGGCCCGTGTTCTGGTGACTGGATTGTCGTCCTCCCGCAAAATAGGTTTCCTGCCATGTTGCTTCAAGCATCCCACAGAGTGCAAGCCGAGCCCCTCGGTCAACCGGATACTTATCGAAAATCCACTACGTGTTGGTCGGTCGAGCAGTTTCGACTGCCGGCACCGATTTTCCAGTGTTGGCACGTCATTATATTAGGGCTTCTGTTTGCGACGTTTTGCAGTTCGAGTTGGGGACAGGCGCCCGCTACGTGGAACGGAGCGACCAGTGGTTATTGGCATGATGCCAGTCGCTGGTCAACGGCTGTGGTACCAGACGCGGATACACAGACTATATTTAATACCCTCGGTAGCTACAGCGTTAGTTGGAACAACGACTCTAGTGCCGGCGATTTGATCATTACCAACAATCGATTCAATGACATGGCTTTTGTCGCGGCGACCGGACGTACTCATGTTGCGAACGGAGACACGATCTTAAATCAAGCCATTCTAAATGTGGGCATTTACTATCCAGAAAGTCCGATTCCAAAGTTTCAGCTCGAAAGCCGGGGCTCTGCAATTGTTGACGACTACAGTCATATCACGCTCGAAAATGCTGATTGGAATATTAGTTCAAATCTACTGGTTGGAGTCAATACAAGTAGCTTCAGAAGCGGCAGGATTAATGTGCTCAATGGAAGCACGCTTCATTCCGAAACGGCACAAATTTCGAGTTACGCTGACGAATTCTCGTCGCGAGTCATTGTGGCGGGGATTGGTTCCGCTTTTGAAGTCGATGGCGGTTTGACTGTTGGCACCTCGGGAACATTCGGTCAGGCCCATCTTCAAATTCAAAGCGAAGCGACCTTGCGAACGGGCTCGGCCTCTTTGGCCGGACGCGGAACGATTGTTTACATCGACGGGCAGAGTGTTTGGGAGAACAATGGAAATCTTGACGTCGGCACTTCTGATTCACACGTGAACATACTCATTGGGGCCGCGTCCGGTAATGCGCTTGTGCGATCGACCGGCTTAACGACAATTCACCCGGGATTTCAAGGAGGTTCGAACGTCAGCGTTGAAAACAACAGTCGTTTTGAATTTGGAGAAATGAGCCGGGCGTCATTTGGTCAAGTTAGTGTGGATGCGACATCACGCGTCCAAGGCGACGTGATCTTCACTGGAAACAATACGCTCAGTAGTATCAATACTTCATTGAACATCGTTACACCCTATCTAAACGAAGTTCGTGTTGCAAACAACGGAAATCTATCTGGTAGCGGTCAGTATGGGTTTGGATTGAAGAATGAACGATCGGGTGAATTACGGACGCTAGGCAATGAGACGGTTCGCTTTGGCGGTTCGACGGAAAACCTAAACGCAGGAAGAATCCTGAATTTCGGTGGCTTGGTCGAATTCGAAAGCTATTTGGTCAACACGGGCACCATCAACGGACGGGGGATTTTTGTTGGACGCGGTGGATGGGAAAATCAGGGATCCATGGGATTCAGTGGCACGACTGATGTTGTTGGCTCCGTTTTCAATGGAGACGGAAAATTGATTGTTACCTCAGGTGGAGCGACGACCACATTCTATGACCGAGTCATCAATTACGGCGACATCAAGACATCCGCAAACAGCCATACCGTCTTCTTCGATTTCGTAAACGGTTCCTCGTTTTCGGGGGAGGGGCATGCTTATTTTGAAGGCGGATTCAGTCCTGGCTTTAGTCCCGGAGTTGCGGTTCTCGGCGGTAATTTGACGTTGGGCAGCAGTAACGATCTACTGATCGAAGTGGGCGGGACAAATTACGGACAATTTGACAAAATGCTAGTGGCCGGGGACCTTAACCTTGATGGGACGTTGTCTATCGCTTTGTGGGACGACTTCGAACTAGGCTACGGAATGAGCTTCTTGATCGCTGATGTTGCTGGTACAAGATTTGGGACTTTCCAAGGCCTCGGGGAAGGATCTTTGGTTGGAAATTTCTCGGGACACGATTTGTTCATCACCTACGGTGCAGGCGGAAATGGTCAAGGTATTGCTCTTTTCACCGCGGTCCCAGAACCAAGTGGGTTTCTCTTGGTTGGACTCGGTTGCACCATATTGCTGCGACGCTCGCGAAGGAAGGCGAGCGCGATTCAGTGTCGCTGAGCAAGTATGTCTCGGGTCGGACGCAACAGATGTCTGTAAGCCGCCTTCTCGATGCCAATCTTGTGATTTCACTGGACGAGCCGGATTGGGAAAAGGACGATTGGGGCGGGGCGAGAGGCGAGTGCTTTCTCAAAATTATACAATGACGTCTGCGTAACCAGCACGACGACACGCCCAGTGACGCCACGGCGAAAGCGCCGCTACTCCTAAAGCAATGTTTGACAAAGTGTTAGGTTTGGTTTTTGCCGGATAAGGCTTGAAGGAGGTCGCGGCATCGCTGGGTGACTTCTGCTGCTGATAATCGCGGTTCGTGCTGCTGGATGAGACACTCGAGCGCTTCTTGAAACTCACTGCGGGCCGTGGCGTACTGATGGTGAACCCATGCAGGATCAACTTCCCAACGTTTGGCAATTTCACGTACGGGCAGGCCTTGTCCAAAGCGGAGCTGCAATAATTCAATGCGCCGTTCGGCTGCCGCTCCTTTTTTGGTCGCCAAAGCCGCTTGAATGTAAGATGCCTCACGCATCATTGCCAAGGCGTATTCACGATCAAATGCCGCACTGGCCGAAGTGTCGTCGGCCTCCAATTGGTCCGGCAAACTGGCAATCCGATCCTTGGCTTCATACCGTCGAGCGACATTCTTCAAGACTCCAAATAGATAGCCGCGAAACGAAGGCACCGTTTCAGGATTGACCCGTTCCAAAACACCCTGCGCGCGAAAACACTCGACAAAGACGTCTTGCACTCCGTCATCGATCGAGGCCGCTAATGGAACATTGGCCCAACGCGCTGCCAGATACGCGCGGACGACCGGTTCGTAAGTTGTCGCAAAACGCTCCCTGGCGGCCGCATTCCCAGCCGCCGATC
>JAEUIP010000457.1 GCA_016795075.1 Planctomycetaceae bacterium | reverse complement strand
TCTCGCCAAAATCGGAGGGTGATTTCGTCGGACGCAATCTTTAGGGGGGGACCATCGGCCATGTTTGGTCGGGCATCCTTTACCGCACGCATTTGCCCACGGCTAAGTGCCCACCGCCAAGCGATCGAATCGGCATCCACTGACGCTGTACCGAAGCAGACCAAAGAGGCACAGCCCCTTTTAGGACAAAGCCTATCACGCCCGCGTCGAAAAGAAAACCGAACGAATCGTGGAACAGCACCACCAACCTTGGCCAAAAAATACGTTCTGATCCGGGCGAGGCACCGTCAACGGTGGGATGTTTTCGTTGCGTCGCGAGAGAGTGGGAGCCCCGTACAGCGATAGTTCACGGTTGATTTGGTTGCCGGGCCGATAACCGCCGGAGTACTCTCCGCCGTCATGCACGACAACAAAACATCCCCATGGCGTCGAAGGCTCGAAGGTTACGATGTCGGTTTCGTTTGACTCGGTGGTTGCACGCTCCAGAATCGCTCGGGCGGCATCTTCATATCGGTAATTTGCAAACCGAAGTTTTCACCCGCTCGCACCGCGATGCCGTCCGCGATCGGTTCGCCGTTGGCTTCGAGTACCAACGGCATTTCAAAGTGTTTATCAAATTGAAGAATGGAACCCGGGCCGATGTCTAGCAATTGTGAAATCGGACGTTTTGTAGCCGCGATCGTCACGTTAACGGTCACGGGTACTTTGAGCAGACTTCGAGTGAATTCTGGAAGGTGATCCCAAGAAATGCCGTCCTCTTGCGAGTCGACCGAAGTACTGGCGCCAAATGGCACGTCCTTGCCGAACTTGCTCATGTATTCCTGACCTAACTAGGCTATCTGCGAGCTGGGGACTGCCCCCCTTTGGTCATGGTTTCTCGTTAGGGATTTTGGGTGCCCCGCGAAAACTTCGGACCCGTTTTAGGACCAAGGTCTTTGGACCGTCCCCACAAGTTACTTATCGACACTTGCGATCGACTGGCTTTGTTCGAGAAGTTGACGAAACACGGGATCGAACATGCATCGAGCAGGTCCAATGGTAAAATGTATGGGTTGGACCGATTAGTCGTGCGGTGGCGTGTCAACGAAAACCGTAGGCCTGGTCCCGGGCGAGGCTATCCTCTCCGGTCATGTTTTTTAGTCCGAGATTTTGCTTGTCCTACAAACGCGACGGACGGCTACACTGTGAAAGATATTTGACTGCCAGTCCATCGACATTGTGTCGGCCTTTCAGGCCTTTTCTGGTCGAGAGACTGCGCTAAGGATTTGTCGCGAAATAAGTTCCGGATTTCGAACGTCGAAAGCTCCGAAATGACTCTCGCTGGCTCTGGCGTTTGAGTGATTAATGATTATTGAAGAATGAAAAATTCAAAATGTACCAAACGTTTAGTTTCCAGCATTCCGTGAGGAAGCAATGGCTGGCAGCATTTTGCATTTTTCAATTTCCATTTTTCATTACTCATTTCTTGGCCGCGTGTGAACCAAAGACGAATATTTGCCTGGCAGGCAGACTTCCCACGGATGGCAATGCCGATCTGCGGATGAATACACTCCCGGCCTGCGGTATCAAATTGAAGACCGTCAACGTATCAGCTCGGAAGTTAGACCATGGCAGTCGGGCAGTTGCTGTCTGGCAAGGAAGTGTCCGCCGACTTTTCATCCGCAGTTCGGCTTTGCCATCCGTGGGAATTTCCAAACGCTTGCATTGCCGCCTTGTGGCTCAGCGATTCGCAGGCTCAGGCGTGGAGTCTCGGCAGATTCGACGATAGGGGTTCTCGGATTTACCAAGCCCGGACTCACCCAAATCGGGAATTTATTTCCAGACACTTCCGAGCTGGCGGCTCCCGCACACCGGCTAGGGTTGTTTCGGCCCGTTCGGGCCTGTTTTCGCGTTGGGAAATCCTTCACGGCGTACGGCGGACCGGGCAGCTCACTTTCGGGACAGAGCCTAAGTGTAGCGGACGCCACGAAATTCGGGTTCGAAGAATGCGGGCAATAGTCCGTCGACCTCCAACAGTCCTTGCCTGGTCAAGCGGATTTCCTGGGGTTCGATCACGACCATGCCATTGGCGGCGTGAGCGCGCCATTCCGCGTCCCACTGTTGAAGAATGTTCACGCCATATTTCTGTTCAAAATACGGCACTTTCAGGTAACCTTTTTTGAGTTGCAAGATCATTTCGCGAATGAGCATTTGCAGACGGGACGGAACCAGTGCGCGACCAATCGGAAGTCTTTCGTCCTGAATCAGGTCGCCGATATACTGCGACCATTCGGCTTTATTTTGATAGTGAACACCGCTGACGTGCCCGAAACTGGCGATCCCGGTTGCCAACAGATCGGCACCGCGCCACAAGTTGTCGCGGTAGCTGAAGTTCACTTTTTGCGGGTCCTTCACGACCGTGTAGGCGCTGGAGATATGGTAACCAGCCGCGAGGAATTCATCGAAGGCATAATCGACCCAGGCCCGCTTGAGTGGCCAATCGGCAACGGGGGTCTCGATTTTGTTGCCCAAGATGTCTTGAGAGTAAACCGTATTAAATGGCAATTCCATTTGGTAAATGGTGACGCTGTCAGGCGACAGTTCGATCGCTTGCCGAATATTGTCCCGCCAATTTTCCCAGGTTTCGCCGACCATGCCGGAAATGAGGTCGATGTTGACATTGGGGAAACCAATGGCTTGAATCCATTCCCAGGCGCGGAAGACTTCGGGTGCCAAGTGGGCTCGGCCGTTGGCTTCTAAAATCGAGTCGGTGAAGCTTTCGACGCCCAAACTCAGTCGAGTCACGCCCAAATCTTTCAGCGTCCGCAGTTTGGCTTCTCGCAATGTGCCGGGTTCGCACTCAAAGGTCACTTCTTCCGCGAGATCCCAATTGATATTGGCTCGCAACCGATCGACCAGTGCCGTTAATTGCCTTGGGCTAAGGAATGATGGGGTGCCGCCGCCAAAGTACACGAAGCGAAACGGCCGATCCCCCATGACCGGCAAGCGGGAAACCAATTCGATTTCTTTGGCCAAGGCTTGAACGTACTGTTCGATGTCGCTGGCTTTGTTGTCTGTAAAAACTTTGAAGTAACAAAACTTGCAGCGTTTTCGACAGAAAGGAATGTGCAAGTACAGACCCAGCGGCACGTCGGCAGGTGGTTGTTCCATTGCCTTGAGGATTTCGGGGACGGTCTCCTTGCGCCATTGCGAGAATGGGGGGTAGTTGGAGATAAAATAACTGCCGACTTCCGTTTTGGTCGAAGTGGTCGAAATTGGGACCGTCGTCATGTCAACTGCTTTGGCTAGAAGAACTTAAGGTAGGCAACGGACCGCGCCGAAGCATGTTCCCACCCCTAGTTTAACCGATCCGAGGCTTTGTTCCCAAAGGGGGCTGGTACCGCCTAGTGTTTTGTCAAATCCAAAACTTAGGGTCTGGTAAAGGTGTCAGGAGTCAATTGTGCGAAGCACCCGATGGGCC
>JAEUIP010000456.1 GCA_016795075.1 Planctomycetaceae bacterium | reverse complement strand
ATTGCCGATAAACATGCCTGAGCTTCCGCGGCGTAGGTTCGATCGACGGCCCACGCTTCCAACATTTCAATCAATTCTTGATAGGCCGTTTCGTTCTGGTTCGACGATCTAACGAACTCAACGGTCGCCCGCAGTACTAGGTCAGCTTCCGTTTCTCGTCCAAGTCTTTGCAACGTTCGCATTCGAAAAATGTACGTACTTAGGTTGGTTTTGTAGAATGGTCCATGACTCTGGTATTGAAGAACTTGATTATTGATGATGTTCGCCTCGGTAGCCACCTCCACAGCCTCCTCCAAATCTCCAATTCTGTCCAACACTCCATACCAGGCGACAAGCGTCTTCAAAGCTTCGGTTAAGCGACTCACTTCATCGGGTACGGGTCGGCGAATTTGATCAAAAAGTTGGATCGACCGGCGGCCAACTTCCTCGGCTCGTTCGACTTCCCCTACAGCGATATACTGTCGAGCGAGGTCCATTCCCGTCGAAATGGCGGTTCCGCCAAAACTCTCGCGAGTGGGATATCGTGCCGCCAAAGAGTTTGCTTCTTCGAAGATTTCCCTCTGAAGTTGAATTCGTTCGCGAGGTTCCATCGCCAACATCTCTTGGGAGAGCAACCTTTTCACTTCCAGTCGCCCTTCAAGATGCCCTAGGTTATCGGGGACAAGTCGGCACAGATCCTCAATTTCGGCTCTCGCCACGGCGAAACTTTGCCGGGCCTGACTAAACTCTTGTTTCCTGCGGAACTGTTCGCCAGTCTGCAGTTCACCCAGAATCAAGTAAGACATGAAACGGTCAAACCGATACCGGTGATTGCCGGGCTGTTGTTCCAGCAGTCGTTCGATCAACCGAATGGCTTCCTTGCGCGACTCGATGGCTTTCTCCGGCTGATTCTGGCTGTTGTAACCCATGGAAAGGTAGTGCTGAATGACGTTGAGTCGATGGAGAGTTTGTACATCGCGTGGGTTCTCGGAGAGGAAATCAGCTAACGCCATGGCGGTTTTTTCCAACGAGGGAATCATTTCTGCGATCCCGACTTTTTTCCCTGCAATAATGTCGTCCGTGACGTCTGAATACAAAGTCACGACATCACGCAAAACTTGCCCCCGGCTCTCTTCGGATGCAAGGTAGCGTTCGAATGTCGTTCGCTCGCTGTTTAATGCCGACTGAACTTGCTGCGTGGCACTTTGTTCAATCGCCAAAGCTCGGTTTGCTTCGCTCACGGCGTAGCCCATGCCAAGCAATGCGGCCATGTTTGATGCAATGGTCGTCGCCGCGACGATCGCCATAACGGGATGTTTGCGAATCCAATAGCCTGCTCGTCGCACCATCGTGCTTTTCTGGGCCTCGACCGGCTCCCCGTCGAGAAAACGCCGCAAATCAAGCTGGAACTCACGCATCGTTTGATAGCGACCCAAGGGTGCTTTCGACAACGATTTCAAAATGATTGCCTCCAGATCCGCTGGGATTTTTGGACGGGCAACCCGCGGGCGATGCATGTGCCCATCAATAATGGCCTGGCGAATCACATGCGGTGTCGGTCCATCAAACGGGACTTTGCCGACAGCCAGTTCGTACAAGATAATCCCAAGTGCAAAGACGTCGGAAACCGAACTGACCTGATTTGTGTGTCCAGCCGCTTGCTCGGGAGACATATAGCGTGACGTACCGATCGCCTGCCCTTCGATTGACCAGTTACTCTGCTCCGCGGAACCTTCGATGCGTTTCGCCAGTCCGAAATCCGTCAGAATTGGCCGATACCCAAGTCCTTCGCTTTCCGCGACCGGACATGGTTCCAATAGCACATTCGCCGGCTTCAAATCGCGATGAAGCATGCCCATCGAGTGCGAATAACTCACTGCTTCGGCAAGCTCGTGAACCATCCACGCGGCCTGTCGCGGCTCAAAGACTTGTTTGTCCTGGGCGATCCATCGGGCCAAAGAACCCGCCTCGATCCGAGCCGAAGTGATGAAAAGTAGATTATCGATCCGTCCAATATCATAAATTCGAATGATTCCTGGATGGCTTAGTGAAGCCGCTAGTTTCGCCTCCGCAAGAAATCGACTGCGAAACTCCAACGAGTGGCAATGGGACGGGCGGAGAAATTTCAAGGCGACGGGAATCCCCAATCGACGGTCTTCTACAGCAAACACAATTCCATAGCCACCAACACCCAGTACTTGAGGGTGGCGGTAGCGATCGGACGCCGACTCACCCGTTTCGGATTGTCCTGGGCGTACGGTTTCGGCATGGTCATTTTGTCCGTAAGGAACGAACGCGTTGCGAAAAGGAAGAATGAATCCTGATTCTAGAGCCCGCTGACAGATCTGAATATCATCATTCGATGGGAACTTCGCCTCGAAGATGTCCCACTCGGAACAATCAATCCATCGTTGAATTCGTCCGATATCTTCAGATTCGTGCGAACTAGGCAAATCCGACTGTCCATTCAGCGAGACACTAGAATGATCAGTGACTGACATCGGCCATGACCTCTTTGCGAATTCGAGCCAAACAACGAGTAATCAACATGCGAACGTCATCTTCAGACCGTCCGACCCGCTGTCCAATTTCTTTGTAGGTCATACCTTTACGGAACCGCCAACGCAACAATCGCTTCAACTCTCTGGGTAGTCGACCAAGTGTCAACAGCACCGAACGACAAGTTTCGTCGTGAATGAGAACATCCAGGGGTTGTTCAATACAGTGATCGACCCAGGCCTCCATACTATCGGCACGCGAGAAATCACGTTTTTCACGAACAATCGACCGTTTCTCCGCTATGACGAAACGCCGTCGCACATCATGGATCTTGTTGATGAGCGTCTCCTTCAAGTAACCCCAGAACTGTTGGCGGCACTTCGATTCGACGCGATGGATTCCGGCGACAACGTCGCCGCAGGCCTCTTGAACCACGTCAGACGGATCGATTCGAGTTCGAACGATCGCATCGAGTTTCCGATCGGCCAAAGCCCGAAGGAAGGGGCGATACCACTTCATCAATTCGTCTAAAGCTTTCGCATCACGTCGTTCCAATAGCCCGGTGATGTCCAGGTGTCCTTCCCCCACATATTTTAGATCTGAAGTCGCCATGGCTAACCCTCCGGATTGTCCGATTTTTTTGCGTAATGTCGCCGGCTAATCTTACCAGCTTTTTCCGGCGATTCCACCGTAAATGATCGGGACCTTGCCTGATCCATGGCAGCGTCGCGAACCGTTATACATTCCGCCAATGGGCTTGGTAGCTAAGGCCGAGGTTGAGGATGCGAGCTAGGAGCTCTTCGTATTCGATGCCGTCCGTTTCGGCGGACTCGGCGAAGTCTTCACCAAAACTCAAGTTCGGATTTGGGTTGGCTTCCAAGACATAAACCTTGCCCTCTGCATTGCAACGCAAATCGATCCGCGCGTATCCACTCAAGTCCAACGCCTTGTAAACGCGTTTGCACAAAGTGATGATCCGTTCACGCAGCTCGTCCGGCAATTCCGCTGCGTTGGTC
>JAEUIP010000455.1 GCA_016795075.1 Planctomycetaceae bacterium | reverse complement strand
TGACGATGGTGTTCTGCAACAGCCCGCGTTTTTCCAGTTCGTCGATCATGCGACCAAGATGTTGATCGGTATGTTCCACCTCGAGGGCGTAGTCCAGCATGTCGTGCCTGACCGTTTCATGGTCTGGCCAATAACTGGGGACTCGGTCGATATCGGCCAGTTTCTTGCCACCTTGGTTGACGCCGGATCGGAATTCGTACCCTCGATGGGGTTCGAGACTGCCGTACCAAAAACACCAAGGAGTATTGGATGGTGCCGCGTCCAAAAAATCGCAAAAATTGGCAGCGTAATCGTTGTTGCCCATCGCCTTGGTTAGCGGCGCTGCGTTTTG
The DNA here is from genome assembly GCA_016795075.1 of Planctomycetaceae bacterium. Taxonomy (GTDB): domain Bacteria; phylum Planctomycetota; class Planctomycetia; order Pirellulales; family Pirellulaceae; genus M30B19. Next base: position 3,192 of record JAEUIP010000455.1, on the reverse strand, counting down.
CTTTTGGAATGGTCGGCCCGTGAGGAGTCTTGGTTCACCCTTGACGTTGTTGGCGATTCCGGGTCCCCAACCCTTGCCCGTGAAGCCCACGTGCCAACCCTTGTCCATCAGCACTTCGGGCCAACCCTTGAAATGGGGCGGGAAGACTGCGAGGTGGTTGCCTGCCGCTTCGTTTTGCCACAGATGCCGCCCCGTCAAAATGATGGCGCGGGACGGAGCACACTTGGCCATCGGTGTGTAGGCGTTTCGAAACAACACGCCTTCGCGTGCGATTCGATCAAACGTGGGCGTCTTCACCCACGAAGTTCCATAAGCACCCGCGTGCAAGCCCCAGTCATCGTCAATCGCAAAAAGGATTTTCTGCCTGTAGTTGTCCGCGTGTGCATGGCCATCGAAAATTCTTGCAATGGCGAACCCTACAAGCAGCAGCACCCAGCGTTGCCGCACGCGAGTGGTTCCACTCGATCGCTGTCGGCGAATTTCGGATCGAATCATGGCGTTAACTTTTATTCGCAGTGCGAGTGACGTGTACTTATCTTTGGCGGCCCGAATTCGAGGCAGCGACCGTTCTCATTCTAGCGGAACTCCACCGAATTGTTGCGTTCGGTTTTTGGGTTGAAATTGATTGGCGACCCTGCGAAGGTGTCCGTTCATGTTGTTGTTCGTTCATTGGCTCTTTGATAAACTGTAAGGTGGTTTGGTGGATATCCGGTACCAGTGAACCAATGGTCTCAGAAACGACCAGCTTGAGCCGTTGGTTCGCATTTTGTGTGCTGGATCCGAAATCACGCCGTTCCGCCGTAAGGAAAGAGGTACCATGAGCGATCCGTCCTTCAAACGAGTCGTCGTGCGACGCGACGTGATGGCGGACGCCAAAGCGGATGCCGCCGCACAACGTCAGCAGTTTTCGGCTCGGGGTGTGTTTGTGGTGAATCTTGTTTCTTCTCCAGGAGCAGGCAAGACAGCTCTATTGGAAGCAACGGCGAAGTTTTGGAACGGCAAGCATCGCATCGCGGTTCTGGTTGGTGATTTGGAAACGGAAAGGGATGCCGAACGCCTCGCTCCGTACACGTCGGTCGCTCAATTGACCACGGGCGGAGCCTGTCATCTCCAACTCTCGTTGGTCCAACGCGGATTGGTGGCCTTGGGCGATCCTGAACTGGATTTTCTCTTTATTGAAAACGTCGGCAATCTGGTGTGTCCAGCAGCGCATGATTTGGCCGAACATCTGCGCGTCGTATTGCTCAGTGTGACCGATGGCGACGACAAACCTGGCAAGTACCCCAAGATCTTTCGCAGTTGCCAAGCGATGCTTGTAAGCAAAACGGATCTCTTGCCGTACGTGCCTTTTCGAGTCGAGGCTGCAATACGTGATGCGATGCTGGTCCAGCCAGCACTTCAGTGCCTCACGATCAGTGCGCTGCGCGATGAAGGTGTCGAAGCTTGGTGCCGGTTCTTGGAAACGCAACGTGAACGGATGCTGGGCAAACGCACCGAATCACTGCGGCCTGCCAATGTCTTTGAATAGGGCTCCTCGGACCCGCGACGCAGATTGCAAATTGCGAATCGAGTTGCATGGTCGCGTGCAAGGAATTGGTTATCGCCCCGCATTGGCGCGGTTGGCGGTCTCGTTGAACTTGAGCGGTTCTGTCGCAAACACAACCGCTGGGATTCTGATTGAAATCGCTGGTGATATCGTGGCTGCCGAAGAGTTCCTGTCGCGGTGCGCCCAAGTTTGTCCTGCGGAAGGCGTGATTGAGGGACGATGGGTTGAACCATCCAGTGCAGACATCTCACCTGGTTTCCGAATCATCGACGGACCCAGGTCGGGGCCACTATCAACGCCCGTACCGTTGGATCGAGTGGTTTGTTCCGAGTGTTTGCATGAGTTTCGCAGCGCATCGGATCGACGATTCGCGTATCCACTGATCAGTTGCAGTCGGTGCGGACCGCGTTATTCAATTCTGGCGAACATGCCCTACGAACGGCACCAGACCGCGATGCATGGTTACTCATTCTGCGAACGATGCCAAGGTGAATACCAAAGTCCAAATGATCGACGATTTCATGCGCAGGTGATTGGTTGTCACGATTGTGGCCCGCAAGTGGAAGGACTAAACGCGGCAATCGCGGCCCTGCATGCGAATCAAGTCGTTGCATTGAAAGGGGTGGGTGGTTACCAATTCTTGACGCGCGCCGCCAGTTCCATCGCGATAGCACAACTGCGTCGCATCAAGCAGCGACCCGCCAAACCATTTGCGATCATGGTCGAAGACTTGGAGCAAGCCTCGCTGTTTGGTCAAGTAGATGAAGTGGCGATCGGGCAACTCACTAGTTGGGCGTGTCCCATTGTGATCGTGCCACAATGGTCTGACGGACGACAGCCAACGGACATACTCAACCCGGGGCTGCATTCGATCGGCTTGATGTTGCCAACGACCGCGCTCCATGCGTTCTTGGTGCAGACCGTTGGACCATTGGTCGTGACCAGCGCCAACATCGAAGGTGATCCACTCTATTATCGAGACGCGGATTGGCCTTCCGAGTTGCAGCAAAGCATGCCAACGATTGTCACCCACGACCGTGCGATTTACCGTCCGATCGATGATAGTGTTGTTCGCGTGATGGCTGGGCAAGCAACAACGATTCGGGCAGCTCGAGGAATGGCTCCCATGTGGCTGGAATTAGGAGCCCTCGCCCAGGGAAAGCAAGTCTTGGCAGTCGGCGGCGAGCAGAAAGTGGCGGTGGCACTATGCAATGGACAACAAGCTATATTGGGGCCCCACCTCGGTGACATGAACTCCGCAGCCGCTCGACAGTATTTTTCCGAGCAAGTACCACAACTCTTGCAATTGTACGGTTGTCGTCCCACGGTGATCGTTCATGATGCTCATCCGGATTTTTTTACCACACGTTGGGCGCAACAATTTTCGCGCGACGAGGCCATTCCTGCGATCCGAATTCAGCATCATGTTGCTCATGCAGCCAGTAGCCTGATCGAGCCCGGTTGGTTGCAAGACGACGCCGCGATCGTCACCTGGGATGGTTCCGGACTGGGTGAGGACGGAACCATTTGGGGCGGGGAGGGGTTCCTGTATCGACGATCCACGTACCAAAGAGTCTGTCGCCTGCAGCCATTTCTATTGCCCGGCGGTGAAGCGGCGATTCGTCAACCATGGCGGGTGGCGGCCG
>JAEUIP010000454.1 GCA_016795075.1 Planctomycetaceae bacterium | reverse complement strand
CCCTGCGGGTGCTTCGCACAATTGACTCCTGACACCTTTACCAGACCCCCATTTTTAGCTGTGACAAAGCACTAGGCTTCAAGCTACAACATCAAATGCACGGCATGCGATGAAATCTGGACCGACACGCGGTCGCCAATCGACAACTCCTTCGTCTCCCGCGAATGGGACAGGACTCGCGCCACCAGCCGAAACCCGCAGTCCAGCTCCCAACGTGTGGTGCGACCATCTTGTACTCGACCAACCAGCGTGCCGCTCCAACGATCTGGCCGAACCCCCGTCGAACCGTCCTCGGATGCGGACATGCCGTTCACCTGGACAGCGTCGGCCGGGATGCACACGAGAGCCGCACCCAGCTTTGCGTTCGGCGCAGTCCCTTCCAAGACCAGCGGTTGACCTTGCACTTCTATAGTGCAGGTCGTTCCTTCCTGTCGCACGATTTGGCCGGCCAGGACGTTTTCGATCCCCACCATCCGAGCTACGTGTTCATTCTTCGGTCGCGCAAAAACGTCCGCCACCGTGTCCGCTTGGAGAATCCGGCCTTGATCCATCACGACCATCCGCTCGGCCAACGCCAACACATCTTGTTGATCATGCGTGACCAAGATCATCGGAATTTCGAATTCCTGCAACAACTGCCGCAACTCCAACCGCATTTGTTCACGAGTCACATTGTCCAATGATGAAAGCGGTTCATCCAATAACAACAACTGCGGTTTGCGAGCAATGGTTCGCGCCAGTGCGGCTCGCTGTTGTTGCCCACCGGAAACTTGTCGCGGATAACGTTGCTCCAAGCCACCCAAAGCGAACCGTTCGATCAACTCGCCAACTCGCTGTCGACGTTTCTCGTCGGACAATCGCCGCAGCCCATATTCGATGTTCGCTTGAATCGTCAAATGCGGGAACAAAGCGTAATCTTGAAATAGGAAGCCAACATTCCGCTGGCTGGGCGGACACTGGATCTTGTGACCGTGATGGAACCAAAGATCTTCGCCAAAGTAGATCCGGCCTTTCTGCGGTCGCTCCAATCCCGCGATGGCTCGCAAGACCGATGACTTGCCACAACCCGACGGACCAAACAACGCCGTCATCGAAAAGCCTTGCGCCGGTCGAACCAAGTCAGCATGAATCAACGGTCCGTTGGAGTATTGCAACTCGAACTCCGCGACGAACTTGCTCATACCACACCACCTCTTCGGCCATAGGTGTAAGTGAAGCACAACACCACAAACGAAAACAGCACCAACCAAAACGACGTCTGACCAGCCGCCACGTAGTCCAACGCTTGGACATTGTCATAGATCGAGATCGACAAGGTGCGCGTCACACCCGGAATGTTGCCGCCGACCATCAGCACCACTCCAAACTCGCCAATACAATGTGCAAAAGTCAGGACCAACCCAGTCAACACGCCGGGCCAAGCCAATGGCACGGCCACACGCCAAAACGTTCGAATCCGTTTCTCGCCCAAGCACCACGACGCCTCCAACAAACGTCGATCCACGCTCGCAAACGCAGACACAAACGGACGTACCGCAAATGGCAAATTGCCCAACACCGAAGCCAACAAGATGCCCCAGAAAGTGAACGGGAGTCGCTGGCCCGTCCACGACTCCAACGCCGCCCCCAGCGGACTTTGTGGACTGGTGGCCAACAAGATGTAGAACCCCAACACGGTGGGTGGCAACACCAATGGCAACGACACGATCGCTTCGATGAATACTCGCCCGGACCAACGAGTCTGTGCCAACCACCATGCCAGTGGTACGCCGACGACCAACAAAATCGCGGTCGTGCAGGTCGCCAATCTTAGCGTTAACCACAACGCCGTCACGTCCATCTATCAAGCTCCCGGTGGTTGGAATCCAAAGCGACTTAGCACTCGCTGCCCGTCTGTGCCCAAGACATACGCTTGAAACAGTTGGGCGGCGCCCGGATCGGATGCTCCCTGAATCAAGACACAGCCTTGCTCCATCTGCGGATAGGCGTCCTGCGGCACCGGCCAATAACGTCCCTTGTCGGCCATCGCCGGCGCCAAGGCCAACGACAAAGCCAAGATCCCAACGTCCGCCGCGCCCGATTCGACATATTGAGCCGCCTGAGCAATGTTCTCGCCAAAGACCAACCGCGACTCCACCGCCGAATACACCCCCAGCGATCGCAGCGCCGACTCGGCCGCTCGACCGTACGGCGCATGTTGTGGATTGGCGATCGCGATCTTTTGCACCGCCGGATCCAGCAACGCCTGCACGCCCAGTCGCTCCACATCAATCGTGGAATCTTGCGGTACCCAGATCACGATCCGACCAATTGCATAGGTGGAAAGGCTACCCGGGTCCGCGCGACCAGCCTCTACCAACTTTTGAGCGTAAGATACATCCGCGGAAAAATAGAGATCAAAGGGCGCTTGCTGGAGCAACTGCGCATAGAAATTTCCCGACGAGCCATAAGTTACTTGCACTTCGATTTCCGGATGCTGCTGGGCGAAGGCCGTAATCAGATCCTCGAAGGCAAACTTCAAATCCGCTGCCGCTGCCACACGAACCAGCGTCGTGGCACGCGCGCGTTGCTGCTCGGATTTTGCCGGGGACTCCGAAGTCGAATCTTCGAAGACGCAACCACTGCCGATCAAACACAACAGGGCCACCCACCAACCGAGCCACGCCCGACAACCGCGTTTCACCAGGCGTTGTTGCCTTTGTCCCATGTCTGTTCTCTTACCGAACCCCAAAAAGAGTCCTGACACCTTTTTTATGGTTCCACGATGCCGGCGCGTACCAACTCGAGGATCCGAATCAGTTCCTTCAGGTCTGCTTTGGAAACAGATGACAGTAGGCTCGCGTGAAGGTCCAGTACCGGTTGATCCAAGTTCTTCAGCAACTGCTCTGCCGCCGGAGTCAAACCCAAGTCATAAACCCGACGATCCCGGTCCGATTGCGTTTTGGTGATCAACTTCAAGGCCAACAACTGATCGACCACCCGAGTGATCGCCGGAGCAACCTGGATCATCCGATTCGCAACCTCCAAACACGGCAGCGGACGGCCTTCCCCCCGCAGGATTCGCAGAACATTGTACTGTGTCGGCGTTAACTCGTAATCCCGCAACAACCGAGCGAACCGATTCTCCAATAAATCGCCCGTTCGCAGAATCGCCAAGGTCGCTTCTTGCTCGACCGATTCAAAGCGATGCCGCTTCTTCAACTCATCGCGAAGAGTCTTCGCCACATTCTTTCTCCCAATCAACAACCGATTATCGGTGCAACGGAAAGTCCGTGTAACCTTGCGCCCCAATCGGTGAATACCAATCCGACATTTCCGCATCCGGATTCAGCGGCCAACCGTGTCGATAACGCTCGACCAAATCTGGATTGCTGATGAACGGACGCCCAATCGCGATCATGTCCGCTTGACCCGTCGCAATCGCTGCCTCGGCCGTCTCGCGAGTATAGCCGCAATTGCCGATCAATACTCCGTCAAACACCGAGCGAAACTCCGTCAATACCATCGGTTTCCCCAACTCGTGAAACCC
>JAEUIP010000453.1 GCA_016795075.1 Planctomycetaceae bacterium | reverse complement strand
TCCGATTCCAGGATTAGAAATTGTGGCCACGGCGCCAACGTACGGAGCACCAGGTTCGCTTAACGGAGGCGTGTACACGGCGACCGTTTATCCGGGTCCAAAAGGCAACTTCGTTTTTAACGCATCGACATGCTGGTGGGCCGATGGCTTATCCGAGCCACCCGGATACATGCGTCCGACCGCGGCGATCCCTCCCCAAGGCCCAGACACACGCTGCCAACAAATCACGCATAATGTGTTGAGGCGAATGTTGGCTCAGGATTGATCGGCGTCGCCAAGAAGTACGATGACTTGAATGCTAGAGTCCTTCGAAACAAGGTTATAAAGCATGACTGGGAATACGACCGCGATTCGGATGGTTTGGGTTATCGGCGTTGCCGTTTGCTTCCGTTTCTCCGGAACCATCCAAGCAGACCAGCCGACGATGGTCAAGCAAACCATCGGAGCAACCACGTTTTCCGTTCCCGCAGGTTATCACTTGGAGCAAGTTGCCGACGCGACGATGACCACTTGGCCAATGTTGATCGACTGGACTCCCAACGGTGATTTGTTGGTCGTCGAGTCAGGTGGTGTAGCTCAGCCCATTGAAGAGCATAACAAGCAGCTGCTCCATCGGGTCGTGCGGTTGGTGGATACCGATGGAGACGGACGCTTTGATCAGCGGACAGTGGTCGCGGATCAACTGCCGTTCACCGAGGGCGTGTTGTGCGTTGGTGAGGATGTCTTGATCACCTCGCCACCCGTCATCTATCGCTTGTCGCAACCCGATGAGGCCGGAGTTTATCAACAGCGCGACGTGTGGTTCGATGGGCAGACCATTACGTGGTGCGCCAACGATCTGCATGGCCCGTTCCTAGGACGTGACGGTTGGGTCTATTGGTGCAAAGGAGCGTTTGGCCAGCAAACGCATGAACTGTTGAATGGTCAAGAGCTCCGGTCGACGGCTGCTCATATATATCGACGAAGACCCGAAGGTGGAGCCATCGAGCCGGTCATGACCGGTGGCATGGACAATCCAAATGGTTTTGCAATGCTGCCCAACGGCGAAAGATTTTTCACGAGCACTTTTTTGCATCACCCGGGCGGAGGCAAACGCGACGGGATTGTCCATTCGGTTTATGGTGGATTGCACGGCAAATCCCATGACGTACTCAACGGCCATTGGCGGACGGGGCCATTGCTGCCGGTCACCGTCGAATTGGGCGCTGCGGCGCCGGCTGGTTTGACTCATTGGGAGACGAAGCACTCTCCATGGACCAAACCAGGCGATGTTTTAGTCGCGGCTCTTTACAATTTACAAAAAGTGACGACCCACCAGCTAGTACCTCGTGGGGCCAGTTACGAGACACAGAATCTTGATTTGGTCGTCGCCGATCGTATTGATTTTCATCCAACCGATGTGCAACCCGACGCGGACGGAAGTTTATTGATTGTGGATACTGGCGGTTGGTACGATCTCTGTTGTCCAACCTCACGCGTGGATCAGAAGGCGGCAAATGGAGGCATTTATCGACTGTCGCGCATGGACACCAAGAGTCGTTTTCGGTTGCCTCAGGACCGACAAAAACAAGTCGGGCAACACATCATGGACCGATTGGTGGATGATCGCCGTTGGGTAGCGCGCCAAGCCTTGTTAGAACTTCGCGAACTGGATGCGCCCGCGAAAGAGCAGCTTAGCAATGAACTGGCTCAACGACTTGGCGACCCGGCTCAATCGATAGACGATCGACAGATCTGGCTCTGGGCGCTGTCGGGATTGGATACGACGACGGCGAAACAAGTGCTGGTTGAGACATTAAAGTCATCCGAACCAGAACTGGTGCATGTTGCCTGCCATGCCGTATCGGTAAATCGTGAGACTTTGGCAGTCGACAATCTTGAATGGCTCGTGAGAAGCGAACAACCACTACCCGTGCGGCGCGCAGCTGCCGAGGCCTTGGGCCGAGTCGGTCGGGGATCGTCGGCGTCCGCTCTGTTTGCCGCGATGGCCTCCGATGCCCATGATCGACATTGGCAACATTCGGTGACGTATGCGTTGTTGGAACTGAAATCCAGTGAAACTGCCAGTTGGGTTTTGGCGCACGAGTCCAACGCCGATTGGCAGCAGATGACCGCCGTGACGGTCTTGGACCAACTCGGTCTACCGGATGCCATTCCGGCCGACGTGATCTTGCGCCTAGTGGCTTGCGCGGATGAAGCAATTCGTGACCAAGCGTTTTCCATATTGACCAAACATGCGAACTGGGTCGAGCGTTTTGAACCTCAACTGCGAGCTTGGTTTGTTGATTTCGAGCGAGATCCGCAAGGGTTGTTGGCCGTGCTCACGGGCTGGCGAGATCAACCAGCCGTACGCGGCCTAATGAGCGAGTGGTTAGGAGACGCGGCAAAGTCGTCAAGCGAATTTCAACAACGACTCGTGCAGGTGTTGAATCTGTATCGGCATCAATCGTTACCACGCGAGTGGGAAGAATCCTTGGGGACGTGGATAAGTTCGGCCCCATCCGAGTTGCGTGGAACGTTGCTGCAGTTTCTGTCTAAATCCGAGTATTCGGTGGACGGTGAGTTGGCCACGACGGTTCAGAAATTGGCGAACGAAGAAACCAAACTGCGCGAACGATTGGAGTTGGTAGCGGCACTGCCAGATCGATCCCGGTGGGATGCTCCGTTGATGGCCGATTCGTTGTTGGCGGGATTGGAATCAGAAGAACCAAACATACGCGAGCAAGCTGCCGCAGCGTTATCGCGCATCAAGATAAGTCCCGAACACGCGACGGTACTTTTACAAACACTGGAACAACAAACGATCAACACGATCGTGCCGGTGACGGTCGCGATTAGCCAAGTGGAACTGGACGAATTGGATCGACAACTGCTGATCGCGTTGACCAAAGTACCTGCCGCAAAGTCGATCGCCACGGACCAACTGCTCAACTTGTACCAACATCGCTCGGCGGAATTAAAGTCAGCGGCGGAAGAGACGGTCCAAATCATCCATCGGCCACCGGCCGATATTGTGCGCCAGGTTGAAGAAATGTTGGCCAAACTTCCAGAAGGAAACGCACTGGATGGCTTGCAAGTGTTTCGGAGTAGCAAGGCGTTGTGCAGTGCTTGCCATCGCTTGGGTTATGTCGGTGGGGAGTTGGGTCCCGAATTGTCGACGATCGGCAGTAGCCGGACTCGAGCGGCCTTGCTGGAAGCCATCTTGTTTCCCAATGCCCGGTTGGAGCAAGGCTATCGAACGACCAAGTATCTGACAACCGGCGGCCAAGCGTACACGGGGATCGTGGTCCGTCCGTTGGACTCGGAATCGTTCTTGCTGCAAACGGGTGCCGAGCAAACAGTGGTGCTGCGTCATGACGAGATCGAAATACAAGAGCCGGGTACGGTGTCGATCATGCCTTCGGGGATTGCGGACGTGCTTAGTCCCCAAGAATTGGCGGACCTGTTGGCGATCTTGGAAGCTGCTCGATAGCTTCGTAGATCAAGACAGCGCCATATCTGGAATTCGATCTGTCTCCGGAGTTAACCGGTTAGCATAGCGTGGTTGGGAGG
>JAEUIP010000452.1 GCA_016795075.1 Planctomycetaceae bacterium | reverse complement strand
CTATGTAGATCTCGAGAAGTTCCTCGCGATTCTGAGGCGCGTGATCCATAGCTAACAACTGCCGCTGTAATTCAGTCTTCGAAAGTTCGTTTTGAAATACCTGAAATACGCGAATGACATCTTGATGTCTAGCCAGTAAGGCGTTGATCTGCGCCAAACGATTCAGAATTCGAATCGTGTCACGCCCAACCTCATGATTCCCTTGCTCTTCTTTGAGCAATGCTTGGTGAACATTCAAAAGATCATTCAACATTTCATGCTGCTGCGGGGTGATCGCCTCTGGTTCCGGGATACTCTGCAGGACGCGATCCAATGCGATCGACAATTGCTCCAAATGGCGTTCGGCCCGCTGTCCCTGTTGGATTGCTTGCCGCAAATTGGCTCGCGCTTTTGTCCATTGCCACCACGCAATGGCCGTCCCGAATAGGACACTAAGAATCGTCAGGAAAATCAAGCTACTAACAATCGGTTGGCGTCGAATTTTCTGCGTGAGAATTTGAAAGGCGTTCAACCGCCTGGCGCGGACCGGGCGACGATCGAGCCAACAATGCAAGTCGTCGGCTAAATCGAACGCCGATCGGTATCGCTGTCGCCAATTACTCTGGGTCGCCTTCAAACAAATGGCGACCAAGTCCGGCGGAATGTCACGGCGATATTTCATGGGCGATGGGAAACTGGATTCGGCAACGGCCTTGATGGTGGCCAGTGGAGTCTCGCGTTCGAACGGCAAACGACGCGTCAGTAACTCGAACATGATCACTCCCAACGAATAAATATCCGTTGCCGTTGTGACCTCCCATGAGTTGGCCTGTTCCGGTGACATATAACTTGGCGTTCCCAAAACGGAGCCATCTGTCGTTAGCTCCAGTGAATCGACACCAAGAGACGCCAATCCGAAATCCGTAATCATGACGGTCGGTGGTTGGATACTTGTCGTCGCGACTTCCGCCTTGATCATTACGTTCGACGGCTTAAGGTCCCTGTGAATGACTCCGTGGCGATGGGCATGTTCCAATCCGTCGGCCAGGTCAATGACTAACTTTGCGACAATTCGAAAGTCAAGTGAAGTCACTTGCCGTTTCAACCACGCGGCCAATGAATCGCCTTCGCAGTACTCAAAAGCTAGATACATCAATGGACCAACCGTCCCAGTAGAATACAAGGGCACAATGTTTGGATGACCAAGTCGCGCAACCGCACGGGCTTCGCGTTCGAATCGGATCCTGGCCGCCGTATTGACGACGACAGATGGGCGGAGAATCTTTAACGCAATGTAGCGATGTAGTACTGGGTCAAATGCCAAGAAAACATCGGCAAAGCCACCTTGGCCGATGTGCCGTTCCAATCGATACGGACCGAAGGAACCAGAAGAGCCAACTCCCACCTGTGGAATACTTGCCGAAACACCAACATTGGCAATACTGCTATTTTTTCCGCTAGGTTCCTTCAAATTATTGATCGATTGGCGTACTTCTTCCAAGAATCGAACCGCCGCGAGAGCCTTCGAAACTGCGATTGGATCCGACAAATCGTCACCGTCACTTTTGGAATGGGCGATTCCAATGACGGCCTGTTCGTGTTCAGGCAATGACTGGTTGTCTCCGGACTCACGATCGATCATCACGCAAAACCTATGCAGATTTCTTTTAATGCCACTCTTCGATGGGAGTGACCGTGTGCGACAAACCTAGACACCGCTAGGGTACCCGATCCGCCGAAAAATTGTAGGCGGAAAATCTTTTTGGGGTGCGGGAGAATCGTCTACCGCACGGTTTCTATGTGAATAGCACCGTCCGATGGGAATCGCAAACATTGTTTGGATTGCAATTCCAGGACGCCGTGAGCACCTCAATTCGTTTGGAGAAACCGGAATGCTACCCCTGAATTATCGACGTCAACACCTCCGTCCAATGCATCATCGAAACAAATTAACCGCTCTCGTTGGAGTTTGCCTCACTTGTTTTTGCTTCATCGTTGGAAATCAGCCACTCCACGGGGGACTTGTGGTACTAGAGCGGTATAGCTACGCCGGAGTTTATGGCTTCGCAGGGTCCGGTGGCGCCGTCCTGGAAAGTGATGTCGAAGACTCGCTCGATCAGCTTAGTGGCGGATTCGCTTTTGACCACAATTACGACCTTTTCTTAAACGGTTCAGAACCCGCCGCAACCGGGTCGGCACGCTCGATTGGCTCGTTGGTCGCCAGCGACCTGGTGACTGCGGGGACAAACTCGCTCCAAATATCCGCTTCACGGACAGCCAGCGGAATGACCGAATGGCTGGCGGGAAATGGGAATGGGATATCGAACTTGAAGCAAGAAATTCGCGTCCGGTTTAGTGTTACGGGAGAAAACTTGAACTATTCGCTTACCGGATTGTTTGATCCTGGCGATACCGCGGGTGATCTCCATACCATTAGTCTTTACCGTCCGTTTACTGCCGACCAATTATTCAACATCACCAGTGCCGGTGCGCTGAATGAGTCAGGAGTGCTTCTGGCGGGCCGAACTTATGAACTCCGGATGCGACTAAATGACAACCTTTCTGCTAATTCGGGATCTCCAGGTCCGTTTTCCGATGCGAGCAGTTTTAACTTCAACTTCCAGGTTTCGGCCGTTCCTGAGCCAAGCAGTTTCGCATGTATGATCGTGGTTGGAACGATTTTGGCTTCAGTTCGCCAACGGAAAGGCAATGGGTCATGAAGCAGATAAAAGGGATCGTCTAGTTCTTTTAATTGCGGACAATCGCAAGACTAGGTTCAGGCTTAGTTGAGCGAAGCGATCCGTAAGTCATAGATTCAAGCAACTCAGGTAATTGTCGAACCAAGTTATCAATGGCTGGTTGCAGCGTGCCTCCATTACACCAGAATAAGAAAGCGAAGAATATGCCATACTTGCTCAAGCGATCCCGAATTTACACGTTTCTTTCGGCCTTCATTTTAGGTGCCGCGATAACACAGATCGCTTGCGCGCAAATCCAAATCAGCCAATTTGGAACGTCACTGTTTATTTTAGGTACAGCTGGTGATGAAAACGTCGGTATCTTAAATTGGTCAGCAATGGGAACCGATATCGAAATTCGAAACTACAATGTTCAACCAGCCCAATCACACTACTTCTCCAATGTCGAGAACATCTACATCGACCTATTGGAAGGAAACAATGTGGTTCAATGTCCAGGCTGGGCAGTCAATGTGTTCACTACTGTTGTTGGAGATTTAGAAGTTCAGACTCGGCAAGGTAATGATCGGTTTTCCCTGGCTGGTATTACCGTCGGAGGCAACTTGGTAATCAACGCCGGCGACGGCAACAATCATTTCACTTACGGAATGTGTCATATTTCTGGGGACTTGACCATTTCGTCCGGCACTGGACAGGACATGATGAATTGGGGGCTGGGCGCTGAAAAGGCTGGCGGAGAAATTTTCGGAAATGTTTCCATTCAACCGGGGGGCCAAATCGACGGCGTCGAGTTTAGGCGATTTACGCTTCACGGAAATCTGTATTTCGACGCGGGTGATGGAAACGACTCTTGCAAAGTGAATGAGACCACATTTGCCGAC
>JAEUIP010000451.1 GCA_016795075.1 Planctomycetaceae bacterium | reverse complement strand
AAAATACTCGTCAGGTGTCCACCAGTCTTGGGCTAACGCAACCAGCAGATGATTGATTATTCTCAGTCCTTCAAATCAGTTATTTACATCTCAAACTCGAAAGCAATGCTCCAATCAATTCGTAGAATGGCAAAGGCAAACAAGTTGAACAACATTCGAACACGGTACCGAAAATAGTGAACTCCGATTGCCAATTCACGTGGACAGGAATGCCCAATTGCTTGTATTCAAACAGAGAAGGTAACATGAAGAAACTGACTCCTTTGCAAGTCGCGCGGCGTGTAGACAAACCATTGATCATGTCTGCGCAGGATTTTCTCGATAATCGCAGATCATACAACGCGTCGTTTGATGTCGCGAACGGTCGGTTGCTTGTCCATCAAAAGTACGGTGGGTTTCCCTCGGAGTTTGTCATAATCCGCCCGATGCGCACTGAGCCACTTTCAGAGAGCATTAGCAATGCCTTTAGTAGCTATGCCTTTGAGAATGGCTCACGCAGCCCGAACTTTTTCCCACGATTCCATTCCTATCAGGTATTTTCCCCAAACGGGAACCGATACATTCTGTTGGAGATTATTGCCGGAAAGCGGGACATGCGGAAACTTTTCTTTAAGTTCTGCGAGGACACCAAGCGTGACCACGCCGTGATTGGCCCCGACTATCAGTTGTCCTTGGGACGTGATCGTTTTTCGTTTCTCAATGCGACTTTGGTCCATGAGCGCAAACTGGACTCTCTGAAAACGGTATCGTCGAGGCATAAACAGCAAATTCCCAGCGACAAAATTGCCACGGTCGCTAAATCCCAGCTACGAAGCGCGAATGATACTGCGGAAATTGTCGAGCGTTGGAGTTTTATTGATCAACTCGAGGCGAAATCACCGCCGTTCCGCGACAAGGTCTATGACCGAGCTAAACGGCGTGCGACGGCGATTGAAAAGTTGATTTCCGCTGAATTCGGCGTGCCAACTGAAACGGGAACTTCGGACTGCGAATCCATTCCCGCACAGGACGTATTTCGCTACGCGATATGGAAGAAGGGTAAACGCCTTCTTTATCTATGCTGCTCACACTTTGATCAATTGACGGACGTTACCATCGTTCTAGGAACCAAGAAGGTCGGCTAGTTCGGCATCATTTTCCAAAACGATGACCGGGTCTTGATCCATAATAATTCTGGTTCGGGTTCCTCCATATCGTGGTGCCTCGGTTGCTGACCCGCCACCATTCGGCCTTACGCCGATGGGGCGATGACTCGGCCGCTACAGCGAACAGGCCGCGGGTGGTTTGGGGCCGTAGCGCCGAGCTTGCTTCGAATAGATCTGCAAGTAGGCCGAGCGGGTTGGTTCTCTTGCTCGAAGGGACTTGGCTTGTGGAAGGAGGTTGGTAATTCCTAGGGGCTTTCCTCACAGCCAACGTAAACGTCGGCGTAAATTTCCAATACAATCTGAGCGGGCAAGGTTTTCGAATCTTCATGATCACAAACGCCCACTACCTTAACCGAATTATCTCTGCCGTCCTTGGGCTCGGTTTGGTTGCTTCTGGATTGTACCTGCAAGGCGTTGAACCGAGTGTTGGGACTTGGGCGCCGGATCTGAATGTTGCCAGTGCGGGTCTATCTGCTGAATCTTCCGCTCCGGCCTTGGTCAAAGTTCCCATCAAGGACATGCGCGTGGGGACGCGGGTGCCGGCGTTTAATCCGGAGGTGAGTGCTGCTGAAAGGCGCGGGTTTACGGAGCCGAATTGGTATCGGTGGATGAAGCTCAAGCTCGAGATGCCCAAGCCCGATGGGACGCTGCTCGAAATCGAAATGCTCCGGCCCGAAGATTGGCTGATCGAACAGATGACGCTGGTCGTGGAACCGATTCCAGTGATGTTATCCGGCGTTGATGAGCTTCGACCCTTGATGGAATCCCGATCAGGCTCAAGCTCGTCGATTGAAATTGCATCGGCTGCCGAATTCAACCAAGCAACAGCGAGCCAAGATTTGTCGGACTTTTCTCTGGTCGGTGTTCCGCTCCGGCCAATCTACGGTCACATAGCCGAACGGTTGATCGAAGCGGCCGCAGATCGGAACCAAGTGTTGGGCATGGTCGTGGAGCTGGACTTGCCAGAACTAGGCATCCGTGGTCCGGCGTGGATCGTGGACCTGGAACCAGCACCGCTCGTTCCTCTTGGACCCGGCCAAGTCGTCACCGCCACCTTCAAACACGCCAGCGCCAATGTACTGGACTTGGTCCTAACCAACACTCCACCCACAAACCGTTCGACGCCACCCACAACTCTCGCCGCGCTCAACGCATCCCCTTCCGTAAACCCGTTGCACGCAACCCTTAGCCCTCCGCCCACCGACCTTGGCGTTGCCCGCACCGATTCCATCGGGGTCACCGCCAATCACCCGTTCTGGTCGGTGGACCGAGCCGAATTCGTACAAGCGGGCGAGTTGCAAGTCGGCGAGCGACTCCAAACCCTCACAGGCGACATCCACTGGGTCCAACAAAAACTCCCCCGCCCCGGCCCTGAAGCTGTTTATAACCTGGAGGTTCACGATGAACATGTTTATTATGTCGGTACGAACGGCGTTTTGGCCCATAATGCCTGCAACGGAAAGATGTGGGAACGGCAGATTGGTAAGCAATTAAAAAAGGCAGGCTATGAAGTGCTAGGTCGCCTTCAGAATCGGAGTGGTCATGGCATCGACTTGGTACTAAGAAGAGGGGACCAAATTTTTGTCGCTGAGGTGAAGTCGCAGACAAATGGATGGGCCAGGCTGTCCAAACTGCAATCAAAGAGTTCGTTGGCGAACACTAGGCGAATCATTGGGAACATTAAGGGACCAACGGGACATTGGCGCCCCAAGATTCTAATGTCAGGAACTTCAAATGTTGCAATGGTCGTCAAAGATGCGCTTCAAACGGGTCGATTCGGCGGCGGAGTATTTATTCAAGTCAACGAGGGTGCAGGACTCATTAGGTTCAATATATGGTGACGAGAAAGTTCATTAATGAACGAATTACGGATTTTTCAAACCTTATTGATGCGTACGAAACCAGCCGTATGGCTACTAAACGCGAAGAGATTTCGCTCGGTCTCGTTGGCAAAGTCTCGAAGAAGTATCGCCAAAGTGAACCTTGGATGTTTGTGCTTGGGAATTGCGCAGGTATCGGCGAATACTATGTTTGTCGTTCTTACGCACAAATATGGCAAGGAGACAATTCCGGCTGGGAGGACTATTGGCTTGGAACTCGAATGATGGCATTGCGAGAATTGGTTTGGATTTATCAGGCAAACCAAACGATGAAGCCGGCGAAATTTGGGTTTCCGGATGGCGTCAAATATATCGCTGCCTTGTTGTTGATGAACGATGTTGAATTGGCCAAGATGGCATTCGAGAAAATTCTCCCGATAACGTGGCGGACTCAAATTACGGACTACAACTATAGTGACGTTGGGCTTGAGCCAATGTTGATACGCTTGCTGGGACGACGATTCAACTGGCAGCAAGATTATCCCGCAGCACCCCTAGGTCGATATTCGCCAATTATCGAACAATGGGATGACACGACTGCGGTTCTAAACACGC
>JAEUIP010000450.1 GCA_016795075.1 Planctomycetaceae bacterium | reverse complement strand
GCATCGCATTCAGCGGGCCAAAGCACAGCAAACGATCACCGCCCTCCAAAAGTCGTTGACTCTTGGGATTGGGGATCACGGTCGTACCACGGTGGAGTGTCAGGACATTGAGTTCCCGCGCGGATTGCAACGACTCTTGAATGGTCTTTCCGACCAAATCCGACCCTTCCGGAATCGTGAGTTCCGCGACACCAAAGCCGCGGCTCACCGTGAGACGTTGTCGAACATCCAATTCAGGGAAGTCGACTTGAGCAGCGATGTAATCGATCACGGCGCCGGCGACATCCAAGCGAGTGGCCTCTTCGATGCCTTGCAAACCTGGGGAAGAATTGACTTCCATCACCAGCGGCCCGTCACGACCCTCCAACAGATCCACTCCCGCGACTTTGAGCCCCATGATTTGAGCCGCTCGGACCGCGGTCTCGGCGTACTCGTAACTGAGAATCACTGGCTCGACTTTTCCGCCGCGGTGTTTGTTGCTGCGGAACTCGTCGCCTTGTGCTGTCCGGCGCATGGCGGCCACCACTTGATCGCCCACCACAAACGCGCGAATATCGCGGCCTTTGCTCTCCGAGACAAATGCTTGGATCAGAACGTTTTGCTGCGTGCTATGGAGCGTTTCCACAACCGCTTGTGCCATACGTGCGGATTCGGCCAAAATCACGCCGACACCTTGGGTGCCTTCGATCAACTTGATAATGACGGGAGTCCCGCCAACTCGCTCGATGGCCGCGGCCACATCGCGTTGGTCTCGAACAAAGGCAGTAGGTGGAATACCGATCTTGTGCCGACTCAAGATTTGCAACGCTCGCAGTTTGTCGCGCGAGTTGCTGATCCCGTTCGACGAGTTCGCACTATAGACATCCATCTGTTCAAATTGACGAACCACGGCGGTGCCAAAATACGTAATCGAGGCTCCGATTCGCGGCAAGATCGCATCATAATGGGTCAGGAACTTGGACTGGTAAAACAGGTCCGGCGCCTCGGCTTGCAAATCCATGGCAAAACGCAGCGTGTTGAGGACCTTCACATCATGACCTCGCTGTTGAGCCGCTTCGACCAACCGCCGCGTGCTATAACAACGCTTCGCGCAAGACAATATTCCAAACTTCATAAACAGCCTTCCTAACTGAAGTTATCGCTTCGACCGCTTGTTGGAGCGGTCCGCATCCGGACAAACGACCGAATAATACGAACGCCCAGAGTCGATCAAGGCTCGATTTCTTATGGCTTGTCGACCCAATAACATTCGGAATCCCATCTGGTCGCGGTTGGTCAGCGTCAGCTCGATCGGCCAGGTCTGCCCCAGCAACACGATCGACGTCGCAATGACCGGACGTTGTTCCTGTTCCCCATTGGAGCTACGCACCAAACGAAAGTCGAGGACCTCCGTTTCACAGACACAACTGTGAGCATGACTCCTCTGACGAGGGTGAATCGTAAATCTGGCAAAGGTTCGCCCCGAATGATCGATGTACTCCAAATCGAACGCGTGCAACGAAGAAGTCTTCGCCCCGCTGTCGATTTTGGCTTTGACCCAATCCACGTGCAGGTCCGGCAATTGCACCCACTCACGCCAACCAACCCAAGGCAATTGTCGGTGGACGGATGGCTGTTTGGGACTCATCCTGCGGTCTCGAAAAGGGGAAAACCGACTCGCCGCCACCTGACGATGGTACGTATCGGCTGAAACACTTGTTCAATTCGAAGAGCAAAAACGAACAATCGACCTGTGTCGTGGTTCGCTCCGCGATCCAGTCGGTTCGCGGAGCGAACCGCAAGGTAGTGGATCGCTCCGCGATCCAGTCGGTTCGCGGAGCGAACCGCTACCTAGTGGATCGGACTGCGATCTAGTTGGTTCGCGGAGCGAACCACTACCTAGCGGCGCGAACCACTGCAAAATCTATCCGAGATCGGCCCTTCTGAACAGCGGTTACGGCCGAGTTACACTTTATGCGGGTCAGGTAAAGAGAATCGGAGGAGACGATTGTCTTTACGGGTCCCAAGTACCTGCCCAGCAGTTAGAATGGGCAGGTTAGTGAAGACCACTCGAGTCCCAATAGAGGGTTTCGAAATGGGTCAAGCGTTGCGCGAGTTGAGCTAGGGGAAGGACGGCTCCTAGGCTCACGTGGGCCGGCGAGGCTGGCGGTAACGTTTTCCGTAATCGCGCTCGCGGCAATCGCGTTTTTCGTAGGAACGCGTTTTTCGTAAGGCGGCTTTTTTCGGGGTATTGGCTCAAATTTCGGGGTATTGGCTCAAATTTCGGGGTATTGGCTCAAAGGCACCGATGGGGTTCGGTTGGCTTGATTGTGTACTATTTCAAGGTATGAGATGCCCAAACTAACTAATGATTCGCGGGTAATTGCGGAAGTGGCAGCAGAAACGGCCCAAAAGTCTCGCTCCGTTTTCCGTCATTCCAGGCCCGGCCTTTGGATGATTTGTTGGAGCTTGTTCGGTATTAGCACGCAGTGGATATCGGCTGTTGGGTTGGGCCAATCGCCAGAGACGGAGTTACTGACGGTCGCCGAGTCTTCGAAGTTTACGGCCACGAGCCGATTTGAGGACGTGGCCGCGTTTATTGATCGATGCGATCGCGAAGCAAATCACATCCAGCGGATCGATATCGGAGAAACGGTCGAAGGACGTCCGATCGTTGCCGCAGTGGTTGGAAATCCATTGCCGGCCGTGGAGCCCACGGATCCGTCTGTTGGCGGAATCGTTGTCGACGACAAACGGATCGTGTGTTTGCTCTTGGGCAACATACATTCGGGCGAATGCGCGGGGAAAGAAGCCTTGTTGATGCTGCTTCGAGAATTGGGTCGGTCACCTGATTCGCCGTGGTTGAAAGAATTGGTTCTGATCTTTGTCCCCAACTACAACGCTGACGGCAACGAGCGGATCGGGGCTGGGCAATACCATCGTCCTGGGCAAATGGGGCCGGAAGCGGGGATGGGGCTCCGGGAAAACGCACAACAGTTGGATCTGAATCGCGACTTCATCAAGATGGAGGCTCCGGAAACTCGCGCGCTGGTGAAGCTGATGAACCAATACGATGTTGATGTGGTGATCGACATGCACACCACCAATGGTTCGAAGCATCGGTACGACTTGACCTACGACTTCCCCCATCATCCAGCGGTGTTCCCGGATATTCGACAGTATTTGGTGAGTGAGCTGCTGCCCACGGTCACCCAGCGAATGTCGGCCCAAGGGATCGAGACTTTTTATTATGGCAATTTTGATCGGCAGCAAACCGAATGGCGTTCGTTTGGCTATGAAGGGCGTTACTCGACCGAGCACGCGGGATTGAGCAATCGAATCGGCATTTTGTCCGAGGCCTATTCTTACGTAAGTTACGAACGTCGAATTATCGCGTCGCGCGAGTTTGTTCGAAACTGCCTGAACTACTTGAGTGAAAGTCCGGAACGAGTTCGTCAGATCCGGACGCAAGCAACGGCCTGGGGTGTCAATTCATTTGAGAAAAACGAACCGCTGGCGATGAGCGCCACGTTGGAAGCCTTTCCCGAAAAAGTGGTTGTAAAAGGCTATCGCAACGAAACCCCGGAAGACATCACCGTTGGTTGG
>JAEUIP010000044.1 GCA_016795075.1 Planctomycetaceae bacterium | reverse complement strand
CACCATGTACGGATTGGCGGCCGCGGTTTGGACGCGTGATATCAAAAAAGCTCATTACGTTGCCGAGCAAGTTCGCGCCGGGACGGTGTGGGTCAACTGCTACAACGTCTTTGACGCCGCGGCTCCGTTTGGCGGTTTCAAGATGTCCGGCTCCGGTCGCGAATTGGGCGAGGATGGCTTGAAGCCGTACTTGGAGACCAAGACGATCACGATGTCGCTGAGCTAACGTGGCGAATGCGAGTGCGACAAAGCACTCCGGGTTGACGGTCCAATTCAACCTCGAACCCCCTCATCCCCGGCCTTTCTCCCCCACGGAGGGAAGAAGGGAGACCATAAGGTGAGGGGGCTCCTTTGATTTTGAATGTCGATATGCTCCCACCTCCCGCCGTTCTGCTACTTGGCAGAATCCTGTTGTTTGGCCTTGGTTTCCTGGCGATCACCGGCGTAGAACCGGCGGTGTCAGGTCAGGAAAATACTTTCGACAACAAGTCGGCGGCTGCGGATATCACCGAGGATGAAGTTTTCTTCGAGGCCAAGATTCGTCCGCTCTTGTATCGGTACTGTGTGGATTGTCATGGCCCACAGGAACAATCGGGTGGCTTGCGATTGGATCATGGCCAGTTCCTATCGGTGGGCGGGGTTTCCGGTCCGGCAATCGTTCCGCATCGACCGGAGACCAGTTTACTAATCCACGCTGTCCGGCGCAGCGAGTCGTTGGCCATGCCGCCTGATGCCGCGTTGGATCCATCCGATGTAGCTCTGTTGGAAGAGTGGATTCGCGCGGGTGCCAATTGGCCGGAGTCCGAAGCGCTGCCCGCGTCGCAGATCGAACAAGCCGCTCGCGAGCATTGGGCGTTTCAGCCCCTCAAGCGGCCGACTGTTCCTGATCTGCCCGCGGACCATGCTTGGCGATCTACGAATTGGAATGAGTCCCCCATCGACCGTTTGGTCGTGGCACGTTTGACGGCGGAAGGACTTGAGCCAGCACCGCGAGCGGACGCGAGAACCTTGCTGCGGCGGGCCTCGTACATCATCACCGGTCTGCCACCAACCAACGACGAGGTGGAACGATTTGCCAATGATCCAGATCCGAACGCGTATACAAAACGGATAGATGAACTTTTGGCTTCGCCCCACTTTGGCGAACATTGGGCGCGACATTGGCTGGACTTGGCACGTTACTCGGATACCAAAGGCTACGTTTACGGGCGGGAAGAACGATTCTGGACTCATGCCTGGACTTATCGCGATTGGGTGATCGACGCTCTGAATCGCGACTTGCCGTACGATCAGTTCGTGCGATTGCAATTGGTCGCGGATCAAGTAGCCTCCGAACCGAGTGATTTAGCGGCCATGGGGTTTCTAACGTTGGGTCGTCGGTTCCTAGGAGTGAAGCCCGATATCATCGATGATCGCATCGATGTGGTGACGCGCGGGCTGTTGGGATTGACCGTCGGTTGCGCTCGGTGCCACGATCACAAGTACGACGCGATCCCAACCGCCGACTATTACTCGTTGTACGGGGTCATGGCGAGCTGCCAAGAAATTGAAAAGAGCATCACTCCTTCTCAGGAACTTCCGCCGGACTATCTAGCGGAGTTGCAGCGGCGAGTTCAGGCTTACGAGGAACAGCATCGAAAGCTTTGCGCTGAAGCCGCAGAACGAGCTCGACAGAGGATCCATGATTACTTGTCTGCCCAGTTGGAGCTGGAAAAGTATCCGGGCGAACTTTTTGGCCAACTATTCAAGCCAACGGATTTGCTGCCTTGGGTCGTGCATCGCTGGGCCGACCATTTGCGTCAATCGGCGAAATCTGGTGATCGATTCTTTGCAGCATGGCATCAACTGCTTCAAATTCCGGAGTCGCAGTTTGCTTCCGAATCGCCACGTCTGATCGAAATGCTGCGAATGGCTCCCTCAACTCAAGTACATCCCGATATCGCAGCGGCCTTGGCACAACCGATCAACTCGCGAGCGGATGTCATCGCGTTGCACGCGACCGTCCTGCAAGAAAAACTCGTGGCTTTGCAACCGTATTTCGCGAGCATTGCGTCGGGCGGCGATCTACCCAATCTATCGGACGACGAGTCCTATTTTTATGAGCTGTTGTACGGTACGAATTCTCCATGCAGCGTACCCAATGAACCGATTGTCGAGATCGAATATTTTTTAGACTTTGCGAGTTGCGAAGCACTGTGGAAACTGCAAAGCGAGATTGAGCGGTGGACGTTGCAAGCCGAGGTCCTGGATCGGCGCGTGCGAATCTTGGCCGATCGAGCGACATTGGTGGATCCGCAGATTTTTCGTCGCGGCAATCCACAGCGCAAAGGCGATTTTGTCCCGCGTCAGTTCTTGGCCGTGTTGTCGGACTCGGTTCGCGAACCGTTTCAACAGGGAAGCGGTCGACAGGAATTGGCGGCGGCCATTATTGATCGCAACAATCCCTTGACCTCGCGCGTGATGACAAATCGTTTGTGGGGTCACGTATTTGGTCGACCCTTGGTCGAGACCCCAAGTGATTTTGGTTTACGAGCCGAACCGCCCAGCCATCCGGAGTTGTTGGACTATTTGGCGGTGGAGCTGATCGAAAACGACTGGAGCATCAAGTCCATTCTACGTCAGATGTTGTTGTCGCAGACTTTCCAACAGTCCGTTACCGGGAGCGCGAACGTGGACCTCCGGGCTCGGGCGGAGGCGAACGATCCCAGTAATCGTTGGCTATGGCGATTTCGCCCGCAGCGGTTGTCGATCGAGCAACTGCGCGATTCGGTTTTGGCCACAAACGGGACTTTGGACACCTCACGCGTTGGCGGCAAGGCAACCGACATGTGGGTCGAACCCTTTTCACGGCGGCGTAGTATCTATGGATTGGTCGATCGGCAGTTCTTGCCCAGTCTGCTTCGTGGTTTTGACTTCGCAAATCCCGATCTGCACGTCCCCCGCCGCAGCGAAACGATGGTCGCTCAGCAATGTTTGTTTTTCTTGAACCATGCATTTGTTTTGGAGCAAGCCAAGGCGATCACCACTGAAAGTTCGGCCCAGTTAGATGGAGCAGCCGCCATTAGAAAGTTGTTTCGCCAAATCTTGCAACGTGAACCCAGCGAATTGGAACTGTTGGAAGCTGTCGAGTTTTTGGACGCGGCGATGGAAGACCAACAAGAAACGACGATGAGCCCATTTGCTCAGTTGGCACAAGTTCTTTACAGTAGCAATGAATTTCAATTCATCGAGTGAGCAGCCATGAACCGCTTTGATCCATCGCGATTTTTCCCGGTACCGAATCGGCGTCAATGGTTGCAGAGCGCGGGACTGGGGGTCGGTGCTTTAGCACTGGGGCAGCTCCTCTGTAACGACCGGCTGATGGCAGACGACGAACCCTCCCATCCACTGCAAGCGAAACCAGCCCATTTTCCTGGTCGTGCAAAGCGAGTGATCCAGTTCTTTCTCAATGGCGGGCCGTCACACGTCGACACATTCGATCGCAAAATTGCGTTGGAGAAGTATGCGGGGCAAGTCCTTCCAGAAACGTTTGCGACCGAACGGAAGACCGGGGCGGCGTTCCCATCGCCATTCAAGTTTCAGCGGTATGGTGAATCAGGAATTGAAGTTAGCGAGATCTTCGAAAAGACCGCCGCGCACATAGATGATATCGCCGTGATTCGTTCGATGTATGCCGCCGTCCCCAATCATGAACCGTCGTTGATGCTGATGAATTGTGGCGACTCGTTGCAGACCCGACCAAGTGTTGGGGCCTGGGTGCTGTATGGTATGGGAAGCGAAAACGAGAACCTGCCCGGCTTTATCTCGCTTTGTCCGGGTGGGTTGCCGATCAAAGACTCGGAGAATTGGCAAGCAGCCTTTTTGCCGGGCGCCTATCAAGGCACTTACATCGACAGCAACCACGAAACGCTGGGCAAGCTGATCGAGAATATCGAACACCCCCACATTTCTCAGCAAGCCCAACGTCGCCAATTGGATCTCTTGGACCAGTGGAACCGTCGGCACGCGTCGGTGGTAGCCGATCCTCGCTTGGAGGCCAGAATCCAAACCTATGAATTGGCGTTTCGGATGCAGGGCGAAGCTCGCGAGGCGTTTGACTTGAGCTCCGAAACGGAGAGCACCTTGGCCGCCTACGGAACTCACGTGCACGGACGTCAAACCTTGATCGCGCGCCGATTGGCCGAGCGAGGCGTTCGTTACGTTCAATTGTGGCACGGTGCCGGACAGCCTTGGGACAACCACGACAACATTGAAGGGCAACATCGGGAATTGGCCAGTGAGATCGATCAACCGATTGCGGCACTATTGGCCGACTTGAAACAACGCGGCATGTTGGAAGAAACGCTCGTGATTTGGGGTGGTGAGTTTGGCCGAACGCCGACCGTGGAACTGGGCGGCGATGGCAACCCGCAGCAAGGTCGCGACCACAATCACTACGGATTTTCGGTTTGGATGGCTGGCGGCGGGATCAAGGGCGGCACGGTCCATGGTTCAACCGACGAGTTCGGATTTCGGGCCCAGGAAAACCCGGTCAGCGTCCACGATCTCCACGCCACGATTTTACACACGTTGGGCTTTGATCATACTCGCTTGACTTATCGCTACGCCGGACGAGATTTTCGCCTCACGGATGTACACGGGAACGTTTTGACGTCCATCTTGAAGTAGAAGAGCTTCCCCGTTTCTGCATCGGGTAATCCGGAGGTGCGGTCAAAAAATTGATTGATGAAAAATGGAAATTGAAAAATGCAGCTCGCCGTTGACGGTGCACCAAAAAGCTTGGCTCCAGCGTCTCGCTCCATTTTGAATTTTTCATTCTTCAATAATCATTACTCATTCATCCACTCATTCAAACCGAGCGTTTTTGTCAGAAAATCCGCAGTTGACTTAACGATTTTGGAAGCCCGTATTTTGGGCCGTTCGAGATTGTTTGGCTTGGGCTTGAAGCTGGCGGGTACGTTGTCGGATTTTTCTTGAGAAGTCCGGATCGTCATAATGAACGGCTGCCAAATCGTTCACCTTGGAGGCAGCTTTGAGTTGCTCGAACGGAACCGAACGATCCAAAATGCCCAATTCGTAGGCGTATCGGTCGGCCAAGCCAGGCAACAAAACACCAATCGAATACGGCACGCGGCTTGGATTCAAGCGATTCACATGGGACACCAAGTTGGTGGTGCAGTTATTGACCAACGTGTGATAGAACTCGGGCTTTTCCGCTAGTTGATTCAAACGCTGCAATACGTCCTCGAATAAAGCTTGGGCTTTTTCTGGTGTCGCAGCTGTCGGATAGATATAAACGTCCGCGTTCAAGTGCCGCGTTCGACGTCGAATGATGTCCCGCTCGTCCGCAACCACATAGATCACTTCAAACTGCCGAGCCATTCCCAGCACGGTCGAATAATCTTCACCTTGCTCATTGCGGATTTCGACGGAAACTCCAATGTAGCTGCCATCGTCGAGTCCAAAGCTGAGCATCGTGTGAGCGATCGGTTGGAACTTGAAGGGCACGACGACAAAATCGACCGTTTGGACTTGGTCCATCAGGAACCGTCGTTCCTCGTAGCGAACCACAAAATCTTGTTCCGACAGCCATTCGAAGTTACGAATGTTTCGCAACGTGACTTGCCGACCGACGACCTCGGCCGTGGGCAACTGCGAGAACTCGGGGGACCACTCGCGTTGGTTGGAAGGTTGGAGTCGATCTTGCAGTCCATTGATCTGCCACGCCTTGCAGCCACTACAGAAGGCAACCAGCATGACCAATACAAGACCAAACAGCGGCGAGGATCTGGGTAAATCGGGCAAGCTCCCAGGTTTCCAAAGCGACCCGACTTCGGTCAAAACAGGTAGTCTGGGTACAACGAAATTCATGAACGACGCTCAGCAGAACGAGAACCAAATGGGTTGTACCTGAGGACCAATCAAAGACACTCCCGCGCCCTATTCTCCCCGTTTGGCTGAACCGTAGTTATTTCCGCCCTCTTCCTTAGCAGAATCCCCCATCCTGAGCAACAGCAAGTCGATCATTCGAGACATGGAGGTGTGCCTGAATTGGTCAGTCGATTTTTCGCTTGAGTTTCGACGGTATCCTTCGATCGGTGTATCGAACGTCGCAGATATTCGTGCCAAATCGAAAAAAAAGAGCCAGTTCGAGGAACTGGCTCTTTCGTCATAGCACTTCGGCCAACGGGTTGGCTTAGTAGCGGTAGTGGTCAGGCTTGTACGGGCCTTCGACGGAAACGCCCATGTACTCGGCTTGATCTGGAGTCAACTTCGTCAGCTTGACTCCCAATTGGTCCAAGTGCAAACGAGCAACCTCTTCGTCCAAAATCTTGGGCAAGCGGTATACTTGGTTCTCGTACTTGTCCGCGTTCTTCCACAGTTCCAATTGGGCCAGAACTTGGTTCGTGAACGAAGTGCTCATCACGAAACTGGGGTGACCGGTCGCACAACCGAGGTTCACCAACCGACCCTTGGCCAAAACCAGGATCGAGCGGCCCGAAGCGAACGTGTATCGGTCGACGGCGCCAATGTCGGCAGGCTTGATCTCTTGCTTCGTGACTTTGCCGGCTCGGACTTGGCCTTCCAACCACGCGACATCGATTTCGGTATCGAAGTGACCGATGTTGCAAACGATGGCATCATTGGCCATTTGTTCCATGTGGTGGCCCAAGATGATGTCTTTGTTGCCAGTGGTCGTCACGAACAAACGACCTTCCTTGCAAGCTTCGTCCATCGTGGTCACTTCGAAACCTTCCATCGCAGCTTGCAGGGCATTGATAGGATCGATTTCCGTCACGATCACGCGGCAACCGTAACGTTGCAGCGAGTGTGCACAGCCTTTGCCCACATCGCCATAACCGCAGACGACGGCCACTTTGCCGGCCAACATGATGTCCGTGGCTCGCTTCACGCCGTCGGCCAACGATTCACGACAGCCGTACAGGTTATCGAACTTGCTCTTTGTCGCCGAGTCATTGATGTTGATCGCGGGAACGCGGAGACGACCGGTCTTGGTCAAGACATCCAAGCGATGAACACCCGCGGTGGTTTCTTCGCTGATGCCACGGATGTCGCTCAGAAGTTCAGGAAACTTGTCGTGAACCATGGCAGTCAAGTCACCGCCGTCGTCCAAGATCATGTTCAGCGGCTTGCCGGAAGGGAAGTGCAGGGTTTGTTCGATGCACCAATCAAACTCTTTCTCGGTCATGTTCTTCCAGGCGTAAACCGGAATACCAGCTGCGGCAATGGCAGCGGCGGCTTGGTCTTGGGTCGAGAAAATGTTGCAGCTGCTCCAAGTAACCTCAGCGCCCAATTCCACCAACGTCTCGATCAGGACGGCGGTCTGAACGGTCATGTGCAAACAGCCCGCAATCCGAGCTCCTTGCAGCGGCTTCGATGGGCCGTACTTCTTGCGCAATGACATCAGGCCAGGCATTTCGTTCTCGGCCAGCATGATTTCCAAACGGCCAGCAGCCGCCAAACCGATGTCCTTGACTTTGTAAGCCACTTTTGTTGACTCGAGTTGAGCCATGATTAGGTCTCCCTAGTTGTGAAAAATCACAGAAAAAAGCAATAAAACCTGACCAGGGACTCCCGGCGGAACAGTGACGGTTGGAGACTCCCCAACCGCGTCTCGACTATGGTAGTTGTCAACCAAAAAATCGACAACGGGATACCCGCACTACCAATCCGAATTCAACATCGGTGGCACTTGTCCGTCGTTGATTTGGAAGAAAATCTTCCAGACATCGTTGGGCATCGGCCCCACCGATTCGACCGATCCGTCGGCCCGAAAAACATTGGCTCCACCTAAAAACTGCCCGTAAAACAGGGTCGAGTCGAAATCGTCGAGCCGGATATCGGCGTCTGGCTTGGTCCATGGAACGGCCAACTCGTCGGAGACTTCCACTCCCATCATGGTATTGGAGGTGCCATCCAGAAACTCCGATAATCGGTATCCTGACGCCGCGCTACCTTCGCCGGTGCGCTGGGGAGTACCAAACGGAGCACCTTCGCCCGTTACACCCAAATAAACCGTGTATCCCGGCGGAGCTTGACTGTTCGGGCCGCGATAGGTGGCCGGCATTTGCTCGAGCAAAGCCAAATTGTGAGGACTGTCCCAGGGCTCGTCCATATGAAACTGTTCGTAGAGGTTCTGCTGCTCGATGAACGGCAAGATATGAACTCGCCAACTCAGCAACGGTTCCTTGTCCTCGGATTGACTGTAGGCCGCAGGAAAACGGCCCATAACATCGTGGAAGTTGAGACAGGCCAATGCCAGGTTACGCAGATTGTTCTGCGATTGTGTCCGCCTGGCTGCATCTCTGGCCTGCTGAACCGCTGGAAGTAGCAGCCCCACCGCCACCGGAGCCATCACGGTCACGTCAGCAGTTGGAAACGTAGAACGCGACTCCCATTGGAACCCACTCGAATTACGCTTCAACACGGATAACGTTGGCAGCAAATGACGATGGACAACACGAGATGGCGGCAATACCAAGCCATCCATCACTTCAGCAAACGCCTCCGCCTCGGTTCCACGGAAACTTTGTGTCGCGTTGGCGCCCATGGCCAACAGCATCTGAGCGTAAGGATACATCACTTCGAACTGTCGTTGCATGTCCACATAACTAAACATCAGGATCGCCTCCGAGTCACCCGTGGCCGCAAAGATTTCTTGAATCTCCGCTGACGAGGATACCAGAGTGGATTCTGGCGAACGGACCATCGCCGGCAGGGTGTCGGGAAACAAAGTCACGATCAAGCGATCCTCATGGATCGTCCAACTTGGGAGGACTGGAATCGGCCCCGCCGGAAAGTGCATCGTGAACATGGTCAAATCACCCAAGGGCTGTTCGGCGATCTTCCCCATTTCCGGGTCATCCGCCGTGGCTCGCGAGTACGATTGGATCAACTTCGCCAAGCCGGCCTTTAGCGAGTCCGCATCTTTGACCGACACCGTCAACGCCAATCCCGAAAACCATCCGTCTCCGGCAGCATTGTGCAGCGTCCACACGTTGCCCAACGGGTCCAATAAATCTTCTTCCAAATCAACGCCAGTTTCTTCGTAAAGCCCTTCGTAAAACTCGGAGATGGGATTCGAATCCGGGCCGTCGACCTGATTGATAAATTGTTCGACGTAGTTCAACGTTCCCTTGAGGTCGAACGCGACCGAATAGGAAAACAGCGTGTCGGATGCCATGTGTTGCAAATGGTTGGGCTGCAATCCAGGACCCTCAAACAGGCTCCAAATTCCGCCCGAGCCTGGCTCGACATTCACTTGGATCCGTTGAACACGATGACGTTCCGCAAATCCATCGACCGTGTCAATCGACTGCAGACGCTCGATGCCCAAATTACGAATGATTGCCAGTTCTTGTTCGCCCATGCCCATTTCGATGAACGCCGGCAACATCTGAGCCCATAGCTTCGCAAAATCGAAGTGACCGAGACCTTGCAACTGGACCAAACCATGGTTCGATTCCGCCGCGTTCAACCAAGTGGGCGTTTTTCCCGCGGCTTTTCGTTGCATCGATTCGGTCAAAGATCGCTCGCTGATACTGACCACCAAACATTGGTCGACAACCCCCGCATAAATCAAAGTATCCGGCCCAAGCTTCGGATCCAAAGTCAGAAACGTCAGGCCGTCGATCTGGACTTCCCCAAACTCGGCTGGGGAATCCGCCAACAATGTTTTTACGTCAGCCAAAATCGTGTCGGCTTGTGGTCCAATTTCCAGCCACGCGACAGCTTCCACGATTGGTGGCTGCCCTTCCGATGGCGGCACCAAACGCTCCAAGTACACGCAACCCGAGCGTAGGAAAAAGCTCTCGACCAAATTCGTTGTCAAGCGACTGGCGGCCCGTCGCAGCGCCGGCGGGGCATCACTCATCGCCTGCCGTGGAATGCCACCGATTCGCTTGAGCACATCCTGAATGAACCGTTCGACTTCTGGTTCGGAAAGAATGGCTTGGGCGTTATTCTCCGGATTACGGGGAGAGGTCGACCAACCATTCCAACCCACAAAACCAATCGCCGCTGGGGGCAACGCGTTTCGCCATGGAGTCTGCAAGGTCACTTGGGTCGAGGCCGCACTCGATTCCTCCGTGGCTGCTGACTTTTCCTGGGCTAAGACTAGACCAGTGGTGACCAGAAGCAACGAAAACACGAGCGGCCAAAACACAAGCCGAACTCGGCTTGGATAACTCGCTCGAAGACTCGACAGCCAACCAGTTCCCAAAGAACAATCACGTCTGATTTCCATGCTCATTGACTCCCGCATATCAAATACCATTTTTCTCAACGATTCAGGCACATGGATAGTGACGAACTTTTTTTGCTGATCGCACGGTGCTGCGACCAAAATCCAAGTGCTACAAAATCCATGTGCTATTGGAACCCACGACTGCCGGACGATCGCAACGACATTACCAGTCGGAATCCAACGACGGCGTAACGACGCCGTCATTGATTTGCAAAAGCGCGCGCCAGACGGCGTCATCTAGGTAGTTCATGAACCGAGTCGCACCGTCACAGAAGACCACGTTGACTCCGCCGGGGAACTGTCCATAGAACCGCCACGGCTCGGAGTTTTGGACATCGATTTCTGAATCAGGCTTCGTCCAGGGCACCGCCATTTCGTCGGAAACTTCAACGGCAAGAATCGTGTTCGATAGACCATCGGTGACCGAGGAAATCCGCTGTCCATTCATGGCACTTTGAGGTCCGACTTGGTCCGGAATCCCAAACGCAGCATCCGAGCCAGCCACTCCTAGGTAAACCGTGTGTCCTGGGGCAGCTTGGCTATTGGGGCCACGATAGGTTTCGGGCATTTGTTCCAACAACGCCAGGTTATGCGGGCTGTCCCACGGTTCATCCAACCGGAACTGTTCGTACAAGTTGCCCTGTTCAATGTATGGCAAAATGTGAACACGCCAACTCAGCAGCGGTTGCTTGTCCTCTGATTGGTTGTACGCGGCCGGAAAGCGACGATAAGTTGATTCGTAGTTTAGACAAGCGAGCGCAATCTGCTTCAGGTTATTGCTCGACTGGGCCCTCATCGCAGCCACTCGAGCTTGTTGCACCGCTGGCACCAATAGCCCGACCGCTACGGGAGCCATCACGGTTACATCGGGGATCGGTAATGTCGCTTGCGTTTCCAGTTGAAAGCCGGACTTGTTCCGCTTGAGTACGGATACAGTTGGCAACAAGTGACGGTGAATCACTCGCGAGGAAGGCAACATGAGGCCGTCAATCACTTCACCAAAGGACTCAGCATCGGGGCCTGGGAGACCACGGACCGCATTCGAACCCATCGCCACCACCATTTGCGCGTAGGGATAGAGGACTTCGAATTGACGTTGCGTGTCGACGTAGCTCAACATCAGGATCGAATCGCCATCTTGACTAGTCTCGAAGTGGCTACGAACTTCCGAAGACGAAGACAACAGCGAACGGTCCGGCGCTTGGGCAATGGCCGGCAAAGTGTCCGGGAACAACGTGACCATCAAGCGACCATTGTGAATCGTCCAACTTGGCAGAACGGGAATCGGTCCAAATGGGAAGCTCATCGTGAAGACGTTCATGTCCCCCATCTTGCGTTGGCTGATCTTGGCCATCTCTGGGTCGTCGCCTGTTTCGCGTGAGTACGAGTTGATCAGCTTCGCTAAACCCGACGAAAGTCCTTCGGGGTCATCGACCGACACCGTCAATGCCAACCCTGATAACCAACCATCGCCGGCAGCGTTGTGAATCGTCCACACGTCACCCAACGGGTCCAAGAGATCTTCTTCCAAGTCAACGCCGGTCTCCTCGTACATCTCCTCACAAAACTCGGAGATGGGGTTGGAATCCGGACCATCCACTTCGTTGATGAATTGTTCTGCGAACTGCAAGAAGCGTTTCCCATCGAATACAAATGCGTTGGAAAACAGCGTGTCGGCCGGCATGTGTTGCAAGTGTTCAGGCCGCAAACCGGGGCCATCGAACAAGCTCCAAATTCCGCCGGTCCCCGGTTCGACATTTACCTGGACACGTTGGATACGATGCCTTTGCGCAAATCCATCGACGGTTTCAATCGACTGCAATCGTTCGATTCCCAATTTGCGAATGATGGCTAGTTCTTGCTCACCGAGCCCCATTTCCATCATTGCCGGCAACATTTGAGCCCACAGCTTGGCGAAATCAAATCGACCAAGGCCTTGCAACTGCGCCAAACCGTGATTCGCTTCGGCATCGGTCAGCCAACCTGGTGTTTTGTCGGCGGCTTTTCGCTTCAACGAATCGGTCACGCAACTTTCACTGATACTTACGACCAAACATTCGTCCACCACACCGACCAAGATCAACGTTTCCGGCCCCATGTCGGCGTCCATTGTCAAGAACGTGTGGCCGTCGATTTCAGTGGTCCCAATTTCTGTCGGCGCGTCGGCTAGTAGCGTCTTCAAGTCTGCCAAGATCGTGTCGGCTTGTGGCCCAATTTCCAACCAGGCACATGCTTCGATCACCGGTGGGTTTCCATCGGTTGGCGGAGTAAAACGTTCCAAGTAAACACATCCTGATCTCAAGAAAAAACTCTCGACCAAATTCGTCGTCAAGCGGCTCGCGGCCCGCCGCAACGCTGGAGGGGCATCACTCATCGCTTGGCGTGGAATACCACCAACGCGACGAATCAGTTCCTGGATGAATCGTTCGACTTCCGGCTCCGCTAAAATCGCCTGGGCGTTGTTTTCCGGGTTGCGTGGCGAAGTCGACCAACCGTTCCATCCCACAAATCCGATCGCTGCCGGCGGCAACGAATTCCGCCAGGGCGTTTGCAAAGTCACTTGAGTCGCAACAGACTCCGACCGATTCGAATCGGACGAGGCAGACGGTTTATTCTGGCCGTGAACCAAACTGACGCAGAAAACCAAAGAAAGAATCAACAACAGTTGCCGCATTCCGCGAAAGCGGAAGACCTGACCGTTGCTCCGCTGACACCACATCCCGCACCCAAAACGACCTGTTCCCATGGCCTTTGACTCCTGTTGGCTTTAGCAGGTGAAAACCCCAAAGTGGTGAGGTTGTTCAACCGTCCCTATTTGCTTACCCTTTTAGACTAGTCGTTGTCTCGAAAGGGGTACTGACCTTCTCCGGTCATGTCCTTTTGATCCAAGATCTTGCAGTCCCTCGAAAGGGTCAGATCCCGATAAAGATAAAGACTAACATTTGGAGCAACGGGCGACAACAAGCCCACGGCTAGACAAGCCCACGAACCGACCAGACGAGGCCGACCCAGAAAGTTTGAAGAATTGGCGAAGAGCAAGAAGTACTACGTCGTGTGGAACGGTCGCCAGCCGGGCGTCTATTTGACTTGGGAAGACTGCCAAGCGCAAGTGCGAGGCTTCGAACAAGCCAAGTTCAAGTCGTTTGATCGCTTGGCCGATGCCGAAGCCGCGTTTCTCGAGCATCACGCCCAGCACATCAAACTGGCCAAACGCGGCACAAAAAAAACGGAGACCCCGGAACGCTCGCTGGATCAGTTGCGGAAAATGGGGGTCGACATGTCGGCCATCTGCGTGGATGCCGCTTGTAGTGGAAACCCCGGCGTGCTGGAGTACAAAGGCGTCACCATGGACGGCAAATTACTTTTCCACCGCGGGCCCTTTCCGGAAGGGACCGTGAACCTGGGCGAGTTCCTAGCTCTGGTCAGTGCCTTGGCGATGCTCCATGCCAAAGGCGACCACGCGCGAAGAATCTACACGGACTCGATGACGGCCCTGGCCTGGGTGCGCAAAAAGAAGACGAACTCGAAACTACTCCGCAATGACGTCAACGCCGACCTGTTGGACCGGGTGGCCAAAGCCCAACAATGGTTGATCGACCATCCCGATTGTCGTAACCCCATCACCAAATGGGAAACCGAAAAATGGGGCGAAATCCCCGCCGACTTTGGAAGAAAGACGTAGAAGATTCAGCGACTTGCAACTTCGATCGTTCGAATCGGATTCGATGCCTTATGGTGAGAGTCTACGTTCTCTCGTAAGCAAGACTTCGTGACAGATAAACGAAAAAGCGACGTCGGAACATGGTTCGCGACGTCGCTTATTTTTTTTTTGCTTCGGAAACCCGAACTACTTGCTCAAGGCCGCTTCCCGTTCACGCTTTTCTTTGTTGGTGCGGTAGTCGACAATGTCCCACGCCAAGCCAAAGAACTTCATGACCTTCAGCAACTGCCAAGTCGCGTCAAATTCCCACCACTTGTGACCGTGAACCGCCATGCGTGGATAAGCGTGGTGGTTGTTGTGCCAACCTTCGCCATACGCCAAGATCGCGACCCACCAATTGTTGCGGCTATCGTCAGTCGTTTCGTAATTGCGGTATCCCGACATGTGGCTCGCAGAGTTCACAAACCAAGTCACGTGCATCACGCAAACCGTCCGTAGAAACACACCCCACATCACAAAGCTGGTCGCCATTGGCCAACCACCCCAGAGGTACCCCAGTCCCAACAAAGCAAACCCAATAACAAAGTGGGTCAAAAGGAAGTGCTTGGATGCCCAGGCAACTACCGGATCCTTGGCCATATCGGGAGCCCAATGCGTGAGCAACTCTTCGCGCTCCTTCGTGCTCTTGAACGGATAAATCCACAATGCATGACTCCACAACGAACCGTCATGCGGCGAATGCGGATCCCCAGGCTTGTCCGACAAAGCATGGTGCTTGCGATGGGTCGCAACCCACATGTCGGCACTACCTTCACCCGCAGTTTGTCCAGCAAACGTCAACACTGCCTTGACCCATGGGTAGGTCTTGAAGCCGCCATGCGTCAACAACCGATGGAAGCCCAAACAAACGCCCACGCTCCCGCCAATCCAGTGCAGGAACAATGAAACGACCAAGGCTTCCCAAGTAAAGAAAGGAATCGCAACCACCGCACCAATGTGCAGAATTGCCATCCAAATCACGATCGGCCAAGCCAACCCCTGGCCCCACTTCTCTTCGTGAGTCATCCAATGCGCTTCGGCATTCGACGTCTTCTTTTTCGGATCGCGCAACACAAAGGATTCCGCCCCAAAGGTGGAGTCCACAATGGTTCCCGTCTCCAATTGATCCGCGATCGCATAAGCCGCGACTTCGGTTGCCGTCAACGGTTCGATCTCTTCGCCATCCGCGCCAAATGTCGGAGCCAAACCCGGTTCGGCAATCCGATTCTTGACCGATGGACCACGTTCGATCGATTCGCCGTTCTGCAGTGCTTCTAGTTCTTCGGGTGTATATTCGTATGGATCGGCAACCGCACCCTCCAAAATGGCAACCGGCGATTCCCCGACTGGCTTGCGGGAGGTATTGAAGGCCGCCGACTTTGGCTCAGGCCCTCGGTTGTTATCTTCATTTTTCTTGATCATGACCTAGTTTCCATCGTAAGGTTTTTCTGCGAACAACTTCCTGGCCCGCTTGGAATCCAACATGGCCAGTCATTCCGCCCCAACTTGGTGCCCGTCCCTGCGGCTTCGGCCCGCGTGACAAATGTTGCAAAACTGACCGTAGGAACGGTCAGCGACAATCGATTCGGCCCACGCGACAACTGTTGCAAAACTGACCGTAGGAACGGTCAGCGACAATCGATTCAGCCCACGCGTGACAAATGTTGTAAAACTGACCGTCGGAACGGTCAGCGACAATCGATTCGGCCCACGCGTGTCAAATGTTGTAAAACTGACCGTAGGAACGGTCAGCGACAATCGATTCGGCTCGCGCCGTTCACGCGACAAAGATTCTATCGCGGCAGCCTCCCCCCATTGTCCCCGCCATGTTCAAGCCATGTAATACTTGTGTGAAACCTGAAAAAAGGCTCCCGCAAACCCCTGCAGCATTTGAAAAACATGGCCCAAACCTCCCAAATTGACAGCAACACACCTCAAACGTTGCTCTGGGCTCAGTACCCAGACGGTCGGTACGGAGCGGTCGTGCAGTCCGATGGTCAAGCGGTTTATTTTGCGATTCAGAAATTATCCAACAACGAGCCCGCGGACTTACCAAGCCGCTGGGTATGGGTCCGGAACCTGCGTCCCGCTCCGCTGATGTTTGCGGAAACACCCCATGACTCCTCGCGGTTCCCGTTGGTGGCCGAAAGTTATTGCGTCCATCCAAAAGGTCTGCCTAACTTGGATCTGGAGCGAACCAAGATCGTTTGGTTCGAACAGGGAATCGGAGCCATGTTGATCGAAGGCGACCAAGTACTCGCAATTATTCCTCCCCAAGCCAATCATGAACTCCCGGGGTACTCGGCCGAATGCCGGACAGCGTGCGCGTTCGCCGTTCCCTTGGACGATGAAGACCTTTATCTGCCCTTGGCACGTGCGTTGCCGGACTATTGGTCGAATTGGGCCGCGAACAACCCGTTGGTTGCGTGGCACCAGTCATTAACCAAGGCAATTTCACGAGACCTGGGCCAGATCACACAAGAATTTACGGTAGCGTCCGATGTGTGGCCGCCATTGCGAGTTGTTCAAGTCACGAACCCAAACGGCGATCGTTCTTTAATGACCAGCGGCATGGCTTTGCGCTGCCAACCCATGGTCGAACGGGAATTGATCAACTTCACCGACCATCAACGTCTGGAGTTGGCCGTAGGGATTCCGGCGGATGTCTCGGGCAGTCGCATCGAAGCGATGGCCGCATGGTTGGCAGGACTAGCGCGCTACCCATGGCACCACGAGACCTGTTTTCTGCCCGAACACAAACTGACCACCTTCGCTCCGCACAGACAGCGACCGGAAGACGTTAAGGAGGTTCCGAAAGCAGAGCTATCTTTGACCAATGAGGCTCAGGCAGCATCCAAAATGAAACGCGAGCCGATTTGTTTGCCCAGCTATCGAAATCAAACGGTAAATCTACTTTGGTTGTTGTGAACGAGCTACAGTGAGCGAAGCGACCCGAACCGCCGGTGCACTCGGGCGAACTCATTCGACACGCAGCCATTGCAAACGCGGAATTTGCAGCGAGCAACTATTCACGACGCCTTGCAAGTTTATCTTGCCGCTCGGAGAAGTACTGAAGAACTGGCAATATCGCCCCCTATCGATTCCGCACGTCGGAAGGACTGCTCGGCAAGTGAGATACTGGAAGTTGCCAAGGACACCGCCTTTTTTACACTCCGTTTCCCAAGCTTGTTACCGCCGCACCGAGTAGGCCGCACATCGCTCGGTGTCGCCGCGTTGAACCGATCAACAATTCGATAAACCTGGCGGACGAGCCTGGATGGGCAGACCGGAAAGGAAGTTCTGCAGATCATTGGCCAAAGCTCCTGCAGAACGGTAGCGATTTGCCGGCCTAGCGGCCGTGGCCGTCAGACAGATCGCTTCCAAATCACGGGGCAAATTTCTCGCCTCTCGCCGTAGCCTTTGCAAATGGTTTTGCGATCGAGTAGCAATCTGGAGCATATTCGCTGCACCATCGCTCATGGACCGTCCGGTCAGGCATTCGCACAAAACCATTCCCAAGGAATAGACATCGGCCATTGGAGTGAGGGTGGCTCCCGCGGATTCAATGTACTCGGGAGCCATGTACTGCGGGGTGCCTGCAACCATCCCGGATTGGCTCAGATCGGTGTCTTCATCCAAGATCTTTGCCAATCCAAAATCACTCAGGAACACTGTCGCGCCATGCAAACCTTCCGAGGTCCGACGATCGACAAGAATATTGTCCGGTTTGAGGTCTCGATGCAAAATCCCGTTTGTGTGCGCAAATTCCAAGGCGTTTGCCAATTGCCACACAAATTGGACAGCCAACTCTTTGGTTAATGGACCAAATTTGAGATGTTCGGCAAGTGAATTACCATCAACTAGATCACAAACTTACCAGGTAATCCAATGGTTTTCGTCGCTATCGAGCATTCGCACAATATGGGGATGATTCAAGCGGGCCACGGCCAGTGATTCATGACGGAATCGTTTTCTGGCTCCGGGGTTTTTCATCCATTCGGGACGCAGGATTTTGATGGCCACGTCACGATTCAAAAGACGATCCAGGGCGGAAAAGACGACACCAAAAGTGCCACTGCCGAGTGGCAACTTCACCAAAAAGCGATCTGGAAGATGCTCGGCAATCCACGCATCGTGCGCGGATGAGTTCGGACTGGGGGCGTCATCTTCGCATTCTGGCCGCAACAGCTGCGAGAGAAGTTGATCCATAACGGCAACGACGGGGTCATCCGTTAATGGCGCCGATAAACTCAATGGACCAACGAACTTTTTGCTCGCATAATCAACGACTTTGGATTTATCCGCGACGTGGGGCGAAGGACACATGACAATGGCTCGATTTTTGATGAAGCAATCTTTCGACAAACGAGCCCTAAACTTCGCTATGGATCATAGACGCGGTGCTCGACCAAAAAAGCCATTGTTTTTCGGATGGTGGCTGCGGCGACCCTTACATCTGACTAGCGAGGGAGCTTCTTGCACTTTTTTGCTTACCGGTGAACCACGGAGCGGTCCACGAATGCTAACCAACCCACTCTAACAGACGCTCGCCCAATAATTTGCAGCCCTGTTCCCAGCGGCGGCGACAGGTGGTCACGGGAATACGCAATTCGGCGGCGATTTGGTAGAAGGTGTGTTCTTTCGAATAACGCAAAATGACAATTCGCTGGATGTCGCTGGGCAAGGCTTCCAACGCATCAAGCAATTTTTCTGCTCGCTCATGGCTGACGAGCCCTTCCAGGGGACTGGCGGATGAATCGATTTCGCAAAATTGATCTTGGAAACACCCCGGTGATGTGCTTTTCGAGGTTTGTAGTCGGAAACGTCTCAGTCCATCAATGATTCGATGCCGAGCGATTCGCAGAACCCAAGCTCGGAATTGTTCGATCGAATGGCCACGGAATTCGTCACGGCTCTTGTGAACACGACAAATAACGCTTTGGACAATATCCGACGAACCCAAGTAGCGTTGGAGAGAACTGGGCATCGCAGTTTGGACAAACTGGACCAGAAAATCAAAGTCCCCGCTGGCCGAAGCCAATGGTTCTTGCAGCAACGATTCATCGTCGTTTGATGCGACAGGGAGATCTGTCGTCCCACGACGCGCACCACCAGCAACACCAAGAACGGCAGGGTCGTTTTCGATCGATCGAGTTGTTTGCATGTGCTTGCCCAATGAAAAGCAATTCAAGTCACGACCCACGAACAAGTATAGACAAACCGATTTCATGAGGCCGACATTTCGACTTTTAATTTAGTGAATTGTTCGAAAGCTCTGATTTGTATCCAACTCCCCAATTGCATCTCGCTTGATTGATTTCGTCCAACTGGTTCACACAAACGGACGGTAGGGCGCCGCAAAGACAACTTTTTTGTACTCGGTTTTACCGGCTCAAAAATCTCAACGAATTAGTGGTTTCTTTGGGACATCTAGACGTCTCCTGAGAGGAAAAACGCGGAGTCTGCCGGTTGGTTTCTTCTTGGTGCATTGAATTAGCGTTCTCCGAGAAGAAAAGGGCGGACCTGTTTAAAACGAGAGGTTTGTGATGGAACTGAGGCATCAACGAGTGGGCGTTCAATTTGGGAATCGCCCAATCAATGGGAGCGACGAGATGGTCCCTTCGCTTCATTGCCAGCGTTGCAAGCGTCCAACCGCGTTCACGTTGGTAGAGCTCCTGGTGGTTATCGCCATACTAGGTGTACTGGCCGCCGTCGTGCTGCCGGCCGTTCAGTTTGCTCGCGAGGCTGCTCGGCGCAGTTCGTGTAGTAACAATCTTCGACAAATAGGTTTGGGGCTCCACAATTACGAATCGGCCCAGCGATCCTATCCGCGTGGCGGAGAGCCTGTCTTGGGACACTCTTGGTCCAGTCGCTTGTTGCCCTATGTTGAGCAGTCGGAGTTGTATTCGACGCTTGACTTCAAAAAGTCGTGGGATAATGCTGCGAATCAACCAGTTGTCAGTCAACGCCTCAGGGTGTTTTCTTGTCCGACATCATTCAAGGAATATGCCGGTGCCACAGATTACTGCGGGATTGCGGGGACCTTTCGCAAGACGGGCAGTTCATTCGCAGATGGAAGCAATGGAGTACTTTTTGTAGCCAGGAATGATCGGGCGGGCGCGGTCAGGATGTCGGAAATACTCGATGGTTTATCGAACACGATTTCGGTGGGCGAAGCGGTCGCCGTTACAGAGATCAACTTCGGATTCTGAGCATGCGGCTGGCACTGCCTGACTCACGACGAGGGCGGTGTTAGCAACATCAATGGAGCATACAACGAAATCGCCAGCTTACATCCAGGCGGTGCGAACGTTGTATTCTGTGATGGTTCGGTCCAGTTTCTGGATGCGAATATTTCGGGAGACGTCATCAGTTCTTTATGCACCCGTTCGGGTGCGGAAGTGATTGGCGATTACTAGTAGTGGGCTTTTGCCAAAGGTGAAAGTCCGTTTTATCGGGAGGAAACCCCATGAGAAGTTTATTATTTGTGTTGGCTCTACTTTGTGCCGTATCGGTCGCGATGCCAGAACAGGCGTTGGCCGGCGGCGGGAAGACCAAAAAGAATGTCCGTGTTGATGTCACGAACGAGAACGCAACTGCAGGTCGAACCATTTCGGTTTGGGTGGTTCCTGAAGGGACCCCATTGCCCACGACCGTAGGTGAGGCACGGACCATCATGCCGCGACGTGAAGTGGCCGCGAGCAAGACTGAGACATTTCCACTGAAAGAAGGAAACTACATCGCCGTGGCAGTAGACACGATCCTCTACGCCAACTCGCCAGATGCCACACCAGTGGACGACACGGTACTAGGTATCTATGGTCCGTTTCCGGTCAACGGTACGGTCAAGTTGAAAGTCAAGACAACGGGGGCAGATCCATTCTTTAAGCCAACGATATCGCAGTAGTCGTTCGCATGGCATGGATTCGAAGTCGATTGGGACGAGGCGAGAAATTCAAATCGACCAGCGAAGGTACAATCCGATTTGGAACATGCGATTGTGTTTGTCTTGAAAGAATTGCCTGTGACAAATTCTAATGGTGCCGACACTCGATGGAATCATTGGTCAACCAAGACGCTGCCTGTCTGGATGCAGGCGGTGTCTTTATTCTTTTCTGCGGTCGTCTCGGGAGCTCTGATTGGATGGGCTTGGCGAGAGGAGCCATGGGGCTGGTGCGGAGTCACTGGGATTGCCTTGTTTTTGTGGGCGCAATCAAACATCTTGAACATGAAGTGGCTGGCAGCCCACGCCTACGTGACGGGGACCGTCTCGTTCGCCATCGCCTGCCCGTGGATTTCGGGCACGGTTGGCTATTTGGCCGAGACGAGTCCCACGATATCGCTGTGGATTGCCATTGGTTTCCAATCGTTTCAAAGCGCCGGCTTATTGCTGTTTTCGGTTAGTTGGCGATTGCTTCGACGCCAAGGTCATGTCGACTGGATAATGGCTCCCTTTCTTTGGGTCGGATTGGAACAATGGGTTCCGACTCTATTTCCCTGGCCGCCCGCCGTCATGTTGACGAGCGATTTACCGATGCTGCAAGTTGCCGAGTTCGGTGGCGTGCATTTGGTTTCGCTGTTGGTTTTGGCGTGCGCGACGATACAAGCTTGGGGCGCCAACGCATGTTGCAACTACTTCCTCCATGGTCGATGGAATTGGGCGGAGTTCGCCAGTTGGACCGTCGTGTTGATTGGTATACTCACAATTCGCTATTTTGGAACGGTTCGAATCAGCGAGCTGGATCGGGTGATCCGCGAGAGCACGCAACCTTCATTACGAATCGGTCTTGTTCAGGTCGACACCCAATTCGTCGACAGCAACCAACGCATGATTGAGGTGACTCGAGAAATGCAAGGACAAATCGACTTGGCCATCTGGCCCGAGTCTTCGTTAGGGAATTATTCACGGCAATTGTCGGACTTTACGGATCCGACGGAGGTTTACCGGTTGTCGTATGGCGACCACATGCGTTTCACGCCGTTTCCGGATCCAAATTGTTTCTTGTTGGCGGGTGCCGATACCTGGGATAGTGATCGAGAGGATTCAACCCCGACCCGGCATTTCGTTTCGGCAGTCTTGATTGATCAGGACGAACAACTAGTCGGGCGCAATGAAAAGGTTCGATTGATGCCTTATGGCGAGTACATTCCGGGAGAAGAATATATCCCATGGCTTCGACAACTGATTGGATCGGAACGAATCATCACTCGGGGAGACATGGCAAAACCAATTGGCGAAGTCAATGGCTTTTATTTGGGAGTGATGCTGTGTTGTGAAGATATGCATTCGGATTATGTGCGCGAAGTCGCCGCGAGTGGCGTTGACATTTTGGTGACGCTGGGCAACGGCATGGCTTTTGATGCGGAACTACCCTTGCGGCAACATTTTCGCATCTCCCTGCTTCGGGCGATCGAACATCGACGATACTTTTTGCGTTGCACGAGCACGGGGGTTTCTGGTCTGATTTCACCAACGGGGCGAGTCTTGATCGAATTGCCAGCCAGAGAAGATTCAGCCACCGTGGTTTCGATTCCCCGGGTTTCACCCCAAATTGGTACGACACCTTTCACACGGCATGGTTGGCTTTGGTCATGGTACGTTCCTGTTCTCCTCGTCATGTTTTACTTCCGGTGGCATTCTCGGTCTAAAGACTCCTGCAAAACAACTTGAAATACTTCGATTTGTCAGTGTCTTTGTCCCGCTCCTAAATCGTCGACACACCAAATACGAATCGATGTTGCGATAAACAGGCTGGCCATGGCTTGCGCAACGGTTCCTTAGATTTGCACAATCGGTCGTCAAAGCCATCGGCGGTAGAACAATCGATATCGGATCGCCAGAAGACGCGAACCTGAGCAGGGCTGGAAAGTTGCCATAGGTGGTCGCAACCATTCCGAGCAGCACCTTAAGTTCACTCGGCTACATCGAAGAAGATCGACTTTCGGACGTTGCCAAATGGCTTTGAAAAATTGTAGACCGGTTTTTCCGGAGCAACGATTTCCACAGTCGCGTTGGGTGCAAAACCTCGCATCATTTCCAACCACTGTTGTTCTGCCACCTCTTTATTCCACTTCACCAATTGCTCGGCAACGACCTTTGCCTTGCGAATTTCTTCCGTCGAAAGGCCAAAGTCGTTGACTTTGCCATCCGAAAACACCGAACCGTCAACGACAATAACTTTTTGCACGGTTTTTAGCGCCGGGAGTTGGGCGAGAGTATACGCGTTCCAACCGTTTCCAGGCGTCCGAACAATTACCAATCGTTCTACTCTGCTGTGCATGAGCAGTAGCTTCCAGCTGTCGCGGAGACTTGGAATATCGGCCTTTACTTGAGTGACCTTGGGATTTGAAAGCAACTCTTTCAGGAAGCCGTCGAGCCGCGAGTCTCGAGGTTCATCGTTCGGCAAACCGGTCCCCATATCACGCAACGGTTGGATGAAGATCGAAGATAGCTTGGGGAAAGCCGCCGACTGAAAACCAATTTCTTCGTGTTCAAAAACAGCATCTTCGTCCGTTCGGGAATCAAAGTCCCCCGCGGACAAGTCCAAAAACAATTCTTCCACATCGGGCTGGACGATCCAGGGCAAGTTCTTCGGGCAATCGCGTGTCGGCTTGACTCCAAGTTTGGTCAAACGTCCCTGCGAATCTACGACAAAAAAAGGCGGAATACTCCACTTGGTTTCAAGCACTTCAGCCAAGACTTCCGCATCCGTAAGCATCCGTCGGGTCGAGATTTCCCACTTGGAGAACTGGTCCGAAATGTAAACCGGGACGAAGACCCGCGGAAACCCCTCCGCTGGGTTTGTAATGGGAATTCGACCGCCGACACTGCCACGGAAGTACAGAAAACGGAATAGGTCGTAGCCATCAACCGGACCGCTAAAATGCGTTTCATAGAGTTTGAATGGAGCCGCTCGGGCACTCAGCTGTGCA
Organism: Planctomycetaceae bacterium; assembly: GCA_016795075.1. Taxonomy (GTDB): domain Bacteria; phylum Planctomycetota; class Planctomycetia; order Pirellulales; family Pirellulaceae; genus M30B19. Next base: position 1,042 of record JAEUIP010000044.1, on the reverse strand, counting down.
AAGCCTTTCGGCGAAATTTCGCATTCAATGAATTGAGCCGCAGCATACGACATGTTTTCAGTTATCGGATCAGCGAGTCGGCATTTCACAAAAGACCGCAACATTGGATGGCACGCTTCAAGACTCGCCCAACCTTCCGCATCGATGACGGCATTGGACAAACCCGTTAGTTGAAGGCCCTTGGTTTCGACCACGCGAGTTGGCACTTTCCTTTGCTTGGCGTCCAGCGAACAGATCACTTGGATTCCCTGGTCCAACAGGTCTTGCAGGAATTCCAGATTGTCCACATCTTCCGAAATATGAATCGAGCATGCGTCACCCTCTTTTGCGCGGGTCACCATCATGTTCGCGAATATTCCCCACTTATCATCAAGCCTTGGTAGTCTTAACTTAAAGGTAGCCCCCTTACCAATCCCGCGAATGGAAAAGATCTGTCGATTTCCTTCGGAGTGGCGCAAGATCTTGGCCGCTAACCAACTATTGCGAAACGACAATTCGTTCTCGATCGTTAGTTCCAGGGGAGCCAGATGCGTCGGCAACCAATAGGCGAAGCCGCAAAACGACGCGAACACTGGAAGCGATGCCAGCCAAAACCGCACAAACGGGCTCCGTTTTTGTGCCGCGTTACTAAAATAGTCGACCGGTGTCCAGCCATTGATTCGTTTGCGACAACGCCGCGGCATCTGATGGCTAAACAACAACAGCATCAAGCTGAGCGTGACCAACACAACCGAAGTGATTGCCGCGGCACCCCAAACCACTAACTCGGATCCAAGTGACCTTGGACCAAGTGACCAAGTGATCTCAATCAATTGAGCCAAGACCGGCACCAGTCCTACGCCGGTGGCCACACAAAGACAAGTCCACCACGGTCGGTAGAAATGGCTGGCAACCCAAATCAACAAATAACTTGATATTGCAATCCCCAAACCGTTGAGCAGAGCTGAATGAAACTTCAACAGGGTGCCAACTGAAATATGCCAGCCACATCCAATCAACAATACGACACCTAGGATCCACCACAGTCGCCATTCGTTTCGTA
>JAEUIP010000449.1 GCA_016795075.1 Planctomycetaceae bacterium | reverse complement strand
ATTAAGTGCTCAGGTTCCCCGCATGTTGGCCGACCCCAAAGCGCAAGCTTTGGTGGACAATTTCGCTGGACAATGGCTGCAATTGCGGGATCTGGAAAACATGTCGCCTGATCCAGAAATGTTCAAAGGATTCGACGACGAATTGCGACGCGCCATGCGGAAAGAAACCGAGCTAGTATTCTGGCGAATTATGGTCGAAAACCGGAGCGTCCTGGAGTTGCTAGACGCGGACTATACCTACGTGAATCAACGTTTGGCGCGGCATTATGGCTTGCCGGAGCCGATCGGCGTTTCGATTGCTCCTCAAGACGAATGGAAATTGGTCCCAGCAGTCGGAATGCGGCGCGGTATTCTAATGCATTCGAGCATTCTATTACTAACGTCGAATCCGACTCGCACGTCCCCGGTTAAACGCGGAAAGTGGATACTGGACAATTTACTGGCGGAACCACCACCACCGGCTCCGCCCAATGTTCCGGAACTGGGGGAAGGACAAGAAGCGTTAGGTTCGCTACGCCAGCGCATGGAGCAACATCGTGCAGATCCCAATTGTGCCGTTTGCCATACGAAGATGGATGCTTTAGGCTTCGGGTTGGAAAATTTTGACGTCATCGGAGCATGGCGCGAGACGGACGGCGTTGAGAAAATCGACTCGACGGGCGAGTTGCCAGGGGGTAAATCGTTTCAAAACCCCGTAGAATTGGTGCAGATACTGACCAAAGATAAAAGTACGGAATTTGTTCGTTGCATGAGCGCAAAATTACTCACGTATTCGTTGGGTCGAGGTCTGGGAGTAACGGATCGCATTCACGTGCGACGAATTACGGAACGAGTGCAGGCGGACCAGAATCGATTCGAAACGTTGATATGCGCCATTGTGACCAGTCCACCATTTATGTTTCAGGAGGTGAACCCATGAGTCGCTTGAAGTCCCAGAAGTTAAGTAGACGGACGATGCTCCGCGGGCTCGGCATTTCGTTGGCGTTGCCATGGCTAGAAGCAACCAGTGGTGTTGTTCACGCAAGTTCAGCCGTTGCGTTGCCTGCTCCGTTGCGTATGGCGTTCATCTTTGTGCCAAACGGAGCGGACATGCGCAACTGGACTCCGACGTCGGAAGGGTATGGGTTCAAGTTGCCCTACATTCTGCAACCTTTGGCGCCGCTGCAACAAGATTTGCTGGTGTTGAGCGGGTTGGCACACGACAAGGGACGCGCCAACGGCGATGGGCCGGGTGACCATGCTCGGAGCGCGTCCGTGTTTCTCACGGGTGCCCAACCACGAAAGACGGACGGCGAACAGATTCGATCGGGGATCTCGGTCGATCAAGCCGCCGCTCAGGCGATTGGACATCACACTCGGTTTTCGTCGTTGGAACTGGGGGTGGACGCCGGACGAAACGCCGGCAATTGTGATTCTGGGTACAGCTGCGCCTATTCTTCCAACATTTCGTGGTCATCGGAAACGACACCGGTTGGCAAGGAAATCAACCCGAGACTGGTCTTTGAACGACTGTTCTCAAGCGGCCCGCAGAAAGAAGTCGACCGAAGCGCTCAGCAGCGAGAGATTCTCAAAAAAAGCGTCTTGGACTTTGTCGCTGAAGACGCCAAGCAGTTGCAAACGAGGTTGGGACGAAATGACAATCGCAAATTGGATGAGTACTTAACCGGCATCCGCGAAATAGAACGGCGTCTTGGGACGTCGCCCGCGAATCAGCCGGCGTTGCACGAGGTCGACTACAAGATCCCAGGTGGAGTCCCTGGTTCCTATGTCGAGCACTTACGCCTCATGTGCGACATGATGGTGCTGGCGTTCCAAACGGACTCAACTCGAGTCGCAACTTTGATGTTTGCCAACGCGGGAGATAACAAGAACTACCGCCACATCGGCGTCCGCGATGGCCATCATGATTTGTCGCATCATGGTCGCAATCAAGAGAAGATGGACAAAATCCGGACGATCAATTATTTCCATGTCCAGCAACTTAGCTACTTGTTGCAACGAATGAAATCGATCCAAGAAGGTGAAGGGACCTTGTTGGATCATTCCATGATTTGTTACGGAAGTGGCATCAGCGACGGGGATCGACACAATCACGATGACTTGCCGGTGTTGCTGGCCGGTGGAGGTTGCGGGACGCTTGATCCAGGTCGGCATATTCGCTACGACGCGGAGACTCCCTTGTGCAACTTGTTCATGTCGTTGTTGGATCGAATGGGAGCAAACGTCCCGTTCATTGGCGACAGTACCGGCAATTTGCCCAACTTGACGGTCTGATGTCCGCGAGCATTTTCGTACTTTGATTGAGTGGTCGCTAGGCGTACCAACGTGAAGCGGCACACCTGAAGATCCGTGTTTCGGCAAGTGCAGCAAACCCGTCAATCGAGATTGAACAAAGTACCAGTTACTACGGAAGCTCCGAATCGATAACCTCGAGCCTACCTATGTCGTACCAACGAACCGTTCTAGTAAGCTACACGCTTTGTTTGTTAGCTTTGCTAGTAAACTCCGCGATTGCTCAAACCGTTGCCGAAAAATCGATCGATCAGTTGATTGCCCAATCAAGTGCCGCGGAAGCCAACGATCGAAGAGACGCGGTCTACGAATTGGTGAAGCGTGGTGATACGTCGCGTGCGGTAATCGATGCCCTCTTGGTAGCATCGAACGACAAAGACGTGCAAGTACGAATTCAAGGCTTGACCGGATTAGCCCGAGCCGGAAGTGCCGCCGAGTCCGCTGTGGACACGTTAATGCAGCGGATGGAGGAACGAGATAGTCAAGTCCGACTACGTGCGGCGGATGCCCTCGGCAAGATTGGCCACGTCGCCGTCGAGCCATTGTTGCAGAAATGGCCACAGGGTTCGATCGGATTCAAGATCGCGGCGTGCCAGGCGTTTGAAACTATGGGCCCCGTCGCAAAGCCAGCCGTTCCGATATTGATGCAGGCCGTGGAGTCCAGCACATCGGAACATGGTACGGAAACTGAAGGGAGGCGGGGTCGCCAAACGGATGCAAAAGGACCATCGTCACTAGCAGGATCTGCGGCTCGTGCCTTGACGGCGATTGAGCCAGAAAACGTGGACCTGCTGTTCATGCTGGCCGACCAACAGCCAATTGAAGCTCGTCGTGTTGGAATCTCCGCATTGGCCGCCGTTTCGAATCCGGCACCACAGGTTACGGAGCGTTTGAAATTAGCGACCAAAGACGCCGAACCTCAAATTCGCGAAGTCAGCTTGATTGTTTTGGCCAAGAGCAACCTGCCAACGGAAGAAAAAGAAGGCTTGTTGGAGACGGCCTTGTTGGACTCCGAGGCATCGGTGCGTTCAGCAGCCAACATTGCGTTGCGGCGTGCTCGGTTAGGGGGACGGGACTTCGCAGAGCGTTTGGCGGTTCGCTTGGAGAATGCAGACTTGCCTACCGCGATTTCTGTCCTAGAAGCCTTGTCAGCCGTCGAGTCATCATCGCGAGTTGGTTTGGAACGGATTGTGGATTGTGTGCAACGCTTTGGAATAGCCGAATCGACAATCGACAGCGAGGTGCGATGGAGGGCATGGACGCGTTTGGCCAAAAGGCTTTTGATGTTCTAACCAGCAGCAAGTTGAT
>JAEUIP010000448.1 GCA_016795075.1 Planctomycetaceae bacterium | reverse complement strand
CATTCCTTGGTTGCCGGAAAGTCGGAGCCCCCAATCCAAACCGTCGCCCGAAACGTTGCCGAACAGCACGTGCAAGGTCGCGGCAGAATTGATCGACAGCAAATCCAGGTCAAGCCCAGTCATTTGGCCGTTCAGTTGCTGGAAGGTGACTAGCGAATCATCGTACAGAACTAAGTTGGACAGGGAATCGAGACCGGTCAGATTCAGTTCGGATCCGCCGCCTACGGTCAAGTCATTTACGGACACAATGCCCGAGGTTCGCTGAAACGTGGTTGCGTCGCCAGCAAACCCTAGCCAAAGGTTAATCCCGGAGATATTCCCATTTTGAAAGACCTCGCCGCCATTGATCATCACCAGGTCGGCTTGAAGATTCGCGTTTACATTTAGTGTGGTATCGCCCACAGTAAAGTTGGGTCCTACAAAATCGGCATTCAAATTCACGGTCGCCTGATTGGCGCTGAAATTGCCAGCGATGGTCGTTGCTGTGGAAACATCGAACGTCCCTGTATCAAGGGTAATTGAATTACTTACACTGTCCGATCCGCCCAATTCGAAGTCCATCGTCGAAACGTAAAGGTCCGAAGTCACCAGTCCAGCACCGTTGTTGCGAATGACGGTAGAATCGTACAGCGACGCATACGAGTCCATGCTGAGGGTGTCGTTCAGAACTAATGTCGACTCGCCGACGGTTAGGCCGCCGGTCTGCATCGCATCATTGACGGTCAAGTTGGAGCCGGAATAAATGGAAACGGTTGTGGCGCTATCGCCGGCCGATAGAGCTAAGGACGAAGCGGACAACGTCAAGTCAGAAACGGCAATCGAGCCCGCCGTTCGGTTGAGCACGGTTCCGCTAGTGCCTGTACCTAAATTCATGGCGCCACCCACGATGTCCGCGTTCTGATTGATCGTTCCGCCATCGGTAGTTAACGTCCCGCCGGTGAAGTCGAGTGTGCCCTCCATGTTTGTGGTGCTATCGCTCAGTTGCATGAACGAGGTGATGGTGAGCGCGTTGATATCGACCGTTGATTGGAATGCCCGGATCGAACCAGGAACATAAGTCGGAGTGGAAACCGTCAATGTCCCGCCGGTGATGGTTACCGAATCGGAGATGGCATCGACGCCGTTCAAGTCGTAGTTCATTCCGGTCACATAGAGATTCGCTGTCGAAAATGTGGCACTGTTGTTGCGAGTTAAGGTGGCATTGTCGAGCGACAAGTTCCAGGTTTCGATGTTGTCATTTAGGACCAGAGTCGAGTTACTACCGATGTACAAATCGGTCATCACCGGTTTGGAGTCGATGGTCAAGGTCGATCCCGAGGTGACATTTGCCGTCGTCAGCGTGTCAGCACTCGTCAAGGTGAAATTTGACCCATATTGCAGGTTCAGACTGTCTGCCAGGTACAAAATGCCGCCGGTCCGATTAAACGATGCTGCTTCGTTGGCCCACCCCAAATTCAATGTGCTGCCAAACATGTCTCCATTCTGATTGACGGTACCGCCGCCGACATACAACGCGTTGGAAAACTCCAAGCTGCCGTTTACATTCAGACTACTGCCGGATTGGATAAACATTGAACCAGTGAGTAGCTTTGCGCCCGCATCGATCGTCAAGATTCCAAAACTAGTACCATCACCCAGAATCACGTCGCTGACTTGCACGTCCGAATCCATATTGACCGACGCATCGGCTGCCCAGCCGAATGTTCCGTCAAAGGAGCCGATATAGGCAATGTCCGCAGCTCCCGGCGGACCGAATCCGCCATTAAGGTTCGACCAGTTTCCGTCTGACCACAAGCCAGAAGCTTGAGTTCGGCCAACTTGTTCCTGTCCCCAAACCATGGGCGCCAGAACCAGCATGCTTGATCCGCACATTAGTAGACCAGCACTTCGGGCAAAAATCCGCAAATACCTACTCAACTTCATCGCAACAATTCTCCAACTTCTTTGTCAACGGCACACATCGAACTCGGCCCTCCATGGAGGCCAGCTATGGGTTATCGATAAAATCCGCAAAACCGGTTGATCAAAACCGCTATTTCCGTCACTTTCATCCGAATCACTCAAGATCTCGTGTTTTCATTGCGCCGAGTTGATTCGAATGCGACCAGTTCGACGTGCGGACACCCATAACCCGAGGGCTACGAACAACAGCCCACTTGATGGCTCGGGAACGGCGGTAAATTGCGCCCACCCGTTTAATGGTCCTGGTGCTTGTGAATTCGGACCAAACCCACCTAGCCCAACGAAGCTATTTGTGCCCTTGAATGAACCTGTATGAACGAACGATGCGGAGTTCGTGATATCATCCTGATGAACCCCGCTGAAAAATATCGTGAACGGTACGGCCACTAGGAAGCTGCTATTGATGTTGTAATTGGCATCGCTGAGGACTGCGTCCCTAATCGCGTTCCCGGCCGCAAAAGCTTGCGTTTGGTTACCCCAAAAATACGGGACTTGGCCAGAAGGCGTTGGGTTCCCCGGCCCAAAGAGACTGTTGAAACTAGTGTTGTACGTGAAGGTGACATCAAACAGGAAAGACTCATTGGGAATACTCAACCCAGTGATCGAGATCGGCTGGCCGCTGCCGTTAAAAGTGACCACGTCTGCAGATACTCGGGACGATGTCACGATTAGCAAACATACGACCAACCCAATTGCCTGACGGAGCATTCTGATTCTTTCTACGTAAAGGGAGTTTGTCTCACGAACGTGGCAAGCCGGACAAAACAGTTAGCGGAAAATCATGGAAGCGTCGGTTTGCCACGTGAAGTTGGCATGTCATCTCGACTCGCCAAATTCTGAGCGGAGATAGAACATTCGTAAGAATCGCACGAGTCGGTCGGAAAAACTTGGAAATTTGATAGAATCGCCCTGAGGATTTTGCGAAAAATAAACATTTTTCGCAACCGCTTGAGCGAATTCTAGCAGTACTGCAAATTCGGCAGCAGCGCGGCCAAGTAGAAGGGGTACAGGAGATTTGCTAGATGCCAAACAGCGATAGTACGGATCACTTGCTTTTGCAGATCATTCACGGCGAAGACGAAGCTGTGAATCGATTGTTGGAACGGTATCGGCCGAAACTGCGGCGGATGATCGAGGTTTACCTGGATCCGCGAGTTGCCGCGCGGGCCGATGCCTCCGATGTGGTCCAAGAGGCTTTGGCGGAAGCGGCGATTCGTTTGCCCGAGTTTGCGCGCCAGACCGATTTTCCGTTTTATCCGTGGCTGCGGAACCTGGCGTGGGAAAGGGTGCTACAACTTCATCGGCGCCACATTGGTGCCGCCAAACGAAGCGTCAATCGAGAATCTCTGCCATCGGGTGTGGCTTCCGAGCATTCCGTATGGCAATTGGCCAAGTGGGTTACCGCCCGTGAGTCCAGTCCGAGCGAGCGAAAAATCCGCGAGGAACGCAGCCGGGCGTTGATCGAATCGCTTCAGTTGATACCAGGCCATTATCGCGAGATCGTGGTGTTGCGTCATATTGAGGAACTGAAGTTTGAGGAGATTGCAGTGATTCTAAAATTGGGCATGGAGGCCGTTCGGTCTCGTTACCGACGGGCTCTCGAACGTCTACAGACGATTTTGGAACAACAAGGACTGGAGTTGTCCTGATG
>JAEUIP010000447.1 GCA_016795075.1 Planctomycetaceae bacterium | reverse complement strand
TGCAACCGCTTGTTGGCGCGGCGTTCATGTTGACGACGATCCTGATCGCGCTTCCGTCCGGAATCAAAACCTTCAATTGGCTGGCGACACTTTGGGGTGGACGACTTCAACTGACGACCGGAATGTTGTTTTGCTTGGGCTTTATTGCTATGTTCGTGATTGGTGGCTTGTCCGGAGTCTTGATGGCGGTGGCACCCGTCACGATTTTTATTCACGACACGTACTACATCGTGGCTCACTTTCACTACGTCTTGTTCGGCGGCACGAGCTTGATTGTGATTGGCTCGATTTATCATTGGTACCCGAAAATGTTTGGGCGGATGATGAGCGAGACCTTGGGTAAGATCCACTTTTTCACAACCTTTGTGTTGATCAATTGTGTGTTTTTCCCGATGCACTTTTTGGGTGCTCAAGGTTTACCAAGGCGCTATGCCGACTTTACGCACACAGACAGTTTTGCGCATTTGCAGCCCGTCAACGAATTCATTACCTATAGCGCATTTGCTTTGGTGGCCGTCCAAGTAGTGTTCATCTTGAACTTTTTCGGCAGCATGCTTTTTGGTCGGAAAGCGGGCAACAATCCTTGGAACGCTAATTCCTTGGAGTGGGTTGCTGCTTCTCCTCCGCCGCATGGCAACTTTACATCCCCATTGGTCGTGCACCGTGGCCCGTATGAATATAGTGTTCCGGGTCGAACGAGCGATTATTGGATGCAGACAGATCCGGAGGAAGCCGATGGCCAAGCCTCCCATTGAGAAACGTGTGAAGCCCATCGACGACACTTCAACGGTCGGCCGAGAATCCCAATTCTTGAACCGCTTGGTTTGGCTGACCGCGGCCACCGTATTCCCATTGATTTGGGCTGGGGGGTTGGTCACGACGACCAAAGCTGGGATGGCGGTCCCTGATTGGCCGGGTACCTACGGCTACAACATGTTCTTGTATCCTTGGACCACTTGGTTTTTTGGGCCCTGGGATTTGTTTATCGAACACGGACATCGGCTGCTGGGTTCGTTGGCGGGAATTTGGTGTCTGTTGCTAGTCGGAGCGACTTGGGTACGGCCGACGCCGAAAAGTGTGCGAATCTTGGCCTTGGGTGGTCTGGCGTTGGTCGTCTTGCAGGGCATCATGGGCGGAGTTCGGGTCCTCAATGTCGATCGAGAGATTGCTCGGATTCATGGTTGTCTGGGGCCGGCTTTTTTTGCTTACTTATTGGGACTGTCGGTGGTCACGAGTCGTTGGTGGAAAGCCGTGGCGATTCCAACGTTTTGGACCAATGGTTCGGGCCTGACAGGTGGAGAGACAGCGGGATTTCATTCTCAAGCGGAAATCGTTCGAGCGGGGCGACTGGTGTTGGCCCGATTGAAAGCCCAACGGTTTCTAACGATGGTTGTTTTGTGTTTGGCTTACGGTCAATTGGTGTTGGGGGCCAGTATTCGGCATATCTCCGAAGCCGCGGAGCCGTCGTACTTTCGAGCGATCGTCTGGTTTCACGTAACCGGCGCGATTTGCACAGCGGGTGCGGCCATCGCGTTGTGGGTGGCGGCTCGGTGTCCGACGCCAGGTTTGTCCATGCCACGTTGGATCTTGGTCGGACTCGTAGGATTGCAAATTTGCCTGGGACTTGGAACCTGGGTTATGAAGTACAACTTCCCGGATTGGTTTGCCGGTTACGCGTTCGCTCAAGCCCATCGCATTGTGAGTGACGATTTTTATCAAGTCCAAATCGTCACGGCTCATGTTGCGGTAGGGAGTTTGATTTTAGGAGTTGCCGCGTTGCTCCTGACTCGGCTATGGCGGGCTGAATTTTGTCTGCAAGCGATCGTCGCGAAGTTTCCGCTCGAAGTGCAAAGAGAAACGTCGAGCGACCGATCAACGGTCCAGGTCTCGCCTGGAATTGCCGTGGGAAGCGAGAAGCTGACTCCATGTTAGAAAATCAGGCATTGTCAATGAATGAGAACGGATCGTCGTTGGTTCGTCGCGGCCGTTTGAGTAGTTATCTGCAAATCGCCAAACCGCGAATCAGTTCGATGGTTCTCTTTACTGTTTGGGCGGGGAGTGTGGCCAGTGGTTGGGCTAGTGAACACACTGCCTGGCTTCATGCCATGATTGGGACCTTGTTGGTCGCCGCCAGCGGCAGTGCGGTGAATCAGTATTTGGAGCGTTACACCGATTATTTCATGAAGCGAACTGCTCAACGACCATTGCCGGGCGGTTCATTATCATCTCCGGAAGTGGCGGCGTTTGCTGCGATTACGTTGGGCATGGGAGTGGCGTATCTGTTGGCGACGGTTCACCCAGTGGCCACTGGTATCTGTGTGGCCACATGGGTCTTGTACGCCTTTGTCTATACACTGTCCAAACCTCTAACGGTTTGGAACACGTTTATCGGCGCGTTCCCAGGGGCCATGCCTGTGTTGGTTGGGGCGGCGGCGTTTGATGGCGAGATCCAACCGTTGTCGTGGGTGTTGTTCCTGATTCTGTTTTGGTGGCAGTTTCCGCATTTCATGGCGATCGCGTGGAAATACCGACAGGATTATCGAGAAGGCGGACTGAAGATGGTCACGGTTACGGACCCATCCGGACGAGCCGCAGGCTTGATTGCGGTGGGTGTGTCGGTGGTGCTATTGTTGACTTCGTTGTTGGCCGTCGTGTGGTTGTCGAACCCAATTCTCTACTCGCTCGCGTCATTGATCCTGGGCGGCGTTTACGTGTGGTACTCTTGGAAGTTCTTGCAAGAGCGGGCCGACCGGACCGCACGGCCGCTCCTATTGTCATCTTTAGTTTACCTGCCATTGCAGATGGTCGTCCTTTTGTGTTGTATCTAACTCACGGTACTCGGTGACTCGGAAACAGATCGGAAAGAGCCAATTCGTATGACCTCAAAAGCGAATCACGACCGAACGTCACCTCCTGAGCATGGGGCAACTCATGCTACGAACGGTCATGGTGATGGAGCCCATGGCGATCCAACATTGGTTCGCGGAGCGAACCACGACCATTCCGATCATGGTCATGGAAGTGTCCTGTCGTATCATCCTGGCCTACCCATCAGCCGGGGTAAATTGGCGCTGTGGTTGTTTCTGTCGACGGAGATCATGTTCTTTGCAGCGTTGGTTGGTTCCTACATTGTGCTCCGTTTCGGTGTGCCGGAGGGGACTTGGCCGACGCCTGAAGTCGTACACCTGCTGGAGTGGGTTGGTGCGTTGAACACGTGCGTGTTGCTCCTCTCAAGTGTAACCGTCGTGTTTGCTTTCGAGGCGGCCAAACAAAATCGAACGCAGTCCGCACGGAAGTGGCTGGGGTTAACCGTGTTGCTTGGGTTTGGGTTCTTGGGAATCAAAGCTTGGGAGTATTCCGGAAAAATCTCCCACGGGATTTATCCACAGCGGCCGCGGAGCCTGATGTACGAACGGGCCGATTTGAATTACTTGTCGGCTGTCAAGCAACGGTTCGCGGAATTGGTGAGTTCGCAAGACAAGGCTACCTCGGCGACACAAGAAAGCAAAGTCGCGCGTCTCCGCACAGAAATGATGCCGGTGGTCGACCATCAGGAGACCGTCATGGAGGTGAGCTTGGTCACTTTTGACGATCACGCCTCGGATGCGGATCGACT
>JAEUIP010000446.1 GCA_016795075.1 Planctomycetaceae bacterium | reverse complement strand
CTCTTATCGAATGTTTGGCCTGGCGGGTATGGTGAGCTATGCCAACGGTGTCGTCTCGGCTGACCAGATTGAAGGGGTCAGTAGCACGGGAAACATCACGATCAGCGGTCAATCGATTCCGGGCAGTCAATGGTGGGTCAACGTGGTCGGAAGAGCCGTGGAGCTTAATCAGGAACTGTATCAAGCCTTGACCGCAAATCAACGTTCGATTTGGGATCAGATTTCACCCCGCGGGACGCTCGATCATCTGTTGGTGCGCGTGCAAAACTTGGGATCGGGAGTGCAAGTTTCGGTCGACGCCTACCAACAACCGTCTACCCCGCGAGATCCCAGCAATTTGCAGATTGAACCCAATTGGTTTCGATATGCATTGGATCGACTCAGTGGCAAGGTTCATTACAGCAACGGAGAAATCAAAATCTCGGACATCCAAGGCTGGCATGGCAACATTCCGGTTTCGTTTGATGCCGATGGCCAATCTCACGCCGAATATTGGCAAATGAACATACACAATCTCTTGACGGGACAGATTCCGATCGCGCACGACATCAAGCAGGCCTTGCCGCAATCGGTGCAAACTGCGGCCAATCGGATGGAACTCACGGGTTCGGTCGTGGTGCAAGGCAACGTGTCGATCTTCCAACGATTGAACAAACCGACCACCTCCGATCTAGCGCAAATTGAAAATCAAGAGATTGCTCGCGTTGGATATGAAACGGCAACGGAGCCAACTGCTTTGCGGCCCAATCTATCTTGGGACTTGCGAGTCGACGTCGAAGACGCGGCCGCGATTTTGGGTGTCCCGGTTAATCATATTCATGGCAACTTGCAGTTGCGAGGATTGAGCAATCATGAAATGGCCTTCTGTGGCGGGCAAGTTTATTTGGACTCGGCGATGGTGCAAGGAGTTCAGACCACCGCCATCCAGGGTCCGTATTGGTGCAACGAACAGAATGTGTTGTTTGGAACGGCCGTGGGGCAATTGCCGGCGGAGATTCAGGCGCAGTCCTGTGGTCCAATTGCCTCCCTCACCGCCAACACCTTTGGTGGTCGTGTGAGCATGGATGGCCAAGTCTTGCTTGCGGATGAAATTCGGTTTCAAATTCAGTCGACAGCCAGCCAAATCGATCTAGCGCAATTAGCAAAAGAACTGGCCCCGCAAACTCGCGAGATCGTAGGCTATGGCTCCGCTTCGTTGGTGCTGCAGGGAACCTCGACCGGAACACACAGCTTGGACGGCGAGGGCAAGGTACGCATCAATGACGCCAAACTATATGAAGTTCCCTTCTTCCTACAGTTGCTCAAAACGTTGCAGGTAAAGACTCCGGATAAAACCGCATTCGACCAAGGCTTGATCGACTTCGGAATCAAAGGGTCCGACATCGAGTGTCATCGGATCGAATTAAACGGCGATGCCATCTCGTTGATTGGCAACGGCCGCGCAAACTTGAGCCAAGAATTGGATCTGAATTTCTACACCGTATTGGGGCGCAACAACTTCTATTTACCAGTGCTGAGTGACTTGGTGCATGCCGGTAGCCAACAGTTGTTATGGATCAGTGTCAAAGGAACCATGGAAAAGCCGCAACTGACTCGCGAGACGTTCCGTGCGTTGAATGAAGCTGTCCGACTATTACTCGAACCACAGGAGGGAGGCATGACCATTCCACCGATCAATCCGTTTGCCGGCATGGCCTCTTCTGGCCTCCATGATCGCAAAGCGATCGAACAAGAGCGAGAACAAAACAAGACGCTCACGAAACTGGAGCAACGCGCGACTGGGGATGCGGAAGCTGATGCCTTGGAGTCTTCGGCCGATCGAGATGCGGACGGTCGCCAAAACTGGAATCGACCGGGCAGCTCACCGGACAAAACCGCGATTTCGGAAACCGACGAACCCGGGCCAACGGCCCCGCGACATAGTCGTGATCCCTACCACGAGCGGGGCAATCGCTTGGATCTGGACGGCTGAAGTCGCGTGTCGCCCAGTTACTGCAGTCGGTTCGTTTGCTCGGGTGTCCCGGGTTCACTTAACGGGATTTAGCGGAAGAAATTGCTCGGGCCGAAATGCCTGTTTTCCCGCTAATCGACGGATTTCACCAAGGCTTCGACCCCACAAGGAGTCTGCCCTCTCCGATCATGTCATTTTGTCCGAATTATTCGCATACGCGCCAAAGGGCCTCCCCCTTTTAGGACAAAGCCTAGAAAAACAGGCGTTTCGGGCTACAATGACCGCAGGGGTTAGCTGCAACCAAATGGAACATCATCCTTTTCTTGGGTTGGTGCCATTCGGGAGAAGTGGGCGATGCCTCGAGTATTCACAGAGGAATGCCATGGGCCTAATTGTTTGTTTCGGTAAATGAATTTCGAACGACCTCAACAGCCTGACCCTGAATTGACAACGCGAACGCGAGGTTCGTTGGCCGAAGGTTCGTCATCACATGGAGCATCCGCCAGTCGGACGACCGGAACTGAAGCACTGGGGACGAATGCCCCATCCACCAGTTCCTTGCGACCCGGGGACGACGATGGAAGCGAAATAACAGTCATTTCGAAAAAGCCGCCACAGCAATTTTGTACTAGTGGTTTTGATTGGCGCAAGGTTGGCGAGTTGCTCATTGGGCGCCAATTGGGTTCGTTTCGGCTGGATTCGCTGCTGGGCGTGGGCGGAATGGGCGCGGTATTTCAGGCCACGGACTTGCAATTGCATCGACAAGTTGCGGTCAAGGTACTCAATAGCAGTGAGAATGATCCGGAGGCCGAACGTCGATTCCGTGTCGAAGCCCAAAGTGCGGCTCGATTGGACCATCAGAATATTGCGCGCGTGTTTCACGTTGGTCAGGACCAAGGATGGAACTATATCGTGTTGGAATTGGTCGAAGGGCAAACACTTCGGCAACTCGTCACGACCCGAGGTCCGCTGAGTGCGAGCTTGGCGATTCATATATTTCGGCAATTGGCTTCGGCATTGGATCACGCTCATCAACGAAATATCATTCATCGCGACATCAAACCTTCGAACGTGTTGGTAACCGAGGATCATTCGATCAAGATTGTCGACATGGGTCTGGCGCGAATCCAACGAGCTGTTGATTCTGCGGACCATGACGCAGAAGAGGGGATGACATTAGGGACATTCGATTACATCGCCCCCGAACAAGCCCGTGATGCTCGATTGGCGGATCAACAGAGCGACCTGTATTCGCTCGGGTGTACTTTGTTCTACGCACTTGTTGGACGACCGCCGTTTGCAGATGGAACCACGATCGAGAAAATTCTGAGTCATTCGAACGCACCACGCCCATCGGTCCTAGAGTCGCGTCCGGATTTGCCGCCGGCGATGGAGCGATTGGTCCAACACTTGATGGCACCTCGGCGCGAAGATCGGATCGGCACGGCACGAGAATTCGAGCAAAGACTATTAGAACTGCGAGCGGAAATGGGCCGCAGTCGGCGCCCGGCTCCCATTCGCCCGTCGCAGGATCTCGCCCGAAAACGTGTGCCGTTAATGTTGTTCGGAATGACCGTGGCCTTGGTTTTGATTTCGTTGATTTGGGATGGCCCTTGGCGCGATTCACCAATGCGATTGCCCGAATGGCCCGCGCTCCCCTCATTTC
>JAEUIP010000445.1 GCA_016795075.1 Planctomycetaceae bacterium | reverse complement strand
CATTCGGACGCCGCGAAGTCGACGCCAACAATGGCATCCACCGAACCATCAGCCGCATAGATCGGGGCATAGGCACTGACCCACAAGCCCCAGCGATCCGAGTATGGCACGTCGTCGAAGGTAGCCTCTCCATCAAATGCTCGTAGCATCGCGTCGGTGTAGTCTTCGTACAGCTCGCCAATCTCTGTCCTGGCTTCGGTCTCACCTTCGATGATCCCATTTTTGTCGTAATCGTTTTCGGCATCAACGATCACATGAACCGTACCGTCCTTGTCTCGTCGCATGGTATAGATACAGTGAGCAGTTGGATTCAGCCGTCGCCAATCGATCTGACGCTCGATCAATTCCAAATACACCGGCGAATCCGTGTCGTTGGCGTCGCGAACGGCTCCATGGTTATGCTGTTGGAGTTCCAAGGCGTAGGTCGGAGCGAATCCAGCGATACTTTCCCGCATTTGATCGCGTTGAAAATCGCCCACCTCACAACTCGCGTAGATCCCACCCGCTGCCAACAAACACACCGCCGCAGCGATGGACGCACGAAAGCCACGATTTGCGTAATGACGGAGCACCAACCGATCGTGCCCCAACCAAATCGCGAAGCATAACACTCCGAACAGAATCTGATCAGCGTTCGTAGAGAACAAAAAATACAACCATTCGGTATTCATGGGGCGTTCGCTTCAACTAGCCAGTGTCGTAAATGGGGTCTGACTTGTTCCGGCCATGACGTCTTGTCCGGAATTTGGCAGGCCCTCGAAAAGGTCAATCCCCTTGAGGGGGCTAAGCCTAGTGCTTTGTCACAATCCAAACTGGGGGTCAGGGTCTGGAAAAGGTGTCAGGAGTCAATTGTGCTCAGCACCCGCAGGGCCGTTCCGGCAATTGACTCCTGACACCTTTTCCAGACCCAGGAGTCAATTGTGCGCAGCACCCGCAGGGCCGTTCCGGCAATTGACTCCTGACACCTTTTCCAGACCGACTCCAAAATGAAGTAGTGACAAAGCACTAGGACAAAATATTGGGTGCGCCTTGAACTAAAATCGAACCAGTAACGGGAATCGTGATCCCCATTTGCGAATGTTTGTCGGCCGCGTTTTCCAACATCTTTGTTGCCGCGACGTTATCGATGGGCTTGGACCAGAGATAACCTTGCGAGAAGTCACACCCCAATTCGCGTAGCTTCAAGTAGTGCTCTTCGCGCTCGACGCCCTCCGCCGTGACCTTCAGCTTCAAACTTCGAGCCAATTCGATGATCGTTTTCACGATCTGGAGGCTTTCGGGACTGGTGAGCATCGAGGTCACAAAGGAACGATCAATCTTGACAACATCCAAAGGGAACCGATGCAGATAGGCTAATGACGAATATCCTGTCCCAAAGTCATCAACCGCGATTCTCATGCCCAGCGCCCGAATCTCACCCAATATCCGGATGATCAGTTCTGGATTCTCCATCAGGATGCTCTCGGTCACTTCGACACAGATGTTTCTTGGAGTTACTCCAGAAGCTTGAATCTTCGACTTGAAGTCATCCAGAAAATTAGGTTGGTACAATTGCTTGAGCGAGAAGTTGACATTCACATAGGCGGGATAATGGGGAAACTCTCGTTCCCACCGCGCCGCTTGCTCGCAAGCCATTTCCAAGATCTGCCAACCTAAGGGAACGATCAACCCAATCTCTTCAGCCAAGGTGATAAACTTCAGCGGCGGAACCATACCCCTAGTCGGACTCTGCCAGCGGACAAGCGCTTCAAAGCCCACAATTCGATTGCTCTGGTTTTCAATCAAAGGTTGGTAATGCAGCACAAATTCGCGTTTGATCAGCGCTTGCCGCAGTTCATTTTCCAGCTCCAATCGATTGGCCGCCTCAACCTGCATGGCCGGACTGTACTGCAAGGCCTGATTTCGCCCGCGTGACTTGGCGTTGTACATGGCCGTATCGGCCTCGCGAAGCAAGTTCTCGGCAACCAACTCTCCGTCGTGACACGTGGTCCAGCCGATGCTGGCAGACGGTGTAATCGTTTGCCCGTCAATGTCGATCGGCTTGCGAATTTCGGTCAAGATCCGATGCATGACCAATTCAACGTCGTTGATGTCGCGCAGGTCTTCAAGCAAAATCGTAAATTCATCGCCACCATGACGCGCCAGTGTCGAAGACATTTGCCGAGCAATCGAATCGCATCCACGTAACGACGATTGCAATCGCTCCGACAACGTAATCAGCAATTTGTCGCCGGCGTCATGCCCCAGACTGTCGTTGACCAATTTGAAGTTATCCAAGTCCAAGAAAATCACGGCAAATTGGGAAGTCCGCTGCCGCTGATATCTCTCGATGACTCGTGACAATCGATCCAAGAACAACAATCGATTCGGCAGACCTGTTAACGCGTCTCCAACCTTGCCTTCAGTCACATCCGTCAATGAGCCGGCCAATCGTTCTGTATGCCCCACGCTGTTGCAGACGCTGACTCCGCGGCACATCATCCACCGATACGTGCCATCCCGATGAATCATCCGCAGTTCGCAGTTGGCGTTGAGGCCGCAGTAAGCGGCTTCTTTAGGAGGCAAGAAGGTCGATTGAAATTTGCCGAGATCGTCGGCGTGAATTCGGCTCAACCATTCGTCGGGCGAGTTTCCAATTTCATGGTCGGAATACCCGAGCATCGCCTTCCAGCGCGGCGAATAATAGACTTCGCTACGCAGAATATCCCAATCCCAAAGCCCATCATTCGAACCCCGCGCGGCAAGTGCATACCTTTCCTCACTGTAACGTAGCGCGATGAGGCTGGCGCGTAGTTGTGTGTGGGTGGCCGCTCGAATCAGTAGAATTTCGCGATCCACGGGCTTCGTGATATAGTCGTTGGCACCCGCTCGAAACGCCTGTAACAATCGTTCACGATCATGCTCGCCGGTAACCATGATCACTGGCAATTCGGTCATCGGATATTCGTTCCGAATTTTCGCCAAGCACTCCATGCCATCCATCCCCGGCATGATCACGTCCAACAGCACCAAATCAAATGGCTCGCTGGCAATTCGCTCGAGCGCTTCGGCCCCATTTCCAATCTTGGTCGTTTTATAGCCGTTCCGGGTCAACACATGCGACAGCAATTCGCGATTGACCAATTCGTCATCAACAATCAGAACTCGATTGGCACCCGGTGTAGCCGAATGCAGCAGTTTGCTTGGATTTGTTTGGGATTCCATCGGGTTCACTCAGCGTGAGAAAAAGGGAACCCTAAAACTTAGGTTTTAGTTCATGAGCCGG
Organism: Planctomycetaceae bacterium; assembly: GCA_016795075.1. Taxonomy (GTDB): domain Bacteria; phylum Planctomycetota; class Planctomycetia; order Pirellulales; family Pirellulaceae; genus M30B19. The sequence goes on along the minus strand of JAEUIP010000445.1, from coordinate 355 downwards.
CGTGGCATCCTAAGTCAATTTTTCGTGAAACCCGTCCGATTGTGAGAATTGTAGGGAATGAATCGAGCCTTTGTCCGAGAAGGGCTCCGGCCCTATGCCGTGAGGGATTTCTCGAGACGAAAACGGGCCCTCATGAGCCGAAACAACCCTAGCCCGTTTGCGCGAGCTACCAACTAGCGTCTCTCGATCAGAAAAGGCCTCAAAGCCGACTCGATGTCCATGGACTGGCCAGCAAGAACCGTTCACGGTGTCGGGGGCCGCACCCCTCTGCGATAAAGCCTAGTGCTTTGTCACAGCTAAAAATGGGGGTCTGGTAAAGGTGTCAGGAGTCAATTGTGCAAAGCACCCGCAGGGC
>JAEUIP010000444.1 GCA_016795075.1 Planctomycetaceae bacterium | reverse complement strand
ACCAGGACCCACCACGGGACGCTCCATTCGTTCGCCGACAGTTCGCGGCCGCCCATGAACCACCAACCGCAGCTCCCAATCGCAATCAAGAACAACAGGCTCGCCGCGGCATACCACCGCAAACATTGGCGTCCAAAACTAACCAACCGCTCGAGCGCCCGTCCACGGTCGTGGACATTGTCGTGGACCGCTCCGCGGTCCATTCCCACATCGTCGTGGACCGCTCCGCGGTCCATTAATGGTTCGCGGAGCGAACCACTACCATCTCCCGACCCCAATTGAGCCCATTCGTGACTGGCCGTGTTGATAACGACCGAATGCAGACCCATTTCAAACAAGATCTGCAGACCCATTAGGCTGGCGAATGTATAGAAGTAGCCTTGCAACTCCGGCGAGAAGTACCGAGCGATCAGTACCAACGTGATCGGCCCAGCAATAAATTGCCACCCGCGGGCCAACAGTGAATAGGCGATCGCTCGATCGACATCCAAACTCGCGACCCCGCGCCAAAGTCGCCCACGCCACGAATCGTCGCGGATCGTTTCCTTTGGCGCGTTAGGTTCTCGTGAGGCAGACAAGAGGGCTCATTGGGCTCGGGCTGACAACTATTCTTGACCGACGCTCCACAGAGCTCCGCGGAGCAAAATGGTTTTGAACATTTCTTGCTCGGCCGCTTTGGTGTCGTGACCCAAGGCACTGTAAAAGACGCGACCTTCGCCGTACGGCTTCGTCCAAACTACGGGCATCAGTTGGCCTTCATGCAAGGCGTTGGCCAAAACGGTTACCTTCGGATCGTAGTTCAAAATGTACTGTTCGTCCGTGATCATGAATTCCGTGATCCCACGCGTGATTGGGCTTTCGACTTTGGTCACACTAACTTGGTAGGTTCGGTAAGCCGGATGGGTCACGAAAAAGCCACCGACCATCTCGCGGTACTTGTCGTCAGAACGAAATGAGTCCGCTCCCGAGTGGCAGGTCGTAAAACCGTTCCCCGCCGCAATGTGTTCGAGCAGACCTTTTCGCTGAGCGTCCGTCAAATCCCCCAAGGTCCAATAGAAGACGACGAGTTTGTAAGGCGCGATCCGCTCGGGCAGCAAGGCATCCAAGTCTTCGTGAACCCGAGTAACTTCAAAGCGGCCCGAATCTTCCAGTACCTTTTGCATGATGTCGCCAATGTCCTTGGCGTTATGGATTGGGCCACCGGTCAACAACAGAGTCTTGATTGGTTCGGCAGACGGCGTTTCCACAGCCGCTCCGTCCACTCGACCCGAATCCTCCGCGTTCGCTCGGACACCGGCCAAGCCAGCAACAATCAACGCCAAAGCCAAACAACCGAACCACCGCCTGTACCATTGGGACATGATCAAAAGTACTCCACTGCAAGAGAAAGACGCGACGCCCAGCATGCGATTGTGAATCATCCCCCAAGCCACCGCAAGCCCCTTCGACGCTCCATAGATTCACGAAACCAACCTTGCATCGAACGAAAGCTCGCGGTTTCTTTCGCGGCAATGGCCGCATTGGTCGAAGGACCGTAAGAGCCCATGCGGCGTCTTCTTTTCGCCGGTCAAGCGACCTAGTGCCTCGTCGGTTCGGTCACCGAGAAGGGCGAGTTTTGGGAAATTTCGATTTAGGATCATTATCCGCGTGACATTCTTGCTGGCTTCGTTCCTGTTGGATTATGATCATAGTCTTTGGTTTGGCTGTGGTCGCCTTTCACTCCATCCCGAGCGATGCTTGGAGGCGGATAAATCATGAATTCCCAGCACGATCCATCCAATCACTCGGAAAAGTCGCCCCAGGTCGGAGCGCCGCTTGACGCCACGTGTGATTACATTGCGGGACATTCGACCGAAGAACTGGTGCGGGTGCTCGATCAATACTTGGACGATCTGAAACACAATCGCCAACCAAGTCGCGAAGCGCTCCTGGCCAAACACCCTGCCCTAGCCAATCAATTGGAAGCTTGTTTGGCCGGCTTGGAGTTTCTTCACGGCACCGAGCATTCAACCCCAGAAAAGTTCTCGCAATTGGGTGACTTTCGGATCATCCGCGAGGTTGGACGTGGCGGGATGGGTGCTGTGTTTGAGGCGGAACAGTTATCGTTGGGACGTCGCGTGGCGCTCAAAGTCCTTCGCTTTGGCGGTGTATCGGATCGGGAAGCCATCGAACGGTTTCAGCGAGAAGCCGAGACGGTCGCAAAGTTGCACCACACGCACATCGTCCCCATCTTCGCCGTGGGAAGCGAGCGTGGCGTCAATTACTATGCGATGCAATTTATCGACGGTCGAAGTCTCGCCGAAGTATTGGCAGAGCAAGATTCCGCATTGCCGCCCCGGCAAGCGGCCGAAATCGGGCTTCAAGCGGCAGAAGCCTTGGCTCACGCCCATGAACGTGGCGTGATTCATCGCGATGTCAAACCATCCAACCTGTTATTGGATCAGGAGAATCGAGTTTGGTTAACGGACTTTGGATTAGCGCGACGTTTGGACGATGTGACGTTAAGTCTGACCGGTGCCTTGCTGGGGACGCCGCGCTACATGAGCCCCGAACAGGCCAAGGCCTCCACCAAGCGAGTAGATTTCCGCAGTGATCTGTTCAGCTTCGGCGCGACCTTGTACGAATTGCTGAGTGGAAAACCTGCGTTCTCGGGCGATAATCCTCACGATGTCATTCAGCACATCTTGAGCGATGAACCCACCAGTTTACGGACTCTGGATGCGGCGATCCCACGAGATCTGGAAACGATCGTCTTGAAATGTTTGGCGAAAGACCCGCAGCAGCGCTACGCGTCTGCTCGTGATTTGGCTGATGATCTGCGAGCCTTCTTGGACGGGCGTCCCATTCGCGCGCGACGTTCCACGCCGATCGAATTGGCATCACGATGGGTGAAGCAAAATCGACGCAGTGTTCTGCTGGCGACCAGCGTTGCGGCCATCACCATTCTGGTTGTCGTTCTGGGCAGTTGGGGACAAACTCAATACAACGTCTGGCGTCAAGCCACGTTGCAGTTATCGGCGGTGCGCCCTCCGATTGTGGCCGAAATCTATGATCGAGAAAATCGTTTGCTGCGCACCGACACATTGCCCATGCAGAAACCTGTTTCCCTGGCGGCGGATGAATATTGGCTCCGACTATCCGCTGAGGGCAAGCTAAGTCAGTCGTTTTCGGTGGAACTGGAGCGCGGCCACAACGTCACGTCCACCGCCACATTGGAAAACAACGATTATCTCGCACCGGCCTCGATTCAACGAACGTTCGATTTGGTGGATCTTGGATCCGAAACCGGGCTTGTGCTTTGGAACGAGGATAGCGTGGTCTTGCGGAAGACGAACGGTCCCGCCTTCGAATGGAAGCGAGAACTTGGTCGGGGGCAAGACTTTTGCCAGTCATCGCCCGGCTTCGAGTGGCCCTGGTCGTCTCCTTTACTTGAATACTCCGGATATGGAAATTATCGCTATCAACCGTGGGTCGTTCAATCGTTTGTGGATGTCAACCGAGATGGTATCGGTGACATAATTGCGGCCGCGCGTCATCAAGCATGGTTGATGGCAATCTCCGGGGCCGACGGCTCGGTCCTGTGGTTCGCCCCGCGCGGTTCCGGGCTCACTGGTCCGCCGCC
>JAEUIP010000443.1 GCA_016795075.1 Planctomycetaceae bacterium | reverse complement strand
CCAGCCAACCAAGCGCGCCGCACGCATCGCTGAACGGCATGCACGATACAAACTTCTGACGCCGAAAACACTTCCGATCGCAAACTTCTACCCATCTTTCATCTCCGAACAGGATGTCGCCCCCGCACTTTCCGAAATTCTAACCGCAGCAAACTGTCATACAAGATGGGTGGCACCTATTTTGAACCGCAGCAAACTATCACACAAGGTGGGTGGCACCTATTTTGGGAACTGAACCTTACGTGGTAGAACACCGAGCGATGCTTGCTATTTTTGGCGGAGCTTGTCTAACAGACGTTTTCGCTCGGCTTCGGCTTGTGAAATGCGCCGAGATGCTAGCGATTCCGATTCTGCAGAAGGGGTCTGCTGGATTTTCTCTGTCTTCTGAGTCGCGATAACTTCAGTGGTTTTCAAATCCGAGGTTGGTTTGAGACTCTCTCGTCCAAGAGGATCAACAATCGTCCTGTTCGAAGACCCGACAGTGGATACAGTGGTTTTACGACGCGTTTGACTTTCGGCTGATTCCAATTCAGCGACGGCTCGATGTTGAGCGATGACGTCTTCCGCTCTCCGTTGGATCAATCCGCCAGCCACCGCCCCAGGTGCCAGTGGAATTTCAACCGGCGCGAACGCTGAAGAATCGGATCGCCTATCGACAGCGTTCCAGGCTCCTGGATCTTGCCCGTCAAGCCCCGGAAAGGCCAGCATACCCTGGCCACCGAAAACCCCTTGGCCAAATCCCGATCCATTCCATTGTACAACGCCACTATTCCACTGATCGAAGCCAAAGCCTCCGCAACCGATCAACGGACTCCAACCCCAACCATTCCAACAATGCAACGCCGGACGATAGCCAAACGTGAGCGGATAACAATACCCGACCGGATACGGGAAGCAGTTTGGTCGATACGGCCCGCAAATGCGGGGATAGAAACATGGGTATGGAACGATTGGGCTAACAACCCAATGATTGCGACCAAATTGGTTGTACCGTGCTTGATCGGCGTGTCGCACATGTTGGTACCCGTGATCATGCGCCCCAAACTGCCGCGGGTTCGCATAAGCCGAGAATGGAAAATACGGGTTCTGTCCCGCTAACCGAACCGAATAGCCGTAGGGGAAACCGCCCACGTTGTAGCTTCCACCCACCGCACCACCGAACGACGGTCTCGCCATCGCCGATGCCGTATCCGCAGCAAAACGTGGCGAAGTGTCCACGATCCGTTGTGCTTGGACCGTCGGCATTCCCGAGACCAACAAACCCAGTACTGCCACGACCAGTGCGGAGAACAAGCTTCGATTCGACCGCTGCAACCGTCCTGGCATACCTTGAATCAACGACATTTGAGACTCCCTCGAATCAGTCCGTGCCTCTGTGATAGAATTCTTGCGTTCAGCGGCCTTTCAGGCAAGCGGATTTTTGGCAATCGGCCGCAGATTGTCTAGATTTGAACTCGACTTTTGGAGGATTCATGCAGTTTACAAAGATGCACGGTGCCGGGAACGACTACGTTTACGTCGACGGATTTCGCCACCGCGTTCCCAGCAACCCAGCCGAAGTTGCTCGATTGGTCTCTGATCGGCACAAAGGTGTTGGAGCCGATGGCCTGATCTTGATCGTTCCATCGATGGTCGCCGACGCTCGAATGCGGATGTTCAATGCCGATGGCAGTGAATCGGAGATGTGTGGCAATGGCATTCGATGCGTGGGTAAATACGTGTACGACCACAACATTCGTCGCGTTCCAACGCTAAAAATCGAGACCGGGGCCGGGGTGCTCACGCTAGAACTGGATGTCGATTCGTCCGACCGAGTTTCCGCCGTCACCGTGGACATGGGCGCGCCGATTTTGGAAAACGTTCGAATCCCTACAAAGTTGTTGGGCAATCCAGTCGTCAACCAACTTCTGGAGGTCAATGGCGAGCAGTTCGAAGTCACGTGCGTCTCGATGGGCAATCCACACTGCGTGATTTTTGTCACGGAGATCACCGATCATTTGGTGCATGAAGTAGGCCCCATGATTGAGCATCATCCCGCGTTTCCACAACGAGTGAATGTCGAATTTGTGGAATGCCTGTCGCGAACCGAAGTACGGCAACGCACCTGGGAGCGAGGATCTGGAGAGACCCAGGCCTGTGGCACCGGAGCCAGTGCTGTTTGTGTTGCCGGTGTCCTTACTGGTCGAACCGAAACGACGATTCGAAATCACTTGCTGGGAGGTGATCTCGAGCTAACTTGGCTAGGCGACGGCCAACAAGTCTTCATGAAAGGGCCGGCCACGGAAGTCTTCCAGGGAACATGGACACACAGCGAGATTGAATGAGATATACTAGGACGACTCCGCAACGGGGTCTGACCCGTTCGAGCGCAGCCAAGACCAGACAAAAAGCTATGACCGCGAGGGGCAGACTGGTCCGAACCATTTTGGACAAAGCCAAGCGAAGTAACCTTTCATGGTTTCCTGCTGACTCGACCGACGAGTGTATTCCTCAGTCGTTCTAACGTTGGTGGTAGGAGCCGGAATTACCGGAAACATTTAGCGAATCGAATGCTACTTTTGACAAAAGGTTGCACCACCGCAACCTACGTTTCGTGTATCGTTTACTTGCAATCGCGGAATTAGCGATGTCGACCGAAATTGATCTAGTTGAAGCATATCAAGGTGACTTATGAAACCAGCGAGCGAGTTTCGGGCGATTATTGCGATGTTATTGAGCTTCCTGATGGTGCTCGCTGGAACCTGCCAAGAAGCCACTTCTCAATCCATCATCGCTACTGAACAAGCAACAAACGCCTTTGGGAATTCTGGGGAGTCGGCGGAACCTACAGCCGCTAAGGAACTACGGATCGGTATGATTGGTTTGGACACTTCCCATGTTCCGGCCTTCACCAAAATTTTTAACGATCCACAAGCAGTCGGTGATTTGGCAACCATGCGCGTCGTTGCTGGATTCCCTGGCGGTACAGACTTTCCTCCAAGTCGCGATCGAGTCGCTGGGTTCACACAGCAACTGCGAGATATGGACGTTGCGATTGTCGATTCGATCCCTGAATTGCTGGCCCAAGTCGATGTCGTGTTGCTGGAGAGTGTCGACGGTCGCATTCATTTAGAACAGGTTCTACCGGTGTTTCAAGCGAAGAAACCAGTCTTCATTGACAAACCGTTAGCCGGTTCCTTGGTCGATGCGATTGTCATTTGTGAATTGTCCAAACGTTACGCTACTCCATTCTTTTCTTGTTCATCTTATCGGTTTACTCCGGCGATTGTTGAATTGAAGAACGATGGCACAATCGGAGCGATTCAAGGTGCTGCGACCTGGGGACCATGCACTTATCAAGAAGCGACTCCGGACATGTACTTCTATGGAGTCCACGGAATCGAAGCGTTGTACACATTGATGGGCCGCGGTTGCAAATCCGTTTCGCGCGTCGAATCAACGAATGCCGATTTGGTCTCTGGAGAATGGAGCGATGGGCGAATTGGAACGTTTCGAGGTATTCGCACGCACGCCTCAACTTTTGGAGCGACCGTCTTTGGCGCGAACAAGATCGTTCACTCGGGGCCAGCCGGTGGGTACGAACCTCTTTGTTTGGAAATCGCCAAGTTCTATCGGACTGGAATCGTTCCGGTA
>JAEUIP010000442.1 GCA_016795075.1 Planctomycetaceae bacterium | reverse complement strand
ACTCAATCTCCAAAAGTTGGAGGAACAACTGGGCGTTCCCGTCGTGCCCATTCATGTTGCGCGGAAGCAAGGCGTGACCGAATTGCAATCAGAACTGGAGCGATTGCGGGGTCGAATCGCCTCCGGACAATGGCAACCGGCGGAACATGGCCCGATTTCTGGCAAGGAAATCGGTCGGTTCGCCGAAGGTCCGGATTCGGATCATTCTGAGACTTTGGCACGGTACGCCTGGATTGACCAACACGCGATGTTGGCTTGCTCGGCCGGTCTGGTTGAGGCAAACCAACCCCGTGAACAGGGACTTCAAAGCGAAGGTTCCACTCGAGCCGGGAAGAGTCGGCCGCAAACCTCCTGGTCCGACCGATTGGATGGTTGGTTAACGCACGGGATTAGCGGCAGTCTGACGTTTCTCGTCGTCATGTTTGCGTTGTTCTTGGCCGTCTTTTTGATTGCTGGGCCAGCCGGGGATTGGGTCGACACCGGCCTGGGTTGGGCGAACCTGGCGGTATCCTCATGGATTCCCGAAGGTATGTTTCGCGACTTGTTGCTGGAAGGCGTGATTGGCGGCGTCGGCAACTTCTTGGTCTTCTTGCCGCAAATCTTCATCTTGTTCTTGTTTATTGGTCTCTTGGAGTCGACCGGCTACATGGCTCGCGCGGCTTATCTGATGGACCGGGTCTTCAGTCCGTTGGGAATGAGCGGGAAGAGTTTCTTGCCGTTGTTGAGTTCGTTTGCGTGCGCGATTCCGGGAATCATGGCGACCCGAATCATCGAGCGACCGAGAGACCGGCTCCTGACGATCATGGTCGCCCCCCTGATGAGTTGCAGCGCGCGGATTCCGGTCTATTCGATCATGATCAGTGCCGTGGTAACGGCGAACATTTTTGTTCAAGCGGCCTTCATGTTGGCCATGTACTTGATCGGTGTCGTAACGGCTTTGGTTATCGTCTACGTCTGGAAAAAACTGATTTGGCGCGAGGCTTCTCCAGAATTTGTGATGGAATTGCCCGAGTACCAGTTCCCACACGTTAGCGAGGTTGTTCGTCGAACCTGTGAGCGATCGGGGGAATTCGTCGTCCGGGCCGGAACGATTATCATGGCATTGACGATTCTGGTCTGGGCCGCCAACTATTTTCCGCGGAACGATCAGGCGGTCGCAGTTCAATTGGCCGAGATCTCGCGGCTTGAAACGGAAATTGCAGGCTTGTCTTCGGAAACGGCCGAATCGTCGCAACAGACTTTGTCCAACCGCCTCGATGAACTGCAAGTGGAAGTCGCGGCCCTCCGCCAGGAGCAGAGTTTCTTGGGGCAGGGTGGAAAATGGATCGAACCGGTGGTTCGGCCGTTGGGTTGGGATTGGCGAATTGGCTGTGCGGCATTGGCATCGTTTCCCGCCCGCGAAGTGATCGTGACCACCTTAGGCATCCTGTATCAAGTTGGCGATCCGGAAGAAAATCAGACCGAATTGGAATTGGCGTTACGCCAAGCGACTTGGCCAGGGACTGGCAAACCGGTGTTTACGATTCCGGTCGCGCTGAGCATCATGGTGTTCTTCGCGCTTTGCTCCCAATGTGCCTCGACACTGGCGGTGATCTACCAGGAAACTCGGTCGGTGTGGTGGCCACTGCTCTCGTTCGTCTACATGACTGTGCTGGCCTATATCGGGGCGTTTCTTGCGTATCAAATTGGGACTTGGGTCGGTCTGTGAACCATTCGCGGCTCAAAGTCCGCCGGGGATAAACTGTCCTCCACCCAAGACGGCTTACGCACCTCCGAATCTAGCGAAGGGCCAATGTACCTTGTCTGGCTCGATGATCACGGTTTCGAGCCCAAAATCCGTTGCGTTTGTCTCAATCTGAGAGTTACACGTCAGTCTGAGACGTACCTATGGGGTCCGAAAGGATGCCCGCACGGGACAATGGATTTTGGGACGATCCCAATCTACCGACGTGGAAACAGAACCTGCGTTTTCCCCGAGAAATTTAGGCCTGCGGAACGAACGATGATCTTCCGAGATTTTTTTCATATCATCGACCTTTTGGCACGCCGGTTGCGTTACTAGTTTTTTCGTGTGCAAAGAAACAGTTGCTGGAACCGGTGTTTGTTAGGTAGCACCCCGAAAGCAACGAGTCGATGCACTCGCATGAAAATTCAGATCGGCTTTCGGTTTCTTCCCGTCTCACCCGTCGTGATCGGAGGCCGATCTGGTTTTCTTTTTTAAAATCAAGCGAACCTATCGCGTGCCCGTTTTGAATTTGCAGTGGTTTTCCACTCTCGCACTCACTCGGAAGTTGCTGCAAATTTGGAACGGCCGCGATTTTTTTTTGTCCGTTCGCAAACGTTGCATAACTTCACCAAGTTGCTGAATTGTGAGACACGAGCGTGTGAATCACATAAAGCCTGTTTCTAATCCGAGGCGGTTTCCAATGCCTCGGCTTCCCCATGCGACTTGGTACACACGTCCTACAACTCGTGAGTGGTACCAACTTTTTTGTCGGTCCACGCGATACCAATTTCTTTTCGCGAGAGAAACCGCGTTAACCAGAGCCATCAAGATTCGCTCAAGCTATCCAATTCTGCTTGCAGAGCTTCCAGGCTCAACGGCATCGGGTCAATCAGGCTATCGGTAACTGAAGCAGGGGCACCCGGAATTGCGACTCGTTGCAGGTCCACTTCCTGTTCCAATTGGATTAGCCAAGCCGGGACTTCCAGCCCCACGCCCATCGGTTGCTTGGTCAGGGCCTCGGCTTCTTTTTCCAGCAACTCAAACGCACCGACCGCAGCCGCGCGATCGACGTTGTGGATCGCAGGTTCGACCAACGCAAGCAAGCGATCGATTTGCAGTGGTTGCACGAAGCGTTCACTCAAGCGATCGGCCACGGTGGGCATGCGCATGGAGTACTTGGCCTGAAGTTTCTTTAGTTCTGCCAGATAACGTTCGGCTTCGCCTTCGACGCGGTCGGCCAATTGTCGTCGCCACCGCCCGGCCACCCCGTTGACCTGATTTTTGACCAAGACTTGATGCGCCCACACGACGGGTTTCAAATGCCAAGACACTCGATCGTACTTTGTCCGCAGCCGGAGGAAATCCAAAAACGTGTAGATTAGATCGCCGCGATCGGACTGGGTGGTGGTGCTATTGTAATCGCGGTACTCGCTAAAATTCTCCAACACGGCCTCCAGGACCAGGCTCAAGTGTCGGCTAGCGTCGGCCAGGGAAATCTCGTGTTCCAAATCGTTTAGCAGTTCTAGATCCAGTTCTTGGCTTGATTCTTGGAGCTGCTTCAGCCATGACTCGACCCCTTGATGCAACAAGGCGCGGACATTGCCGATGTTGAGAAAGTCCTGCGTAAAAATCTGGCCGCCGTATCGTTTGATAAACTTGAGCAATTGATCCCAAGAATCGTTGTCGAGCGTCCGTTCCAGGACACTGAGTCGAAGGGTGCGGCTATGGTTCAACCACGCGCTGAGCATCGATTCGGTTAGTTGTTCCAGTTGCCGAAACAGTCTTTCTTCGGAAGACGTATTGGCGCGTTTCTTCGACTTGCCGGCTTTTTCGCGATGTCCGGCGGAGGCGACGACCAAGGCTTGAACCATCGAGCAAAACCCATTGCGGAACATTTCGTCGTATTCC
>JAEUIP010000441.1 GCA_016795075.1 Planctomycetaceae bacterium | reverse complement strand
CTGCTTGCGAATGGACGCGCGGAGCGGCGCATGGTTGGGTCGGATTCCCGACCCAGCCATGCTCTGCTCCCGCGGGTAACGTCCATGGCCAAGCCGAACTCCGCCAATGCGGCGCACGCGGTTAACTGCTGACGCCACTCCGAACTCTATAGTTTGTTCACGCGGTTAAACGAAAAAAGAGCGGGCCACGCGATCAGGAATTCGCATGACCCGCTCCGCCGGAAGGGAATCGTTGTTGCCCCATCCCGTTCGGTTGGTTGTTCGACGCACACCTCAGGATCAAGTGTGACGCCGCCGACCGATCAGGTTTCGTTCTTTGCCAGATTAATTTGGACCTGGCAATGTTCCAATGTAGCCGGGTTGCCCGGTGAACGGAGCGTTGACGTTGGGCGCTCCGCCGATCGTCGGAATTCCTTGCTGACCACAGGTCGCGCAACCGCTGGTCTCGTAGGCACCTGGGTAGGTTTCAGCGGGCATGGTGCTGCAATTGCTGCATTCGCCACCACGCATCATGCGGGCCAGGGGGCCGTTCGAACAACCGGTATGCAGCAGAAGTGCCACGGTCAAACTAATCAACAAGGGTACTCGTTTCATTGTCTCTCTCCTTCAGGTCCGTTGGACCAAGCCTTTCGTACTTCTAATCGAGGTTAGTTGGCGTGCTCGACCAGGACGACGAAAGATACAACTGGATTCCGACCCGCGAACTTGAAATGTTGAAAAAACGCAACATGTTTCTTTTTCGCCACTGTTCTAATCGGAAAAGTCGCGTTGGTCGTTTTGATAGGAACTGCAGAACCGGATCACTCGCCTATCGCCTTACCGACATTCGTCACGGTCCCTAAATTTAGCAGAAGGCTACAAAACGACGTGTTGAAACGCCGTTAAGAGAGACGTCGTTCTACATTTCGCTAACCGTTCACAAAATTTGGAGTTGGGTGCGTGTCGCAATTTGCTGGATCGTGAATCACGAGCCGGCGAGGAACACCAAGGATCTTTCGAATCCAACCGGTTTAAACTTCGACTCACTGCGCAGGCACCCGACATCTTGTGAACCGTTACCAATTTCCATTCGGTATGGTGGCCGGCCCATGATCCAAACCACATTCGACCCTCACCACCAGGCAGTCCGGGCCCTGATGGACTGGCTCACGTTTGGCCGTGTCATTCTTGTTTGGTCTCGTCGAGCGTTCTCGTCAGTCGTCGTGCTAGGTTGTCTCCTGATGACGGCACCAACCGCCATGTCGCAACTCGTCAGCGGCTATGGCTCGCTCCCGGGGTTCTCCGAAAACACTTCGCCAAAACGGATCGGCGATGCCCATCGGTTTGAAAAGGCGCAAAACCAGTTAAAAGGCGAGATTCGACCGGAAGATGAGATTTGGTTGATCAGCACTCGGCAGCTTTGTCAGAGTTCTTCTGCGTCGGCGGGATCGACGTTCCAACAAGCGGAAGTCGCACGATGGTCGGACGGTTGTTGGCAGACCAGTTCGTCGGCCCAATTGCTCCAAGAGATCAACGCGGATCAAATCCGGTCGAACTTGTTGTTTGTTCATGGAAACCGGACCGATTTGCAATGGGCCAACCTGCGGGGTGTCGAGACTTACGAGCGAATTATCCTCAGCCCGGAAAATGTATGTCATGGCGCGGAAGTAGCTCCTCCCATTCGTTGGATAATTTGGGCCTGGAACAGTGATCCAATCAACGGCCCACGGTTGGACTTAGCGGTTAAGAAGCAACGAGCCATCGATCAAGGTTCGTATTTGGCCGAGTTTTTCCAAGCCATCGAGCAACCGTCGATGGGAGTGTTCGCGTACAGTTTGGGCGCGCAAGCGCTGACGAGTGCGTTGCGAGTTCACCGAATCCAGAGCACGGATCACGCGGCGGCGTCGGCCGTGGTTTGCGGTGGTCCCCAATTGGATGTCGTCATGGTAGCGGCGGCCGTGCCAACCTGCTGGTTCCACACGGAGGATGCGGAAATGAGTCTACCCGCCTGCGTCTCTCGTCTAACGCTGATTAACAACCCAGAAGACCGAGCCTTGAAGGTCTACCAGCGGTTCACGCAGCAACATCCGATCGGACTAAATAACCGACAACTCGCTCCCGGAATCCGCGCCGAAACCTATCTCGTTGCGGGAAATAGTTTGGACAATCACTACTTGTCTCGGTACATGGAGCACCCACAGACTCGTTTGTTAATTCGCCAAGGACTTTTGCCGGAAACAAAATAACTCGGCAAAGGTTTACCAGCCGACGCAATAGTCGATGGTCCGGGCGATTTCAGCCTTCAGTCTCGCCCGATGCACAATCCGGTCGATATAGCCATGCTGCAATAGAAATTCGCTGGTTTGAAATTCATCCGGTAATTCGATGCGAATCGTGGCCTTGATGGTTCTGGGTCCCGCAAAACCGATCAAAGCCTTTGGTTCGGCAAACGTGACATCGCCCAACGACGCGAAGCTGGCGGCGACTCCACCCATCGTGGGATTCGTTAACACGGAGATGTACAATCCACCCGCTAGGTTGTAGCGAGCCAAAGCGGCCGACACTTTCGCCATCTGCATGAGCGACAAAATTCCTTCGTGCATTCGAGCACCACCGCCCGATGCGGAAATGATGATCAGCGGTAGTTTTTGTTCGGTGGCTCGTTCGGTCAAGCGAGTCAACTTCTCGCCAACGACCGATCCCATGCTGCCCATGATAAACGCCGAGTCGGTGACGCCAATGGCCACTCGTCGAGCTCGGACCATGCCACATCCAGTCAAGATCGCGTCTTTAAGGCCGGTGAGTTTTCGCTCGGCCACCAAGCGCTCGCGGTAGGGCTTTTTGTCCTTGAAATTTAAGGGGTCGGCCGCCAAGAGATCCGGATCCCATTCTTCGAACGTACCCGTGTCCAGTACTTGTTCGATCCGAGACTTTGCGGAGACATAGAAATGGTGGTCACATTCCGGACAGACCCCCAGACGTTTTTCGGCTTCTTTGCGAAAGATTGCAGCTTTGCAGCTCGGGCAACGAATCCACAATCCTTCGGGCACGCCACGGCGAACCGAGCGAGCTTCCAATTCAACTTCCGGAGCCGGCCCGCTCATCGCTTCCAAATCGGAAATCGGCCCTTGAGCCATATAATCTCTCCTCTCAGGTTGACCCCGAACCGGTCAGCATCGCTTCGACCGGCTGCTGTTGGGTCACCAGGATACGCGAAAAGTCCTTGCTTGACCACTGATAAAATCGCGAGTTGATATCGAATCGCCGCAACGGCCAAATCCGTCGCAAACCATTGATTGCCAGTGGTTTACGACGAAAGCTAGAGTAGGCCTGAGATTCGCCAGACGTCCATCCCCAAGGCAAAAATGATCAAGGCCAGGAGCAACAAAGCGCCAACCATGGTCAGAGCCTCTTGGATTTTTTCGTTGGGCGGAGCCCCGGTCACACCTTCCCACGCCAAGAAAACCATGTGTCCGCCGTCCAAAATAGGGATTGGCAAAAAGTTAAGGATCGCCAAATTGACGCTCAGCAGCGTCAGAAACATCAACAACCGAGTCGTGCCGGACATGGCTTCCGAGGTAGCTCCGACCGCCATCGATCCAATACTGCCAATTGCCGTTAATGGCACGTTGCCGGTCACCATTTGTTGCAACAC
>JAEUIP010000440.1 GCA_016795075.1 Planctomycetaceae bacterium | reverse complement strand
TCGCCAACATCGCCGAGATGAAGTTATGGTGAGTTTCTGATGAAGATTTTCGACGAGCACGAGAAGGAGCCGCATCCCATCGGCTGCAGTTAAAGATTCTGTGTGTGCGTTTTTCACCGTAACTTCAGAGCGGACGAAAAGCTTGTGGAGTTTTTTTCGATACCCGCCACAGCAGGCTGTGGGAAAAAGGCGGCAGCAGGCTGCCGCAGTCCAAGGCCGTCGGCCCAGTAGCTTGGCCAAGTCCCTTGGTTCGGGGGTTGGTTATTTGTCCGATTCGTTCTGCAACAAACCGAGTGCGCTACGACCGTAACCCGAAGTCGCCCTCGCTTGCGGTGGGGCTTGTGCGGGAGGGATTGGCGTCGCTTCCGGAGCAGGCGTCTTTGGTGTCTCGTTCGCGTCCCGTGTTGTCAGATGCACGCCAAGGATCGCGCGCACCTGCTCCTCACACTGCGGCCATTCTTCATCAGCCGTGGGCGGCAACAAGAGGTGCGCAAATCCCAGCGGCGTCTGGCCCAACAAAACGTCGCGCATTTTTGGCCAAGGATTAGGGACTTGGATGCCTCCCGGAGTCCATTTTCGGTCGGGCACGGGATCTGCCGAATCCGTGAATGTTAGCAACACAAAATTGGTGTACACGTAGTCGGCGCGGCGGAAGTACAACGTGCGTTCGTCGGCGACTCCCGGACGATGAGAGAACCAATGCGGCACTTTTGGTACATCCTCGTTCTCTACGAACATTCGCCAGTAATTGTGGATCAATGGAGTCGCGCCATTGGCCACATCGAGTGTGAGCATGTTCGATGGCGGGTAACTGCGTCCATAATGGCCCAGATTCATAGCGCGATCTTGACCACCAAATCGAATCTGATATTGACCGGGCTCTACTAACGAATACGCCAGACCTAGGTTGAAATTTTCCAACAGGCGAATGGATTTACCTGGCTGGACCACACGTGGGATCACTTGCCCTTGTTCATCACGCTCGACATCTCCCGGCATTTGCCCTACGAGCGTAGCGACCAATGTTCCGTTTGGGGAATAGATGTCGAACGAGTTCGACGCTTGAGTCGGATCAAAAGCGACCGTTTGCGGATACTCGGATCCGTTGTACAAGTCGACATTCACCAAGACGCGGCCACGATTGAGATAATCTGGACTGGTTCGAGTAGGTTCAGCCAACGTCATCGACGTTCGTAGCCCGTGCCACGGCCGCCCGTGCGGAGCACTCATCGAGACGGGAATTTGCAGCAGATCGAGGGAACGCTTTGCCGCGGGTCGAAGGCGGATGTGCACGTGCATGCCCATGTCCGTTGCGCCCACGGCAAAGACGAACAGTTGTCCTTGGCCGTCAAACGCCCCGGTTCGTATGGCGATCAAAGCCGGATCTGATGTTGCGGCCCGCAACCCTTGCTTGGGATAATCAACCAACGAGATCGTTTCACTGCCATCTTGTTCGATCTTCGCGCGCAAATCATCATCACTCATTTGATCAACGACCCACCAATCGTTCGTGTCAAGCTTCAGAAGTTTGCCGCGCCGAAACGCGATCAGCTCGTCCCGTGTCGGCGAATATCCGACATCACCAAAACCATGTTCCAGGACCCATTTTTGCAGGGCCGCCAGATCAGGAACATCCTGTTTCGGGAACCTCACCAGCATGGCCTGATCAAGGTGCACAACTCCGGGCTGCTGCGGATCTTCAACCGAACCCAGCACTTCGGTGATCCCTTGAAAGTGCTGCTCGCTCTGGAACTCATGAGCCAGGTTGCCTGTCGGTCCACCACTACCCACGATCTGGTCCGGCCAGGCGAGCGGAGGCGTGTTCAGCACTTGCAAGCCCGACATCACAGCGAATAAACCGCCGACCGAAGATGCTTGCAAGCGATCTTCCAACTTGCGGAACTCAGCGTCGTCCAATGGCGATTGGAGCCCAAACCACAATGGATCGTTCAGCAAATCATTGAACCGATTTACATCTCTGGAGTCCGCGCGTCGAATGTAAGTGCGAAGACTTTCGGCTTGAGCGGCCAGTTGCTGTTGCTCCGGTTCCGTTCCTGGAGTTCGTGCCATCGCCGCCTGCACTCGCCACATCAGATCTTTATAGGCGTTGCCGAACTGCAGGTAATCACCAAACTTTTGATAGGTCGGATCGTCTGGATTGGTGACCCGGCGGATCATCGAGTCGATAATCGCTTGTTGAGACTCGGGCGTTGGATCGGACTTTGTGGTCGCTGTCAGAAAGGCAATGGTGTGGGCTCGTAGCACATCCAAGAACGTCGGATTCAAGAATGGCTGCGGACCGCTCAATGCGCGCACGGTGCGAGTTTTGAGTCTGGTGATGAATTCGTCAGCAAATCGAGTTGGGAACACTCGATCGTTACTGCCGGAAAACTTCGGTGGCTCGACACGCGGTTCACCGACCATGATCGAATCGTCGTCATTGGAGAGTACCGTCCAAGACGCGTCCGTGTGAGGACCAAGATGACTTTCATCCTCGCGAGTCTTGCGAACGCACTTTTGAAGTGGACCGGTCGGTATTTCGGGATGAACTAGTGTCGCGTGGATCAATCCCTTTGGTGCAACCGCGCTGAAGCGTCCCGGTTGGTCGGGTATTGCTGCAAAGTGCCCGCGCCAGGTCGATCGCAACTCGTCGGAATCGCGCAATGACTCGGGAGCGGTGCCGAAAATCGCCAATTCGCACTTGGTTGCGGGCTGGCCGTTGTCGTCGTAAACCATCGCGGTCAGCACCACGGTTTCGCACGGCTGAAAATCGAGAGTCAAGGATCGCGGTGGCAGGGCGTTATTCGTTTGATCAGCTTTGGCGATTGGATTGTCGACAGGTGGACCATCGTTTCTGAGAGTCTCGCTTGATTCTCGCAGCAGCACGGGCAGAAAAACCTCATCTGCACGAAGTGGCTGCCCCGACTGGTTCCATCCGCCCAGCCATCCGAGCGATGCCACCCGAATATCGACTGGCAGTTGCTGCGGTGGTAACGAATAGCGACCTTGATCGTCCGTCAAAACGCGAGTCATTGGCTTGGTAAAGCCATCGTAGACCGAGTCACTGCCGTTGGCTTGCACAACGACACCCATCATTGGCTTGCCCGTTCGATCAAGAACTTGCCCAACGATCGTGGCCCCTTGTTCCAATTGGATCGGCGGGTGTTCGCCATAGGCTTTTCGAATCGGCAGCGATTGAGCGATGGCGTCATTGGGAATGATGAACAGATAGTGTCGCTCGTGAGTCGGCACACGGAACTTGTACTTCCCTTCACGATTCGTGACCGCATGCGGTGGCATGTTCAAGTATTCCGGCATTTGGCTGGCGGCGTACAGTTTGACACCGACAGCTGGTTGGCCGTCGGGACTCAGAACTTGGCCATGAATCTCATGCCCGCGGTTTAATTCGATCACTCCCGCATTGAACAGATTCTGTTTCGCAGCTTTTGGGTCGGCGGCCATTTCGCGAGAGACAGGCCACATTCCAAAACTCTGCTCGATGACATAATCCGGATGCCGAACCGATACTTGGAGATCCGACTGCCAATCACGCAACTCCGCAGGAATCATGAACGAGAAATGGCCCGTGTCATTCGTCTGGAGTGTCACTCGTGACTCGGGGACGGCCGTCGATATGGGTGGCGAATCAGGAC
>JAEUIP010000043.1 GCA_016795075.1 Planctomycetaceae bacterium | reverse complement strand
AGTGGGGGCGGCGCTGAAGCGAAGTTTACTCTTGGGTAAGGCGGCGCGTGCGGGGCTTGCGAGTGCGAAGCATTCCGGTCTCGGTGAAGTGGGCTTGCTAAACAAGCCTGTCTCTCGACCACCTTCATCGCGCGGTGTTGATCTAGCCGTCAAACTTAGGCACCAACCGAACCAGCCGGTTGGGGACGTGTCGCGCACGAGTGTTGAACTTGAGTTCGAAACGTACCGGCTGGTGGCTGGGAAGGTTCGGCATCACACCCATGGGCTGGCGGTTACGGGCCTTTACTGATTTGCCATTGATCGCGAAGTCGGCCATCCATGTCGTACATCTGAAAGGTCAATTGATCCCCTTTTACCTCGCACATCACGTAATGATGGCCTCGGTAGGTTTTAGCGCTGAACCACGCGGGTGCTGGCCCGAAGTCTTCCAGATTGCCTCCGCCGCCGCCCGCCAACAGATGCACCGTCCCCTGCTTCAGGTCAACCTTCCCATCGCGAATGGGAAACGAGCGTTCGTACAAGTGCAGGTGACCAAACATCATCAAGTCCACGCCGTGTTGTTCGCACAAGGGAACCAACGGTCGCACATTCATGTCGCCAAAGGTCGTTGGCTCTTTCCAGCTATCACCGTAATCGTCTTCCTCACTGGTGTACGTGGCGTGATGGTGGCAGACGACTTTCCACTTGGCAGTTGATGTCGTCAACTGCTGCTCCAACCATTGATACTGTTTGCCATTGGGCGAGAAATCTGTTTCGCGTTGATTGCTGTCCAACATAAAGAAGTCGATATCACCGTATTGGAACCGATAGTAACCTTCGGGGTCCGGCAAGCGATGGTAATGGCGATACCAAAACAGATCCCCTTCGCCGTTGCCAGGGACCGGAAAGACTGGGATGCGGCTATGCAACGCTCCCATCCCCAGAAAATATTCTTGCGTCCACTCGTAGCGATGGGGTTCCATTCCAGCGTCGGTCAAGTCACCCAAGTTCACGACAAAGTGCGGGCGTTCGCCCCAGATCAAATGGGCCAATTGTCGATTGATGTGTGGACGTGATTCGGTGTCACCCAGGATTGCAAAACGAAACGGTTCGCCCGAATTTACGGCGGTGCGAAAAGTCAACAGACCGCTGTCGAGCGTTTGGGGACCGTCGGACTCGCAGGTTACTTGGTAGAAGTAAGTTGTATTTGGTTGAAGATTCACGAGTGACGTTTCGTGCAATCGTTGTGACTGCGAAAACGTCTGAGTGTTTTCCAATGCCGCCGTGGTGCCCCAGCGCAGCACCGCCGTGGAGTTGCGGTCGGTTTCCCAAAGCAAGTTGACGCCGGTCTGCGAAAGCAGGTTCAAGTACGGAGGTGCGGTGAAATGGAATTGATCGGGGAAGACAATTCCTTGTTCGACTTGTTGACCGAAAGCAGTAAAACGTTGCTCGATGGTGAGCGGCTCCAAGACCGTATCCCAAACCGCAACTTGACGAACCAAGTTTTCTAATTGCATGTACGGTTCGTTCTCCATATAAGAGGCTACCTCGAAGGAAGGATTCTTGGGCCAATCCAACGTACCATTTTCCAGTTTTTCGGAGGCGACTCGTTCACCGTTCAGATACAACTGGATTTGATCTCGATCGACGGTGGCCACCAAATGCACCCAGCGTTCCTTGAAGCCGCCCCAAGTCTTCACGCGATGTTGCAACTTGATCACTCGTTGGTCGGCGAGTTGAATTCGGAAGCAGGCTTCCCAATCGTAAAAGGAAAGCAGCCAGGGAATCGGTTGGTCGGCACTGGAACCACGAACGGCCGCCACGACTCCGACGGGTTGGTCGACATGGTACATGGCCCACATTTCGACTGAAAAGCGTTGTTGAGGGAATGGTTGGTCGCCCCATAAATCTAGGCGACGTTGGGTCGGCAGTTGATTGAGAAAACGCATGGGCGGCGTTGGTACGTCGACCAATGACTGGGACTTCGATGAAATCGTTTGGGGAGTGGCAGGCGTGGAAGCTCGGCCTGGTAAATCGGTTTCGGGCACGAACCACCACTCGCCGATGGGCCCTCGTTCGATTGCGGTTGTTCCATTTGATTTTGCCATCGAGGCAAAAATTCCCGCACAGGCTCCGTAGGCCATGGCGACGAGAATTAACTTGGAGGTGAGATTCATCGACCTAAGTTCCTGGGCAGCACGGTTCGGATTATCGCAACAACGCAAGAAGCGGCGATACAGAGTGACGTCCCAGCGGCACGCGACTCGTGATGCTGGAAAAGGTCACGACCACAGATGCTACCAAGCGCGATGCGGCAGGCGGATTTAGATTGTGTGAACCCGGCGTGAATTCATGAAATGATCATGTTGCGTTGGCCATCGGGGGCGCACCAACTAGTCATGGTCGTGCGGCAGCGAGTGGGTTTCGGATTCCGTTGTTTGATCGGGGGTGAACCGGGAGAGAGCCAGCAAGAATAGTCCTACCAACGCGTAACTAGCGGCTAAGACCAACACGATTTGGATTTGTTCTGGGTTGTTCAGCACGCCGGGGACAGGTTCGGTAGTGGGCCAAATGACAAACAACTCGAAGCTGGGTTTTGGCGAATGGATCACGCCAAAGAGAGTCAACACGCCACAGGTAAAAAACAACAGGCTGCCGCGGATCAATTGGCGATCGATCAGCGCTGCTAAAGCCGAGGCCCACAACAGGCTGGTGATAATGAAGCCGCCATACAACAGGTGCAAAACTTGGAGAGCTGCTTGATTGTCGGGCAATAGAGAAGTGGTGGTGATACCGGCGGCGGCCAGCGCTGGATCGGACAAGACTTTGTCGACCATGCCTTTGCCAAGTACGGCGAGGGCCGGGATCATCGCCAACGCGACGGCCGTGTAATGGCGTTTGGGTGTGGCGGCGAAGCTCTGCGCGCCGATTTCCAAGCCGACAAATACCAGGATGGGAATGATAGCGACCGACGGCAAACACAAGTAGATGTAGCCGAAGTAACCCAGTAGACCGGCTGAACCGATAAACGCTGCGGTGGCCAAGGTGTAAGACGCGCGGCCGCCCATGGCCTTGTAAGCGGGGTGACCAATATAGGGAGTGGTTTGAATCACACCCCCACAGAGGCCGGCAATGATGGTAGCAACCGCTTCGACCGCGATCACACCACCGGTCGGGTATTCGTCACCGGCGGCGGCAGCGCTTTCGGTGCAGTCGATCCCGCCGACGACGGTGGCGATGGCGAATGGGGTAACGATGGGCAGGTATTGCAGGGCATCGCGCCAGACTTCGATCCAAGCGAAAGAAAAGACCGTGGTCCATTCGGTTGGCAGCAGGCCACCGCGCGCATCGTCCCAGGTCAGTTTGGCTTCGCTATGCAGGAGCGACAAACCGGAGACCTCTTCGATTCCTAAGATGACGTAATACACGGCGGTCGCTACCAAGACTGCCCCAAGCGCGCCTGGAATTCGATACGGCAGATGGATTCGGGCAACCAAGGTTGTGAGCACAATCGACAACGACAAGAGACCGACCAATGGAGCCGAGAAAATCTCGAGGATCGGAAAGAACGTGATCAGGACCAACGCGATTGCCGCCAGGGACCCCAACAAGCCGGCTCTGGGAAAGGTGCGTCGAGCCCAGCCGGAAACGAACGAAAAGAGCAGCTTGATCAGGCCGGAGAAAACGATGCAGCAAATCCCGATGTGCCAGGCATGCCGGGCGGCGGCTTCGGTTTGTTCCGGGGACGGGTCGGTTCCCAAGGCGGTGCGGTAGGCCGGCCCCAGGACCATAAAAATCATTCCGAAGGTACTGGGCGTATCCAATCCGAGTGGCATGGCCGTCACATCGCGGCGGCCGGTCTGGCGGATCAGCCATAGGGCCATGAAGAAAAAGAGCAGGTCGCCGACCAAGACCCCGATCGCGGTTCCGGGCACCATGTAATGCATTGCAAAATTTACCGGAAATCCGAAGACCCCTGCCAGCAGCGTGACGGTCAGGACCAAACCGGCCAAATTATCGAGCATCAGGCCAAAAAACGCATTAATATCGCCGACGCTGGTCCAAGAAAACCGCTGTTTTGCCATTCGTTTTGACCTTCGGCACGCCGTTTGCGACTTCGGTTCGAGAGTATCGACGGGATGAGCGAAAATTCGAGTGAAAGCCACGTTTTTCACCGAATCCGACTCGCTTCCCGTCTGGCACCACTTTACAATGAAGGAGACGGACGGAAAAGCAAACGACCGGCGAAAAAACCTCGATTTGCACTGAATCGACGGATTATCGCGAACCGAAGCTGAAAACCGTACGTAGAAAGTTATGGAAGCCACCGTCGTCGATCTGTTCTACCAACAAGGTCGTCAACTACGTTCCAAGGAAATGCCGGTGACCGACGAGCAACTACTGCTGGCTTATCGCCAAACGGGCGACCGGGAGTCGTTCGCGCAGTTGGTCTATCGCTACGAACGAGAGTTGTACAGCTATTTGCGCCGATATATTGGCGATCGGGAATTGGCTCAGGACGCGTTTCAAGGCACTTTTCTTCAGGTGCATTTGAAATGCGAGACCTTCGATCCGACTCGTCGTTTTAAGGCTTGGCTTTATGCGATTGCGACGCGACAAGCGGTGGACGCTCGTCGGCGGCAAAAGCCGCATCGCACGGTGAGCCTGGATTCGCCCCCGGTGGGGTTGGACGAGCAGATTGCGGAGATCATGGGGCTATTGGAATCCACCGAGCCATCTCCGGGTGCTCGGTTGGACGAAGCCGAGCGACTGGTAGCCGTTCGGCAGAGTTTGGAGCAGTTACCGGAGAATTTGTACTCGATTATCCAGTTGGTTTATTTCCAAGGGATGAGTTACAAGGATGCTGCCTCGGTATTGGAGGTTCCGGTGGGAACCGTGAAGAGTCGGCTGAGTTTGGCGGTCAGTAAATTGGCCGAAGCATGGGCACGGGTGGATGAGTCGGGCAGTTAAATCAATGGGAAGTCTGGAAAACTAATCTATGAAGCCAACAGCCGAAGACTTGCTGGGTTACTTATTAGGCGCATTGGAAGCGGACGAACATCGTCGCGTGGATCGTGCGGTCTCGGAGTATCCGGAAGTTCAATTCGAGTTGGCTCGGTTGCGTGAACGGATTGCTCCGTTGGCTCGGTTGGAAGAAGTGGAGTCGTTGTCGGGTGCATCGGGATCGGATTTTCCGGCTGGGTTGGCTCGGCGAGCTTGTGAGTTTGTAGCCCGGGAATCTCGCCAACTGCCGTCAGTTTTGGATCGCGATGAATCTGGTATCGTGGCAGTCGAGCCCCGCCCGAGCGAATCTTTAGTGCGAGGTTCGGCGAACGAGTCGCGGGTTGCGGTCATGACGCCGGTGAGCGGAGAGTTTTCGGATCGTCGTTCGTGGCAGTTCCAAGATTTCATCGTGGTTTCGGCGGTGGTGATGTTGGCAGCTGGGATTTTGGCTCCTGCGATTTTGGCAAGTCGCAATCAAATGCGATTGGCCGCATGCCAAGACAACTTGCGCCGCGTAGGCATGGCCTTGTTCAATTACGCCGAAGCTCATGACAACCGATTTGTGCCGATCGCTAGGACCGGCCCACTCAATGTGGCCGGTGCTTACGCCCCCGTCTTGAAAGCGGGCGGATTTATCGAAGAAGACCGCGTATTTTATTGCGGTTCGGCCGTGCAAAACGGGCTGTATGAAGTGCAAGAGACGCCGAGTTTGGCGGTATTGGAAGAAGCATTCCGCGAAAACAATCAACAACTGGCGGAATTGCAGTCCCATATGGGTGGGTCGTACGGCTATTCGCTTGGGCATTACGAACAAGATCAATACGTGGGCCCAATGAACCTCGGTCGATCATTCCGAGTGATGATGGCAGACGCTCCCAGCCCTTCCTTGGCCAATCGCAACAGTGCCAACCATGACGGCCAAGGACTGAATATTTTGTTTGAGGATGGCAGTGTCCGACATTCTGCCTCGGCCTCCATTGGCTTTGGCAAGGAGTCTATCTTCCTCAACCGCAACGGCCTAGTTGCTGCGGGAGCGGACGTTCACGATTCCGTGATCGGAGCTTCAAACGTCTCGGCGTGGCTTTCGCCGCACTTCTACCAAAACTAGACGTTGGTCAATCTAAAGTTTGCGATGCCTTTTCGGGCCCTCCGCTCGCCAGAGCGTGGTCCGAATCAGGAGCTTTCACGCTGTAATTTCCCGTGTAGCTGTTTTCCCATGGCGTGACGCTCGCCGGAGCGTGACCTTTCTCCTAAACCTCCCGCGGTCTGGCAGCGTCGCTACCAGCGGCACCACTTGGTGCTAGGTGCGGAGGTCACGTCCCTTACAAGTTGGAGGTTCAGCACTATAATTGGGGTCGGGGTAATTGAGTGGTGAACGATGAATGGATGCGACTGATGCAAGTTGAAATGACGCTGAGTCGAATCATCATCAGCGAGCTTCACGATCACCAGATCGTATATTTGCGGGAAAAAGACGGGGAACGCGAGTTTCCGATTGTCATTGGGGTATTCGAGGCCACCAGTATCGACCGTCGGGTCCGGAAGCCGGGGCCGCCGCAACGACCGTTAACGCATGACCTGTTGGTGAACGTCATCGAGCAATTGGGTGGCGAGTTGCGGCACATTCGCATTCACACCGTTCGCGATGGTACGTATTTGGCTTCGATTTGTGTGATGCAGAATGGTCAACTGCAAGAGATCGACTCGCGACCGTCTGACGCGATTGCCGTTGCGGTGACATGCGATCCGTTCTTGCCGATTTTTGTCAATGAAGAAGTCATTGAAACCGCGATTGAAACGTAGCTGCAGTAACGGTGTTGTCCAACCCCTATCATCCTTTTGGAATTCGAGAAAAACATGACTCGCGAAATGAATGCTGACCTCCGCGACTTTATCCGCGCGATACCCGACTTTCCGAAACCGGGCATCTTGTTTCGCGATATCACTCCCTTGTTGTCGAATCCCGACGCCTTTCATAAGTCGATCGATCTTTTGTGCAGTCGTTATGCGGGCATGTGCATTGATACGATTGTGGCGGCCGAGGCTCGCGGGTTTATCTTTGGGGCCCCGATGGCGATTCGGATGGGACTGCCGTTTGTTCCGATCCGCAAGCCCGGAAAGTTACCCTACGAGAGCATGCGTCACGAGTACGACTTGGAATATGGCACAGACACCTTAGAGATGCATATCGATGCGATTTCGGCTGGGAACCGCGTTTTGGTCGTCGATGACTTGTTGGCGACTGGCGGTACGGTGAATGCTTGTTGCACGATGGTCGAGAAGGCCGGAGGCAAAGTCGTCGAGTGCGCGTTCATCATTGAATTGGTGGACTTGGGCGGGCGCAAGAAGCTGGAGCCCCATCAGTGCTTTAGCTTGCTGACGTATTAGGATCGACCCGTCGCGGCGGAGGTCCGTAATGTTCGACGCAAGACTATGTTTCGCGTCCGAATCGCTCGGCAACGCAACGCTGGGCGACAGGCATCCATAATTGGGCAAAGTGCGTCCCGGTCCTGCATTGCTCTGCGTCGCGGTCAAACGTCATTGGCTGCCAAATGCGGCTTATCTCTTGACTTATGGAGACGGAGCTGCCACCATATTGGCGAGCCAGGGGCCACTGGCTTTTTCTCAGCGGCGACAATTCGTATGAATCGCATCTTTTCTTCGTCGGTGTATGGTTTTTCTGGATTGGCGTTTGTAGCAATTGTTGTGCTCAGCGTCATGGGTTGGCCGGCCGTTGTTCAGGCCCAGGAATTGGTCGGTTCTGATAACGGTACTTTGGCCCGTCAGATGGCTGCTGGGGAGTACACGTTAGCGTTGTCCACATCGGCGAAATCTGACGAAGTGTTGGCCCATCGCTGGCAAGCGGACCGCTACGGAGCGGTGTCTGGATTGGGAAACGCGGGGATGGAAAACGGATTGGGGGCCGGGGCCGCTGGCGGTAGGGTGCAGGCGGATTTTGATTCGTTGATTGAATTGATTCAAACGGTCATCGAGCCGGATTCCTGGGAAGAAAACGGTGGCGTCGGAACGATCAGCACGTTCCAGAATGGTGTGTTGATCGATGTGGCGGGGCAATTGCGTTTCGCCGGTCCAACCAAAGAAAAGTCAAACACTTTGTTGGCGGGCGAAAGTTCCGCTTTGAAGTTAGTCGAAAATGCGGAACGACGTTTTATTTCGTTGCCAAAATTGGAAGCCCAACTGATGGCCTTGGCGGCCGAAGGTCGACCGATTCCCGATTCGTTGCGGTACTTGGGCGGGATGTACGAGATTCAGGGAGTGGCCGTGGACGCAACCGCTGGAGATTTATTCTTGGTAGGTCCGGCCGGTCCATGGGAAATCAACGATCAAGGAGTTGCGGTCCATGAGGGTACCGGCAGGCCGGTTTTGCATTTGGATGACTTGGTGGCATGTCTGCGAAATGTTGTGCACGGGCGCGGTGTGTTGGGATGTTCGATTGATCCTCGGCCTGGGCAGTTTGAGAAGGCCGCCGAATTGGCCGGCAAATGGAACTTGACCGTTCCGCAAGTACGCTCACGATTCCTCACAGCGGTTGGCCCACAGGACACGGTTGTGTTTGGAGTACCGGCCTGGTCGCACGCGGCGAATGTCTTGTTGACGGCCGATTACCACATCAAATTATTGGCCATGGGGACGGTCAACGGTGGTCCTCAGTTGCCCAGTTTCTTGGATCGCTGCAAAGCCGATGATCCTCCAAGCGAGATCATTCGTTGGTGGTTCACATTGGCGCAGCCTTCAATTCAGCAAAGTGAAGACGGCCAACTGTATACGATTCAGGGTCCGGTCATGGAGTTGAAAACAGAAGCCAAGTTTGTCGCCGGGCGTCAGGCTGGACAAGCGGCGCCGCCACGTTCATTGGCGGCCGAGTCGTTTGTCGCGGACTTCAATCGCCAACTTCCCCAGACGCGTCGGCTCTTCCCCGTCTATGGCCAGTTGGAAAACATCTTCCAATTAGCCATCGTTGCCCAGTTGATTCATGGACAAAAATTGCCGAGTCAAGTCGGATGGCAACCTCAATTTCTGGTGGGGCATCGGACGGGGCAATCCTCCTACCCGATGCAACGGTATCCCGAGATCCGAGAAGTGGAATTGGTCGTCAATCATCGCACGATTCCCCTCAACCGGTTGGCAGCCGGCGGGAAAGCACAACGACAAGTGATCGTCGCGATCAGTGGCGGTGTTGAGCTCAACGCGACTTGGGATCAAATCAAGTCGACGATGACCACTCAAACATCGGATACGTTTCCCTCAGCGTTAAAAACGGGAGCCGAGGAAATTCGTTCGACATTGCAACCGGTCGAAATTGGAGTTGTACAATCGCCGGTAAAGCTGCGAAACTCGCGGTGGTTTGCTGACCAACGAAATTGAGTCGTTCGGCGGTGTTCCGGGCGTGGATGTGGCCCCAGCCCAACCTCTAGCCCCAGCCCAACCTCTAGCCCCAGCCCAACCGCGCTAACGAAACCTTCACAGTTTCTTGAGTCGGGGGCAGGCAGCAAATCTTACCGGCATTAGAATATTGGCTCCGAATCCACATCCAGGAGTCAATCGCAATGACGCGTTCCAAACTACTGCCAACGGTCTGGGATATCCCCGCCTATTTTCATGGACGGGTCGGTGATCGGCCGGGGCGTCAGCGGGCGATGATCGACAACGGGCACCTCCTCTTGATCTTGCATCAGCCACCGCAGCGGAACTCGAAACAACGCGAGCCACATTTGTTTTATCGCAAACCGGATGGGACGTGGCATTCGACCGCGGACGGTAGCGGATTAGCGGCACTGAACAAACATCTGGAGCGATTTGATCGTTTGCTGGAAACCTTGGAAGTCCAGGAGGATCAAGCGAAGACGGCCAACGAATACCTGTCATTGATCGAGGAAATGCTGCCTTTGAAGCGAATGGCAGCCAACCTTTACGCGACCTTGGACGATGCTCGCAAGGGCCTGCCGCAGGTGCGTGAACTGATCAACTTCCGTGATCACGCGTACGAAATATCGCGTGCTGCGGATCTACTGTTCGATGCGACGACAGCCGGCGCGGAGCTCGCACAAACTCGGCATGCCGAAGCTCAATCTCGCCACGCTCAGGCGTTGGCACTATCGGCGCATCGCCTGAATCTGTTGGTTGCGTTTTTCTTTCCGTTGGCGACGATGGCCGCGGTCTTTGGGATGAATTTGCCAATCGGTCTCGAAGACCACTCGGCCCCGGTGCCATTTTTAATCGTCTGTGCGATCGGGTTCGTCTTAGGGATCTTTCTTTTGGGGCTGATCTTTAAACGCCCGGAGGATCCTGACCGTGATAAATGACGACCGGCTGAAAAGACTTGCAAATCGCTGCTGGGGGAACGTGCTGCTCACGGTCTGTGTTTTTGTGGCATCCGCTCCGAATTCGTTGGCTCAGAGTCCCTTGGTTCAAAAAGCCGACTCCCCAAGCTCCCAACCTACCGAACACTCCAATGGTAACGTCATGAAGCTGCCGATGATTGTGGCGCATCGCGGTGCCAGTGCCGATGCACCGGAGAACACGCTGGCCGCGTTTCGCTTGGGATGGAAACAAAATGCCGATGCCATTGAAGGCGACTTCTTCTTAACCAGCGACAAACAGATTGTCGCCATTCACGATTCAGATACCCAACGAATGGCAGGTGTGGCTGGGGACGTCCGAAAAAAATCATCGGCTGAACTACGAATGTTGGATGTTGGACGATGGAAGCATCGGGATTTTGCGGGCGAACGGATCCCCACTTTAGCCGAAGTGGTTGAGACCATTCCGGTCGGGAAAACATTTTTTCTGGAGGTGAAAGATTCGGCTCGTTTGGTCCCAGTTCTTAAGCAGCAGCTGACGTCTGATCCGGCCTTCGAGAAACTTGCCCGTGAGCAACTTGTCATCATTGCTTTTGATGCCGAAGTGATCGCGACGAGCAAACGAGAACTGCCCGAAGTCAAGGCATTCTGGCTAACGGGGTTCAAGACCGACGAACAGACGGGAGAGGTTCGTCCGTCGGTTGAGGAGATCTTGTCGACGTTGAAAACGATCGACGCGGATGGCCTGGACTGTCAAGCAGCCGAACACATCGATCAACACTTCGTGAATCGAATTCGCGCAGCCGGGTATCAGTTTCATGTCTGGACGATTGACGAACCTGCAGTGGCCCAACGTTTTGCCGCGTTGGGAGTTGATTCGATCACCACCAATAAGCCCCAATCGATTCGTCACCAACTTTCCCTTGATCCAACCAACGAGAGTCGATGAGCCAAGAACAAACTTCTCCTTTGCACGATCATCCTCATGCCGACCATCCCATCGCATTAGAATTCCCGGCCACGATTGCCGTTATCGGCGGCGGACCAATTGGTTTAGAAGCGACTCTGTATGGACGGTTCTTGGGCTACGAAGTCACGCTGTTTGAACAAGGTGAGGTAGCGGATAATGTACGGCAGTGGCAACACTGTCCCATGTGGACACCGTTCCAACTTCTTCATTCACGCTTGGGGCGAATGGCCATCACCACGCAAAACCCTCAGCATGTCTTCCCTGAACTACATCACGAACAAACAGGCGAAGAGTGGCTACGTCATTACTTGTTGCCGTTGGCGGAAACCGATCTTGTCGCCAAATCACTGCGTTCTCGCCATCGCGTGCTGTCCGTAAGTCGCTGCCACTACTCCAAGCATCAAACGGTCCCGCTCCAATCGCGTTGGCAGGATGGATTTGTGGTCGTTTGGCAAGATGCGACTGGAGCCGAACATCGTGACACGTTTGATTTTGTACTAGATACCAGCGGAACCTTTCATCAACAGCTACCCTGGGGAGCGGGCGGTAGTCCGGCGCTAGGTGAATCGCAACTTCTCACAGATCGCGGGCAAGATCCGGTGCTCCGCAAGCGACTACATTTCGTCGCACCGAACTTCGCGGCGAACCGAGGCGATTGGGAAGACGCGAGAGTTCTGGTGATTGGCGACAGTCCCCAAGCGGCGCAAACGGTCATTCAATGGAAGAGCATAAATAGCGACCGTGGACAATTGACTTGGGCGATCCCGCAGAGTCTCACCCAAACGGGTCTTTACCCGATTATTGCCAACGATCCGCTACCCGCGCGAATGCGATTATTTGAGACCGCCAATGCGTTGATATTACGACATCAGACTCCTTCGATCGCGGAACTGGTTTCCCATCGGGAAGGGAACTCGGCTTCACTTTCCAAGATCCAGGTCGTCGCCAACACGAATTTGTCGACGATCCAATGGCAGGCCGAACCGAAATGTTTTCAGGTTGGGCTATTGCAATGGCACGATGTCGCTTGGGATTCCGTGCCGGAAGATTACGAGGAACCCGATGATGTCGAAACAACTCTAGCGTTCGACCATGTTGTCATCGCTCTCGGCCATCGAGTCGACGAGGGGTTAACTCGTGAATTGATCGTTCCACGTTGCCCGCAGTCGGAAGCCCTGCAGTCGTTGCTCGGACCGTTGCTAGCGCATCCGGGTGATCGCTTGGATTTCCAATTTCTGGAACCCCGTTGGACCATGACGCCCGAAGGACGTTACTTTGTGTTGGGGGCCAAGAGCTTTGGGCGACTACCCAACTACTTCTATCGCTTGGGACTGCAGCAGGTTCGAGACGCATTTCGGTGGATCGTGGGACGAGCCACGCTGGACCTCGAGCAGACTTTGCGATTTTAGGTGCCGCAGCATCAGCAGATTCATCAACGGAGTCGTTAACGTGCTCTGTTCATCTCGACCGCTTGGACGTGGAAGTGCTTGAATTGCTAGCAGTCCCATGTGTCTCGCCGGTTTTGCCACCGAAAACACTGTTGCCAGCTAGAAATGCTGGCCGATGAACTGCTAACGAACGTAACGGTTGTGCGTTCGGGGTATGTCCGCGGCCGGTCAAGTCGTTGGATCGCTCCGCGGTCCAGCATTGGTTTGCAGAGCGAACTGCGACCGTTCAACCGTTCCACACGTTCTGAATATCGAGCTATCGAGGCACGTTATGGTATTTGCAATCCGTTTACCACAACAACTTCGCTGCGCCGTTCGGATGGCCTCCGTTGTGGTAGGGGTTGGGGTGGGAGTGTTTGCCAGCAACACAGCCATTGGTCAAACGTTGCATGGCAACCGAGTCTCTGGCGTACCCATACAGCAAATCAGTCCGACCCCAAACGGTGGTTCCTTGGTGGCACCGGCGAGTAGTGATGGCTATCCTGCGGCGCGATCGGCCTACACTTTGTCGGTCGATACCGGTGGATCGCAACCGCTGTCGAGCGGAACTGTGGTGAGTGACTCCCTGTCTCCTAACGTTGCACTTCCCGCCTACATTTCGCCTTCGGTAGAAGTCCTGTCTCCCGCCAGCACGAATCGTCAAACCCAACAAGACGCCTTGTCGTTGATCCCGTGGAACGATCTCAACGCCGAAGGAAAAAAGAAGATCAAGGACATCGTGGACAATCCTTCGATTTATCGTCGCTTGCCCGTGAGTCGCATCCAATGCGACCCGCAGTTCTACCAGTTTTCGATTCGCAACCCGGACACCATCGTTGGCCTTTGGCAGACGTTTGGTGTGACATCGATGGGCTTGCAACGCACCGGTCCCTACGTGTTTTCCGGCGACGATGGAGCCGGCACGGACTGTACTGCGGAGCTGGTCTACGGCGACCAAGAAAAGCACATTTTCGTGGGCAGCGGAACGTACGAGGGCCCCGTGTTTCGGCGCAAAGTGACGGGGCGGTGCGTGGCCATTCTCAAGACAGATACCGCAGCCGGTGATCGACAATATGCCTTAACGAACCAATTGGACATCTTCTTGCGCGTGGACAACCTGGCCGCGGACATGATTGCGAGAACATTGCAACCGATGGTCGGGCGAACCGCCGACCACAACTTCACCGAATCGCTGCTGTTCCTCCAAGCGTTTTCGGAGACCGCCGCTAATGATCCTCAGCGAGTTTCTCACTTGGTACAACAGTTGAAGCAGATTGAACCCGAAACGAAGCATCAATTCAAAGAAGTGGTCGCGACGGTGCCTGAGCGACAAAAGCAGTACCAGGCTCAGCGTTGATCCGATTCCAACAGCTCGGATATGGATGCTTCTAAAGCTCGACAGATGTCGCGCCAGTGTCGACTTGGCGGCGCGTGATTTTGATTCACCTCCAGTTCGATGCCCAAATATTCGGTCGAAGTGAATTTTTTTCTCAAGGCCGTCGTTAGCCCGTCGGCTTTTCCCAAATAGGGATAGTTGCGGCGAATCACCAATCCAGGTAACCGTTCTCGCAAGCTTTTTTGCCAACGACAACAGGTTGACAATTCCGTTGGTCGACGCGGATCGTACAACAGTCCCAAATCTGCCGTGCGCGGCTCCCCATTCCACTGGCCTGTAAAACTATGCAGCGACACGTGTAGCACTCGATGGTTACGTTTCAGCACCTTGCGAATCTGCTGTTCAAGGGCTTCCCGGTGCGGCAAATAATATTCAGCGATCAACTGCTGTTTGATCTCTGGCGAGAGCGGGCTCGAGAACTCGGAAAACAACTTGGGATGATGCAATGAGCGATTGACTTCGATCAACAACCGCGAAACTTTAGTGGCCAAGACAGGCACTTGAAAACGTTGCGACAACTGCTTTCCCAATTGCCAAGTGCCTGGGTCCCAACCGCGATGCGTGCGCAATACGGACTCGTGACCAGCAAACAAGGAGCGAAATCGGGCAGGAATATCCGCCGAGGCATGCTCGCAGGAAAGGACTAACCCGGTTCTCTGCCGTCGGACGGTTGCCATCACTTCGTATCCATCAACGGGAAGTCAAGGCCGGCGAGCCAAACGAGACACCGTGGCCCAAACACGTCGTCAGTTGTTGATAGACGTCGGCCATGACTTGGTTCGGTATGGGGAGCGATGGGCCCGGTAATTCGCGGGCATTCATGGCCGCCAAGATACGCCGAGCCAACGGTCCTTGTTCGAGGATCAACTGCAGGTTCGGATCTTGAGCCAGGGATGCGTCGGTCGCGGAGCGGGCAGATACTTGCTGCCGCAAATGACGCCAAATTTCTTGCACAGTTGCTGAGGCCCCCTCCAGCCCGAACTGTTGCAGATATTTCGGGTTGGCCACGATGGCCTGTTCCCCGTCTCGTAATGTCGAACGAAAGACGTCACTCAACGACTCGGTTGCCAACTGCTGTTGATCGGCGACCGAAGACCATTGTTCGGCGACCAACGCCTGCAAGATCGCGATCACCAGTTGGGCGATCGCCAAGTCCGCTGCAGGATGTTCTTGGGTATCGATCACTCGGATTTCAATGGAGCCACGATCGAAGCGCGCGATCGCGCCGCGGGCGTTCAAGAACGGTTTCTGCAAAATCCCTTCCGGGTCGTGCGGCGCAATGGCGCGAAACAACGGTTGAAAAATCTGTTCGTGATACGCGGCTTCACTAAACACGGGTTCCGGGACAATCTGCCCGGCAACTTGGGGTATCTTTGCCGAGTTGTGACGGTACACTTCCATGCGGTAGTCGAGGAAGCCTGTGGAGCGCCCGTCGGCGATGGGGGAACTGCACGCGAGCCCGGGCAGAAGTGGCAACACCAAACGAATGGCGGCATGCAAACGGCCAAATTCGTCGTCATTGGCAAACGGCAAATTGATGTGCATGCTTTGTAGATTGGCCCACCCATGGCCGCGACAATCGAAGACGCGATTGAAGGCTTCGTAGATGGCAGCCGAATCATGAGGCCAGAGTTGAAGTTCTTGAAACGGATTCATCCACGGGTGCATCCCTGTCGGCAACAGGACCGCATCATACTCGGCGGCAATTCGATTGAGATTTTTGACACTCGCCTGAAATTGTTCGCCAACGCCAAGAAGTGAACGTACCGGCTCCGTGGTCTTGAGTTCGATCACGTGCAAGGCTAGTTCATTCGACCAAGTGATCGGACCATCTTCGAAGTCCGAGGTCAGTTCGCCAGCGGCGCGGGTGAGCAACTTGTCGGCAATGGGCCGAACGTTCAGAGTCGCTCGATCGACAATCATGTACTCCAATTCGATGCCGAAGACTTCGAACAAACGGTACGGATTCATAGGGATTGACCTTAGTAGTGCAACGACTTTCGCTGTTCGATACGACGCAAGAAGACGCTCATGATACGATGATAAAGATCGTCTTTCAGAACTTCGTCTTCGATTCCGGCCTCGATGTTGGGATTGTCATTTACTTCAATGATATAGAACTTGCCGTTGGATTCTTTGACGTCGACGCCGTAAAGACCGTTGCCGATCAGCCCGGCGGCCTTGACGGCCAATTGCACCGCTTTGCGTGGTGCCCAATCCACGGGAACCGTCTCAAATCGGCCGTAATGATCGCTGCCGTTATCGCCGTGATTGATGATTTGCCAATGCCCACGCGCCATGAAATACTTGCACGCAAACAAGGGTTGTTCATCCAGCACCCCGATCCGCCAATCAAATGTCGTCGGCAAAAACTCTTGAGCGACTACCAAATCCGAGTCTTCCAAGAATTTCTCTAACTGCGTCTCCAGTTCGGCTTGATCCTTGACCTTGATGACGCCTTGAGAAAACGCACTGTCAGGCCGTTTCAGAACCACGGGAAAGCCCAAGGTAGTGCCAATCTCATGCGTATTGCCCTCATGAGCGACGATTGTGCGAGGAATGGCGACACCTTGCCGAGCCATCAGTTCGGCCAGATAGACCTTGTTCGTGCACCGCAAAATCGACTGCGGATCATCCATCACGATCAAACCTTCGCCCTCTGCTTTGCGAGCAAACCGATAGGTGTGATTCTCGATGTAAGTCGTGTCACGAATGAACAGGCCATCGAACTGAGCGATCTTCCCATAGTCGTCCTTCGTGATGATCTCAGCGGCCATGCCCACCGATTCGGCAGCTCGCACAAATTTCTTGATTGCTTTATCGTTCGAGGGCGGCTGCGGATCGTTGGGGCTCCGAAGAATCGCCAGATCGAAGCGAGGTGCGGTGCGACGACGTGAATTGCTGCGGCGATTCGCAAAAAACTCGCTCGCGGATTGAATCACAAACTCCCAATGATGGGCGGGGACTTCATTGCCCGAGATCGAGTCCACCTTTCGCAAATGCCAACGCGAACGTCCGCCCGTAGAAAAATAGGCTCGCAGCATCGGGCTTTGGAATTGGTTGTACAGGGCCAGCGCCAGCTTCTGGTACCGGGCAGCAATGTTCTGGCCAAAGTAAATGCTTAGTTCGAATTCGGTCGACTTTAGAGTCTGCAGACTCGACTGAATCAATTCGTCAATTTCTTCCGAAACCATTCGGACAACGGATTTGGATTTGAGATCTCGAACCGTTGCCACACTCGGTAAGGGCTTGTGTCCACGTGCCTCGGCCAACAACGAAACATAATATCCGGATGTTTGATATCGATAGCTACGGCAGAGATTGAATACCTTGACGCCGCGTCGTTCACTGAACTTGCTATCGGTCAAATAGGTTGTATCATCCACAACTTCAACGCCCGGTATGGTTGCGGGCCAGTCTTCAGGGCGATTGGTCACGATTAGGACGGACATAAATCTTTTAACTCGGCTGAATAATCAATAGGTTGGCGTCGTAAGTTAGAACCCCTAACAATATCGCACAAATCAATCGGTCAAAGCTGACATCGTAGTAGCGATCCTCGGCAAACGGGTTCGGCACGTACGGGTCGGCAATGCGAACTGTCTTTTTGGGCGGAGGTTTTTCACCGCACAGGACAACAAAATGACCGGTTGGAGTGCCCCGCAAATCATCCGGCTTCATATCACGCTGCCGATCTCGCGGAGCTTGATACAAATAGGTCGAACTCAATCCCGTAAGGATCGGAATTTCCAGTGACAGGTAATGTCGGATCAGAGCCTTGTTCAAATCGTGCATCCGCAACTCGCCACCCAACTTGATAAAGTTCGAGTAGGCTTGACACGCGTAGTGCAGTTTTTGACCTTCCTTCAGCCGGACCTGTTGCTTGAGCTTGTCCACCAGGTCGACCTGCGGGAAACGCTCCAGCGGGGCCTGAAGTTCGTTGCGCCGCGCGTCGCTTTTGCGTCGATCGGACGTGAACCACGAGGGATCAAACACTCGCAAGTTGTACGTGAAAATCTTGACCCGAAACCCCCGCCGCAGAGCCAACGTGCCCAACAACACCCCTAATGTCCCACCATCGTCCAAACTGGGTGTATCGCGGATTACTTGGTCCAACTCCAACTCGTCCCCAAAATACTGCAAGACGGCTTGGAGGCAAGTCGGTCCACAGGTCGTCTCGTCAGGTTGTGGCAGGATCGTGAAGTCAGCCAGTGATCGACTCATTAAAAGCTGAACTCCCTATCCCAGCGAAGAGGCTCGATAATTCGAACTCCGCTGGCAGTCCGATAGAACGTGGACGCTCTCGGGCAACACAAGTTCCCGATGCGACGGGTAGCAGCTTATCGGTTTCCTCCAGTTTGTTGAAGTGGCATTCGGAAGCCTGAGGCCCCTATTTCGCGCGAATTACCACCCCCGGTAGCCCGTGGTGGGGTGCGGGAAAGACACAGCCGGCATTTGGGTCCGTCCCACTGGAAAGTGCTCGCGCCGCCGTTATACTTGGTTTCAAGGTGAATATTTGGCGGGAGAGTTTTCCCGGCTCGCAAATGATGTGTGCTCGGCCCATTGAATTTGGATCGAAGCTGCTGTTCGCGGGTCGAGGGAACGCCGAAGGTGCAAGTTAACCCTGAATCGCTCAGGCAAATGGACCGCCAGGATTGAAACACCTTCTCTGGAGAGTGAAGCCGGCACAGCGCGCGGCTTCCACCGAAGGGGACGGTCGCCCGCGCGACTACAACTCTCAGGTAGATGGACAGAGGGGTTTGGTACGCCTGCGAGGTTGGCGCTTTTTAGCGTTCGCCGACGTGGTTTGTCCTTTCCATCCCCCTGATTCGGAGTCCTCCCGATGGCTGCTTCCCCTGGTTCGTCGACCGCTGCTTTGGCCCCGTTTGTCGCCCGTCACATCGGTCCACGCGAGCACGAAATTCGCGAGATGCTAGCAGTTCTGGGTTATGACTCCTTAGATGCACTAGCTCTCGATGTTGTGCCGCAGCAAATCCGTTTGGATCAATTACTTAACCTGCCGGAAGGTGTGACCGAAGAAGCGGCTTTGGCAGAACTGCAATCGATCGCGGCGCAGAATCAGGTACTCAAGTCGTACATCGGTCAAGGCTATTACGGGACCCATACGCCCAAAGTGATCCAACGGAACGTCCTGGAGAATCCGGCGTGGTACACCGCCTACACGCCGTACCAACCTGAGATCTCCCAAGGGCGATTGGAGATTCTATTTTACTTCCAAACGATGATCGCCGAACTGACGGGATTGCCAATTTCGAACGCATCGCTGTTGGATGAAGGGACCGCCGCTGCCGAAGCCATGACCTTGTGTCAGCGCAGCAGCAAAGGCAATCGCACCCGCTTCTTGGTCTCACGCGATTGTCATCCTCAAACCATCGATGTCGTCGAAGGACGAGCCAAGCCTCTGCAAATCGAGGTCGTCTTGTTCGACGAGAACCAGCCGGTGACGTCGTGGGACGGCGTCTTTGGGGTGCTGCTTCAATACCCGGGTTCCAGTGGACAGATTCGCGACGACCGGAGCCTGACTGCCGCAGCCCACGCTCACGGTGCGTACGTGGTCATGGCGACCGATCTATTGGCGCTTACCAAATTGGCTTCGCCGGGCAGTTTGGGGGCCGATGTCGCGGTCGGCAGTGCTCAACGGTTCGGTGTACCCTTGGGATTAGGCGGTCCCCACGCCGCGTTTATGGCCACACGCGACGAATTGAAACGAACCATGCCTGGGCGATTGGTTGGTCAGTCGATCGATCGTCATGGAAAGCCCGCATTTCGCTTGAGTCTGCAGACCCGCGAGCAACACATCCGCCGCGAGAAAGCCACGTCCAATATTTGTACCGCCCAGGCACTTCTGGCGATCATGGCCACGCTCTATGCAATGTACCACGGTCCGGAAGGCCTGCGCCAAATCGCGGATCGCGTTCATCGTCTGACCGCGGATCTGGCTGCGTCGCTGCGCGCTGCGGGATTCAAACTTCTGGTCGACAAGTTCTTCGACACGCTAACGATTGACTGTGGACCAAAAGCCGAACAAATCTTGAAACACGCCGTCCATGCCGGCTACAACCTGCGCCACGTCGCCGAAGGGCAAATCGGTATTTCACTGGATGAGACGACGACGACGGACGATGTCTTGGCCGTACTTGGTTGTTTTGGCATTTCGCAGATCACTCCATCGACCGATTCCCCTTTGACCGAAGCGGATGGTCGCCGAGACCGGATCCTGACCCAAGAGGTCTTCCACGCGAATCGCAGTGAAACGCAAATGATGCGGTACTTGCGGCGCCTGTCAGAAATGGACTTGGCCCTGGATCGAGCAATGATCCCGCTGGGTTCCTGCACCATGAAGCTCAATGCCGCCAGCGAGTTGACGCCTGTGACTTGGCCCCAGTTCAACGGCATTCACCCGTACGCTCCCGTCGATCAATGGATTGGCTATCAAAAGATGGTCGATCAATTGGAGTCGATGTTGTGCGAGATCACTGGCTACGATCAAGTCTCCTTGCAACCCAACGCGGGTTCGCAAGGCGAATACGCGGGGCTGTTAGCCATCAAGGCGTACCACGAATCACGGCAAGACTTTGATCGGGACGTTTGCCTAATCCCCAGCAGCGCGCACGGGACGAACCCAGCCAGTGCGCAAATGGCGAACATGAAAGTGGTCGTGGTCAAGTGCGATGCGGATGGCAACGTGGACTTGAGCGACTTGCAAGACAAGATTCAGGCCAACGCCGGCCGAATTGCTGCCATCATGATCACCTATCCGTCGACGCACGGTGTCTTTGAAGAAGGCGTTACCGAGATCTGCCGCTTGGTCCATGAAGCCGGTGGCCAGGTTTACATCGACGGTGCCAACATGAATGCGTTGGTGGGTTTGGCAAAAGTCGGCAAATTTGGCGGCGACGTTTCGCATCTGAACTTGCACAAAACATTCTGCATTCCCCACGGGGGCGGTGGGCCGGGAGTCGGCCCCGTGTGTGTTGCCAAACATCTGGCCCCCTTCTTGCCGAAAGATGGCATCCACCCACAACGGCGCGGCGCAATGGTCAGCGCTGCTCCGTTTGGCAGCGCAAGTATCTTGCCGATTTCCTGGATGTACATTCGCATGATGGGCGCGTCAGGCCTGCGCAAGGCCACGCAAGTTGCGATTCTCAGCGCCAACTATTTGGCTAGCAAGTTGCAACCGAACTACCAGGTCTTGTATGCGGGTAGCAACGGGCTGGTTGCCCACGAGTGCATTATCGATACTCGAACCATGGACAAAGCCGCGAAGGTCTCCGTGGAAGATATCGCCAAACGCTTGATTGACTATGGTTTCCACGCGCCGACGATGTCGTTCCCGGTTGGCGGAACGTTGATGATCGAACCGACCGAAAGTGAACCGAAGGTCGAATTGGATCGCTTCTGCCGAGCCATGAATCAGATCCACGCCGAATTTTTGCAAGTCAAGAACGGTGTCTGGCCGGCCGACAATAACCCATTGCACAACGCACCACACACGCTGGATTCCATCTTGAGCGACGGTCCGCTCGCCTACTCGCGAGAAATTGCTGTCTGCCCCGATCCGGATCAAGACCGCCAAGTCAAATATTTTCCGCCGGTTGGTCGCGTCGACAACGCGTATGGAGATCGCAATCTGGTTTGCTCCTGCCCTCCGGTTCAGAGTTATGAGGAAACGGATACCGCGGCAGCAAAGAATTGCGAGCTCGTCAACAACGCGAGTTAACGTTCTGTCGCGAGGTCTGCCAAATTGCGCGGCAGTGCGCGACGCTACCAAGGGAAACCCAATTCGTTGACGCTCGAGCACGAGCGCCAACGAAACAACCCTGCTTAACCAAAAGGTACTACGTCCAAGACTCTTCGGAGTTCTTGCTCAAGATCTTGCAGTGCCTGCGGCCAGGCCGAAGTTGGAAAGGATTGCTCGTCCCATTTTTTGACCGCTTGGCAGACGGAGACAGCCGAGGTTAAAAAAATGTGTTGAGCGCCCATAGCGTCCACCAATGTCAGCGGCTGCTCACAAACGCGGATGCCCAAACGATCAGCGCATTCGAGCA
Organism: Planctomycetaceae bacterium; assembly: GCA_016795075.1. Classification (GTDB taxonomy): domain Bacteria; phylum Planctomycetota; class Planctomycetia; order Pirellulales; family Pirellulaceae; genus M30B19. Next base: position 3,044 of record JAEUIP010000043.1, on the reverse strand, counting down.
GCAATCCGCGCATGATTCCTGGCAAGCAGCCGCTGCTTAGTGGCGGCGTCCACAGTTGCTCATCCCGCCAGACAAACAAATTGCGGTGGGACGTTTCTATCAAGTTTCCCGTTGGATCCAACAACCCCGCATCGTCGCATCCATGATGTCGAGCATATCGGGCTGCCATCAACCAGGGCAGATAACTGGTGTGTTTGCATCCTTGCAGGATTGGCAGGGCGAAAAACGGTTGTGGATAAGTCAACAAACTCAGGCCCGACTGTTCCGAAAGTGGCAACGGTGCCGCGCAGCTCGAGGCCGATAATACGCACATCGGCGTTTCACCGGGCAGCATCCACAGGTCGCCGTCTCCCGCCGTTACCGTCAAACGCACACGATAACAGTTTGCCGCAGTACGGATCTTAGGCAACGTCGTTGCGGCAACGGCCAAGGTTTGTTGCAGGGCCTGCCGGAAGACCAATTCCGGCAACAAGGGAATCTCGAGTTGCTGGGCTCCGCGCTGCAAACGAGCCCAATGCCGAGACCAGAGCGGCACTTCGGAACCCACCGCCAGCATCGTTTCGAACACGCCCCAACCGCGTAGCAAACCTTGGTCGCGCGCGAAAGCAGTACTTGGCATCGCGTCCTGGAGATTTTCGCTGTTCCAGACCTTCGTTACCGAAAGCTGCTGCATGAGGCTCTCCAACGCGATCTACTCCCCTGGGCTTGGTTGTGGAGTAGGCGTTTCTTGTTTTGGTTGTGGTGGCGCGGGTTGCGGTGGTTGCCAACCCAGGGCTTTCCATTGGTCGACCAACACCGTCGCACGATGATGTGGCTCAAGCTCGCCTTGCGTCGATAACTTTTGCAGGTGCGTGGCGATCCGATCTAGTAGTTGACGTTGCTCGACATTCAACTGTTCAAACTCTGCAGGGCTGTCTGCCTTCACCAGCCCGGCTAATCCTTCGACGGCCAACAACGCGACGATTTCATCTTCGTCCTTCGTCATCGCTTGAAACGTCGCTTCTGCGGCGGCGGCGCGTGGGCCGAGTTTACCGAGCAAGTCCAAGCACTCCATGCCGACTACGGGATCGCGTACCAAACTGATCAGCAACTTGAGCGTCGCTTCCCATTCACCGGTGATGTAGCCATGAACCACAGCCGCTTGAGGAGCCAGCCCCGTTTGATCATGAAGCAGTTCTTTGATGACGTCCGCGGTTGGCGATGCATTCGCCTGCAGTTGGATCAAACCTTCGAGGGCCCGTGATTTCGTGGCGAAGGGAAACTCTTTGAGGTTCTTGCCGATGACTTCCGCGGCGGCTTGGGCCTGCTTGGGATCACCAACAGAGATATAGCCCAAGGTCCGCAAGGCGTGACTCTTGACAGATACGTTTTGGCCGTTGGTCGTTAGGTCGCGAACGATGTCTTCGTGCGTCCTTGCCGATGGTCCCATCGCAGCCAATGCCCGCAGGGCAATGATTTGCAATTGGAAGTCGCTATCGGTCAGGTAAGGCTTGATCAACGGCAGCAGGTCCTGTCCGGCCGGTCCCATCTTTTCCAGCGAATAAAGAGCGCCCCACTTTTGCTCGTTTAGGTCGGATTTCAGCATCTTGGTCAGCAAAGGCTGGAAGGACGCATAGAATTCGGAGCCCAAACTTCGCATGGCCTCACATGCGTTCGATACCTCACTGATTTCGGAGCTTAGTGCTTGTCGCTCCACTTCGGCAACTGCCACAGGCCCCAACGCACGCAGTGCGGACTCGACGTGCCGGTCTTCGTAATCATTGAATTCGATTCGGCGATGGTCCAGCAACCATTGCACGACTTGTGCGGCCTTCTTGCTGTTGGGATCAAGCGAAGCCGCGCCCAACGACTTGATGGCCTCCAACCGCACCGCCAGATGATTGCTGGTCAAAGCTTCCGCCAAGTTGGCCAGATCATCGTCACCGATTTCCTGTACCGACACCGTGGACGACGCGGATGTCGATTCCCCGGTAACAGGGTTGCACCCACAGAGCAAAATCGAACTCGCCAACAGCAGGGCTACGGAACAGGGTCTAGTTTTCATGGATTCACCCAAAAATAGGACGGCCCCCCAACCCGAACCGCAGTGGTATGAAGCGGAAGAGACACGTCAATGACTGGAGCCGAACGCAGAGTCCAAGAGCAGGCTCGGAACGTAGGCGCCTCCGCCATTGTGGACGGCTCAAGCTCCCGCGACAAGCCAAGGATCGTGGCACGCAATCGTAACGAGGATTGGGCGGACCCTTTCTGGCCAAGTCCTTTGGTCGGGGTTTCGCCTTCCGTCCACAGGTTCAGAGCCCGTTTAGGACAAAGCGGAGCGATTTTTGGATCAACCGCGGCTTTTAACACGGACCTGCAATTCGACTAACCGTGCGTGAAGCTCGTCGAGCGAGCAATCATCTAATTCCTGGTCCGAACTAGCCGCCAACCCCAATATCTCTTGTAGAATGCGGATCTTACCGCTTAGTTCCCCGCGTTGTTTCCCCCGTAACTCGCCACGTTGTTCCGCTTCTTCAATCGCAATGTTTTGCAGCCAAAGTAGATCACGGCGTTGTTTTTCTTGGGCGTCGTACATGGATTTGTCCTTAGTTTGTTGACTGATTTCTAGCAACAACGAATTGACCACATCAAATTCGTTTCCGGGAAACAACTCGCACAACTGCCTTACGTCATAGTCCTGAGCATGTCGCGGCCAAAACACCCATCGCTCCAAAGGACTGACGTGCGACAAGTCCACATCAATCGAATTGTACTTTTCCAATTCCACAATGTGAATAGACAAAGTGTCGGCCAACACCCGACCGGATGGCCGATCCGTCAGTTCAAACCGATGGTGCCGCTGACCACTTTCCGACCAGACAACATCTTCGACCACGGCGATGATGATGACCGGCTTCAATTGGCGATACTCGTCGCCGCTACGCAGTTGATCGGAGTACAGCTCCGCTCCGTAAAAGACCAGCCGTTGCACCAGCCCGGGCTTAAACGCAATCTGCATCTCGATATCATAAATTGCTCCGTTCTGGTCGGTCGCTTTGATATCA
>JAEUIP010000439.1 GCA_016795075.1 Planctomycetaceae bacterium | reverse complement strand
CGATGGAACAGAAACCAACCGCCTGCGAAGATCAGGAGTAGAAACACGAGCGTTCGCGGATTAAATTTCGGCTTCATAGTCAGGCTCGGAGGAGGAGCTGGCCGTGGCGAGTGAATCGAGCACCCTCCAAGCGTGTAGGAATCCACACCGGTCAACAATCGTAGCAAACATCGTCCGGAGCATTTCGGTTCCCGTCGGCGAATCGCCCTGCGTGTTACCGAGAACTAACCGCCGTTACATTCGATTGATGCAGGATGGGGTGCGGTGTGAACCAGGACTGCTGCGGGACGTGAACCAATCTCCGTACTCCGTTTGGGTCCTTCATGAGCGGTGACGTCGGCAATCACCCAACCTACCATCAGCGCAAAAGCGCAAAATACAAAAGGACGCGGCCTTAATCGCAGTTCGCTAAGGTGCCACCACCAAACAACTGTATTGCCAGTCGCTCGCATGACAAAACTCCAATAAAAACCAATGCCCTCATTGGAGATTATCGGTCGTAACGCTCGATTCGATTGATTACATTCGGTCGACTCGTCATATCTTGCCGACGTTATCAAATGATCTCAAGAATCGTGTTGTCGTTGCCGGAACCTGAAGCAGGTAATCGAGACACGGTCAAAACGACCAAACAACATCAAAGCCCGCGGTGACTTGACGGCTGCTGGTTTGATCATCGAACGGCAGACCGCCAGTGGACCAATCGTAGCGAATCTCGGGACGAATTAGCAGGTTCATGGTTGGCGTATGATTGATACCAAGCGTTAGCCCAAACAAATTCCCCTGACCCAAAAGATCACCGGTTTCCGGATTGGCGATTCGTGCTCCGTCATTGTCGTGGAACCATTCCCCGCGGATACCCCAAGATGTTTGGTCATTGATGGCATGAAGCAAGGCTTGATTCAGACTTAACCATTGGGCATTGCTGGGGTCGCCGCTGGAATTTGTTCCAATTCGCTGGGCAAAGTTGAAGTCGAACCAACCGACGTAGCTCCATGATTCCGTTAGTTGTCGCGTCAGAATCAACTCGTAGGTTGTCTGCGCATCGGATAGGTCATCAGTTTCATCTCCATGGTACAGGACATGCGTCAAAGAGGTGGCTTCGTCGTCGCTTAACCAACCTAACGTCCCGATGTATCCGGGCGATTTATTATTGTCCGTTGTCACGTCCCAACCGCGAACCAAACCACCTTGAGCGGACCAGTTGGAACCGATATCTGCGGAGGCCATGAAGCCGGTGTGAGTGGACGGCTGGGCCAGCATAAAGGCGTGGGTCGCCGAGAAAAAGAAGCGATCCAGTGACGGCACGCCTTCGTAACCGATTGGCGACCAAAACCGGCCAACGCGAAATGTAACGCCTTGGCCCCATGGATTTAGATTCGGATCAAACCACTCGGCGTAGACTTGCGGCGTTGCCAAGGAAACAAATCGTCCCGAGTGCCACGTGTCATCAAAGCCGGCGGACTGAACCAAACGAGCATCTGCTCCATACATCAGATCGATGCGACCTCCCCATTGGTAACTTGCGGACGACGGGTCGATTGCTCTTTCAAGACCCAAGCCAAGCTGATGAAACATATAGTCGTTGGCGCGGTCGTTGACACCATTGGGACCGTTCAATCGATTTGTCGGGCGAGAAGGATTCCAAGTGTAGCCGTTGGCCCACCAACCATTCGCTTCGATTCCATGTCGACCGAGTAACGGTCCGGAGAAGAGACGCCATGGCGTCGGTTCCTCGGACTCGTCAGCTTCACGTTCCTCTTCCTCGACAGGAGAGTTCGTGAACGAAGGGCCCTCCGTTTTCTCAGTTGCTTGATCTTGCAGGGAGTTGACCGTTGGTGTGCGACCGTAACTGGCTGAAGTCGCGGGAATGGAATTTCGACCGTTTCGGTTGGTCGCGGCCGACCAATCAGGCTGATCCGCACGACTGGCTCCGACCGCATTTGCACCTGAACTGCTTGGACTTTGTTGGGGCGCCGGAGTTGGATTGCGGGAGAGATTGTTTGGCTCGTCGCGTCTCGCCATGTCCGTTGGAGTATGGTGCTCCGGCTTAGCCGCGTTGATCCGCGTGTTGCGTCGTTGTTGTGTGGAAGCGGAAGTTTGGCCCCATGAAGCGACTGGAACCAGGAACAAACATGCGGCGAGTGCAACGACAACTTTTACAGAATAGGTCGAAAACATCGATCGCACCGGTTGGTGAAGTCAGCGTTATGCGGAGGCGCGCCATCCGGCTTGATTTCGGCAAAATAAATGCCATCGGTTAAATGGAATTTCGGGGATTTTCCCGTTTTGATGCTACAGACCCCATTTGTTAATCCGGTAGGCCAGCTTTGCAGTCGGGCGCCAAGCTCCCGTTGGATCTAGTGGCGCACGGTGAAAAAACGCATCAGCAGCGCCTACTGAATGCTATCGAAGATGAGTAAAATCAAAGGCGACGTTGCATCCGTTGGGAAACGGATGCGAAGGGATGAGCCGAGTTTCACCATGGTCGTTTGTTCTGTTTTTTTATTCGCTTTTGTCGGGAGTCTTGGGAAAGGGCTTGGTCGCCGGTGGGACTGGCGACACACCATGCCATTCCCGTTTGGAAAAGTGTTACCAGCCCTGTGGTCAAGCGTTTATGAATCCTGTCGTGTCATCCGTTGAGTTATTCGCCCGAGTTGAGCGCTACTTGGCCGACAGGTTGGCAGCGACGAAGAATCGGTTGCGAGTCGAAACGGTTCCATTAACGAACCTAGCGGGACGGGTGTTAGCGAGGGAAATTCGATCAGGCGTGGAGCTTCCTCGATTTCGTCGCGCGATGATGGATGGAATCGCAATCAACTTTCAACATTGGACGGAGGGCAACCGTCGTTGGTCGGTCGGTGACGGGCAAAACGCGATGGAAGGGAGGCGAACTCCTTTGGCCACGTTTGTCAACACGGGAAGTCGCGTTCCGGAGACAATGGATACCGTCGTTCCGCGCGAGTGCATCGTTACGGTCAACCCCGCAAATCCGTGGGGCGACGGGCTGTTGATCGACATCGTCGACGATGCAACGATTCAGGCGGAACAGCATGTAGCTCAAGTCGGAGAGGATGTGAAAATTGGGCAGCGACTCTTGGCCCAAGACCGAGTGGTTCGGAGTCAAGATTTGGGACTTCTTTCAGCGTGTGGGATCGGTCACGCCGAAGTTTACTGTCGACCTCGTGTCGCGGTCGGATTGACCGGCGACGAACTCGTAGTGCCTGGGGGCACATTGTCTGGCGATCAGATTCACGACGCCAACGGACCGGTGTTGGTGTCCCTGATACATCGTGATGAAGCAGAATTGATCGCTGTGGAGTATTTGGCTGATGATGTGGCCGCACTCCGACGATTTGTGTCGCGACAAGATGCGGATGTATTGATCCTTTGTGGCGGAACAAGCGTTGGGTCTAAAGACTTTGCGGCGGAAACGATGCGTTCTGTCGGGACGTTGGCATTCCATGGACTGCCATTGAGGCCCGGCCGACCAGTGGGAATCGGTGGAACTGCGGTTGCGACGGTTTTTCTTTTGCCTGGGAATCCAATTGCGTGTCAATTCACTTTCGATCTTTTGGTCGGGCCGTTGCTGCGTGGCTTGGCGGGCAAGTCAACCGATTGGCCGTATGTACAAGAAACGGTTCAAGTGTCTGAACGG
>JAEUIP010000438.1 GCA_016795075.1 Planctomycetaceae bacterium | reverse complement strand
TTGGAAATCCCCATAACCTCGTTGGGCCATCAAAATATCATGGTGTTGCGGACCATCAAAAGATGTGTTGGCCGTCGGGTTCATCAACTGCGCTGCGGAATTTGCGGTCGAAACGTGATCCATTCCGACGCCGTGCCCGTGTTCATGAGCAACGACGTTTCTCAAACGAATAGAGGTGTTCGTTGTTGTATTGTAAAAATTGTCATTGGTATCGATTACCATGTCGCCGACGTTCGGGAAAAAATTAAATGCCAAAATCCCGGAGTTCCCATCGATGTTACGACCGCCGATCCGGACGTCTGCTCTCGTACCAACAACTCCTCGATTGCCCGCACCGTTCGAGCCGCTAAACGCAGCCCCATCATCGGCTGCCTCGTAATTATAACTCAAACCGCTGATCGAACTCCAACGGTTAAACGTGCTTTGGTAGAGAGCGAACCATGGTCGTTGCGTCAAGTCACTGCCGCCAGGACCTGAACCATAGATCCCATCCATTCTCGCAATCAAATTACTGTTACCTTGTGGTCCAGTATTGAAGCCAGGTATCAACGTTCCTTCGGCTGCAAAACCCCAGGTCAAAGTCAAAGGGTTCCCCATCCCGTAACCTTGTGTTGGCGTCAAAGCGGTTCCACTGGACCAACGCGAGATATCGGCAGGCTGAGCAAAAGTCACCGAGGCCATCACCAGAAAAATTAATGAACAAACAGCCCCCAAGAACGCAGTTCGTTTCATAAGGTTCGAGCTTTCTCAAGTAGAAAAGACGCACTTGGCAAAACCAGCCACTCTCCTACGAGCGGCAGCATTTCGAAATCGCTTGCCCAGCCCTACAGGCAATTGTGCAGTAGTCTAATTCGAATCGATCCTCAATGGAAACTGGCAACAAAAAAATTTTCGGGCCACCCACTTGATTGACAAATCGGCCCCGTTTCCATAAAATTCGCTCCAAATTCCGACTTCGGTTTGGTTCCCCAACGGATGTGGCTTTGACGTTCTCATTCGCAAACAGTTCACCACACACAACGGTGTGCAAGAAGTGTATTCCTGTGCTCGCTCGGGCAATGTGCCGGCTTTGATTAGTCCGACCGAAAAGAGGGCGAGCCATCGTGGGGGTTGGTGGATCGAGTGGCACGATTATCTGAGTTTCCTTCGCTGGACGTTACGCTGTTCGAACGCATGACCCATCTTCAAACGTGGTCGAGAACACTGGAACGGTTTTACGAAATATCAGAATCGAGGGTAGAAAATAAGTCAAAAGCAAATGAATGTCCTGAATGGCCCTTATTTTTTGAGGTTCGGCCAAAGTTACGAGCGAGAGATCTCGATGATTTTGAAGGGCCTCGGCCAAATCTCGGAGTTCTAAATTATGCCTGGTGTTTCGCGACGTGCCGACGACGATCATCGCCCGTTTGGCAAATCCAAATCAAAAATCGTTGGTGTCGGCAAAGTAAAAGAACTTCTCTACGAGGGCTGGAAAATCACCCTATTGCATCGCGACCAAGGCGTTCACGCCCAGAGAGTTGCCTACAGCGCCCGCGTGGCAGAAATCGGCTCAAAGACCTCATTCTACGTACCTTGCGCCGACAACCAGAAATTGGTCATCAAAAGCGCGAAAAAGCTGATTGACCTCCGGGTCGAAAAAACGCGAATTGATAAGACGAAATTTTACACGGTGGAAAAAGTTCTTAATCTCTGGTTTCGGGATGACGACGACCAAACGGCTCCCTCGACCAATCTTGCACCAAATCCCGAGTCGATTCCAACCACCGAGTGACACGATCGCCGTTTACTCGCAATACCGTTCAATAAGCGGTGGGCACACTCCGTGTGCCGTCCAACGATCCTGGGAAAACGAGTGCTATTTGATGCTCGCGGCAAATGGAATGTGCCTACTACCGTCCTGCGTTGCATGGCATTGCGTTTACTCGCCCGAAAACGAAGTTCGTTCCAACAACTTTGTTCCTTCGAATTAGGGGCGCTTTCAATGTCGGCTGACGCATGCTCGCACTTTTTCATCTACGGAACCCTGCAGCCCGCTCAGTGCCGGTGGTATCTCCTCGAGCAAGCAAATGCATGCGTTCTCGGGCCAGCGTCGACAGCGGGATGGTTATTGGATTTGGGAGAGTACCCTGGCTTGGTCTCAGCAGAGTGGTTCGAGATGTCCCTGCATCCCCGCCCGAATTTTCCGGACACCGCTTGGGGGCAGCTGGTCCATGTGCCAGATCCCGAAGCCGCCTGTCTGGCGTTGGACGCCGAAGAAGCCTGCCTTCAAGCGGACCTCGGGTTTGACTCCACCGGCCAACCGCTTCGCTCCCGATTCGAATTTGGCATTGGCCTCTATGTTCGACGGTTGCAACGAATTATCCTGGCGAACGGAACCACCATGTGGGCCTGGACGTACTTGTACAACCAAGCCGTGAAATCACCTAAATGGATTGCAACCGGCAATTGGCTGCTGGCCCAGGGCGAAGGAACTTAAGGATTTCCACATCTGGTTCTATCGCGAGAGACCGACTCCCCGTCCACGTTCTTTCGAATCAATGTCCGGGCCCAATAGATTCGAGCCACCTTTTGCGTTCCATGGAAGTATCGTTAAACAGATGGCAGTAGACAAGAATTTTCGGATCAACGATGCGAACGTCACGGGACATCTCTCGCTGGTCTGTGGCGGATGTGGTTGTTGGTGCGACGATATCCGCTGGAGCCCCGACCGGCCGCAAGAGTTTGGATCTGCCTGCGAACTAGGCCAACATCACTTTCAACATTTGGCAACTCGCCAATTGCCGACTTCGGTAGGCGAGGCCCAGTTCTTGGCGGAACTGTCGGAGGCCCTACGTAAGTCGCGACGTCCATTAGTGACTGGACTGCACTTTAGTTCTCTCGAGACGCAACGGCAGGCAATCGCCATAGCAGATGGGTGCCGTGGCTTGGTCGATCCTTTTCTCCCGGACTCCTCCCGAGCCAAGACACTGGCGTTTCAGCAAACAGGCGAAATCACTGCCACCTGGGGCGAAGTCAAGAATCGCGCTGACTTAGTGATTTACTGGCGTTGTCACCCAGACCGAGCCCCACGATTCCGCCAACGCTACGGCGATATGGCCGACGGCGAGTTTGTTCATCCGGCCTCCCGAACGGTCATGGTTGTCGATTCGAATCCCGAGCCAGCAAGGTGGCAAGACAATTTCGCGGCCGGTGAGTCCCCCGGTTCTTTGCAATTCGTAACCATCGACGCCGATGACCGTGGCACGCTCGAGCAAATGCTTACTGCGAGCAAGCGACGAAATTCCACCGTTCCCCCCGGTACTCAAACGGCATCTCGCTCGAATACCAGTCCGAACGAGACCGATCCGGTATGGTGGCCCATCCACGTGGCGTTGTCACAATCTCGATACGCGGCCGTTGTGTTGGGAGAACTAAACCCGGGAACTGAGGAACACCATTTATCAGAATGGATTCTGCTGCATCAGTTGCTGCAGCAATGGACGGCAACTTGGAATTACCAGCAACGATGCGTTGTGGTGCCATTTCCCGGCATGGCCAATCAATGCCGGACTGCCCAGTCGGTGCTGACTTGGCGGACCGGTTATCCAATGGCCGTTGATTTTTCAAACGGTTTCCCGCGTTACGATCCCATAGCATTCCATTGGCGAGAATTGATCGAGCGTGACGATGTGGATCTCATTCTGCACGTT
>JAEUIP010000437.1 GCA_016795075.1 Planctomycetaceae bacterium | reverse complement strand
GAAATAGACCGCTTTTGCAACCCGTGGTTGCCAATTGTCCGCGCCGGGCCTCTTGGGAATACGAGTGGGTGCGGTTAGAATTCGGCCGAGGACTCGTCAATAAGTTCGCATTTTTTGGGTTGGACTTGATGTCGACATTGCTGTACCGCTGGATGCTGAAGTTCGCTGGGGTTTGGTCGTTGTACCAAGAGGTCGTGGTCGAAGAGCGTTTGACCAATATTCGTCCCCAAATCCGCGCGGATCTGACGCGGCTACTTGAGAAAGTCGACCAAGATAATCCGTACTTTCGCGGACGATTCACGAAGTTCTTGGCGGACAATCGCAGTGTCGACGACGCTACATTTTTTGCAAACTATGCCCAATTGCCAAGCCTCTCGAAAGACGATTACGCGACGGCTGGCCAAAAGGTCATGACCGACACCCTGTCCAAGGTCGATCCCAAGACGCGTGAACTACAGGTCGAAGGGCGGCCGTTCGAAACGCTACGGCGACTGCGTCACGGCGATTATTTGATGCCGATGGCGACGGGAGGCTCCAGTTCCTTGCCACTGGTCGTTCACATGACCAAGCATCACATGTTTTCGATGTTGTTTACGTTCTTCAAGTGTTGGTATCGCATGGGTTGGCGACCAGGTCATCGAATGATGATCTTCTACCCCAAGAACACGTACAATATTGACGACATGGTCAAGTTCAATCGTTTCAGTTGGTTGACTGGTTTCAAATACCATCTATTCGACAAGATTGATGAACAAGTTGTTCGCGATTTGGTTGACGATCTCAATTCCTACAAGCCCAGACTCTTGCTTGTGTTTCCGTCACCGCTGAACATGATCGCCCACACGATCCGTCGTTTCAACTTGCCATTGAAGCACCATCCAGAAATGATTAACGTCAGTGGCGAGACGTTTTTCGACTGCCAACGAAAGAATGCCGAATCGGTCTTTACCGGCAGCAAAATCGAGGATTCGTACGGCTCGGTCGAGTTGGGTGAGATCGCTCACGAAACACCCGGCGGATTGGAGATTTTTGCGAACGTTGCGTACGTGGAAACGGAACCCAATGCCCAGGGCCAACCAGAGATGGTGATTACGCGGCTGCATCTCACCGATTTTCCATTCATCCGCTATCGTATGCGCGATGTCGCGGATGTCGAATTCCAAACGGACTCGAACGGTCAACAGCGGTTCGTCATCTCCAAAATCGAAGGCAAAGACACCAACTATATCATGTCGGATCGCGGCCAACGATTTTATCCCTCGTTCTTTAACCAATACGTCAATGAACTGAATCGGACGGTTCAAGGAACGATTCTCGAGATCAAAGTCTACGAGCGAAACCAAACGGAATTGGAAGTCCAGTTTATCGTCAAAGATGCCCAGCTGCACGAGACCGTGCGTTCCGAAGCGTTGCGACTGCTGCGCGAGCGGCTTAGTCCGACCATGCAGTACGAAATTCGCTTTGTGGACTTTATCGACCACGACTATCGTCGCAAGTACCGCGTCATCGAACGCATCGGAGACATCGAGTTTGCCGGCGGGATCGTCGGCGACCAGAAGAAAATAGCCACGGTCGCGGAAATCGAAAATCAGGCAGCCACAACCTAGGCTTTCCCCGAAAAAGTGTCTGGCCCTTTGGTTAGCGTACCAGACCTCGCAAACAAGTTCACAATCCCTAGGCGCGGACCCAATTTACGGCAAAGCCTAGTTCGTTATTGCCGTTGCCAAATTAGTGACGTTAAACGGTTCAACGTACAGTACTAATTCATCAACCTTTCTCAAAGGTTTTTGAGTTTGGATTCATCCAATTGTTCGCCAGCGACATTGGCTTCCCAGCCATCGTAAGATCCATTGTGTGCTGTAGCGACTTGTTGAAAAACCGTTGTGATTGATTTGATTTTCGCTTCATCCAACGGCATCTGGCGTGTGACAGCAAGCGTCCACGTAGGTTTTACGAACAGCCGCTTCCACCAGGGTGGATCGATTTGAAATTTCTCAACGCTCAATTTTTTTTGTTCGAGTACACGAGCCGCTGCGGCCGCACTGAACTCGGTCGTGAACACGAAGTAAAAATTGATTTCACGAGGCTTCTTAAAATCGACCCCGATTTGTTTCAGTACCTGTAGCAATTGTTCGTCCGCTGCGTGTGTATGCATGTGCCGTCTTTGTCAATCGAGTTATAGTGCGCAAAATTGGGATAAAACATGGCCGCGCCGAATTGTAGAAGCAAACAATTCGAGAAGCAACAAGCCGTTGAGACAGTGCGGCAGTGAAACTAGCACCCCAGACAAATAAATCCATCTCGCTCAAAAACACCAGAATTCGCTCTCAATTTCGGGCGTGATACGCCTGTTGGACTGGCTTTCGTCCTCTACCGAGAAATTTGGTGACGTGATTTCAATGACGCTGGTGGAACGGCTTCCGCAGGCGATTAGTTTACAAAGGCTTCTTTACACGTCGTTCCGCCTGAAGCCAGTCCACCCGTGTTCGCCATACGAGTTCGCAGTTACGGTATTGAGCTTTCGTCTGCGGTGGAACAACAAAAAAAACACCCGCCTGGACGGGGCGGGTGTTTTTGAAAGATTGACGTGGACATCGTCAATCAACGTTCGCTACGGACATCGCCTCGGCAGAGGATTAGTAGCGAATGATCCAATCGAATGTCAGACGGTTATCCAGTACATCGCGTCGTTCGGTTACTGGGAATTCCCAAGCAACACCGATTTCTTGATGACCACTGGGCTTGAACTTGGCACCTACGGCCGTGGTCACGATGTCGTTGCCGGTAACATTCGAGCCACCTAGGTTGAACAGATCGCCACCTTCAACTCCGTTGAGCCCAATTCCCGAATCCAACCAGTGGTACCAGTTGGCCTCACCCACCAAGTAGAACCGGTCGGTCAGCTTGCGATCGATGTGGTGCGACCAGAACAACATGCTGGTTTCCAAGTTGGTATCCAAAGGTGCACGATAACCAAACGATCCCATGTAGTGAGCAACATCATTAATCTTTTGAGCTCCGCTCAAGAAGAAGTTGAACACACCGTCCCCATTACCTTGCAAGCTGCGGGCCGAACCATTGTGCAATTCGAAAGTCGAACCGATCGATAGCAAACCTTGGCCAGCCGGATCACTCAACAAGTTGTACTTAACACCAGCCGCCAAGTCAGCCCAACCGTCATCGATCAGCGGATTGCTGGAGGCGATAAAGCCATCCTTCGTAGCAATGATCGACAAGCGATCGGTAACGGCCGCACGCAATTGAAGCGCGAACAAGTTGACAACACCACCGCCGACAGGTTGTGGCACTTTGTGACGTAGATAAATGAACCGCGCTTCGGTTAGCGTGCGTGGGTCTTCGAAGTGCGTCGGATTGGTCATCGGGCTGATGAAGTCATCGTAACAATGATCCGAAGGCTTGATAAAACTCAATAAACCGCCACTGAACAAACCGCCGCCCCCTAGCAAACCGCCGCCGCCGAGCAAGCCACCACCGGCAAAGCTTCCGCTACCGATATTGTCGCAGCAGGAAGTCGAAGCTCCGGTCGAGCATCCGGTATCACAACCACTGCCAGTGATCGTTTTTGGTGCCGATACTGGCGTGATAATCGGAGCTGCCGAAGAGGTCGTTTGATAATTGACCTGAGCGTTGGACTCGTTAACTTGAGTCGACATAACCATTGCGGCGATCCCGCAATACAAC
>JAEUIP010000436.1 GCA_016795075.1 Planctomycetaceae bacterium | reverse complement strand
AATTTGACTCCTGACCCCTTTACCAGACCGGCCCCAAAATTAAATAGTGACAAAGCACTAGGTTCGCCCCTGGGGATCTTTTGCCGCAACCTCCACCGTCTGGCGACGGTCGTTGCGGCGACGGTGTTGGTAGCTACGTTCGCCAGAACGTGGATGGGCTAATACGCGAACGACTTGGCGACTTCCGGTGGGGCGGGTTGGTACTCGAGCGGCTCCATGCTGGCACCCGCTCGGCCTTGGCTGAGCGAGCGCATCGTATTCGAGTACCCAAACAATTCGGCCAACGGCGCTTCCGCGTCGATAAAGGTCGTGCCGCCGCGATTGTCGGAATCGACAATGCGACCACGTCGTTTGGAGATGTCGCCGATGAAGTCGCCGTAGTATTCGTCGGGCGTCGAAATGCTGAGCTTCATGATCGGTTCCAACAACACCGGTCCACCTTCGACCAATCCCTTTTCGAAGGCATCCGCCGCGGCGATTGTAAACGCGATCTCGTTGCTGTTTTCCATTGCTCCTTCGGCATCGATTAGCTTGACCCGCAACTTGCTCAGCGGGAAGCTGCCGATGGTTCCGCCGCCTTGACCGCGACTGGTTAGTTCGTTGATTGCCGCATCTCGCCATTCGATAGGAATCTTGTCGGGTGGGACTGTCGAACGAACTTCGACGGTCGTGATTTCATCCCGAGGTTGCATTTCCAACTTGACCTTGGCAAACAGCTGCTGCCCATTGATGACCCGATTGCATTGTCCCTCAACGGTGACGGCTCGCGCGATCGTTTCACGGTAAGAGACTCGGGGTTTATGTACTTTTACGTTGAGCTTGAAGTCCCGCAGCAAGCGATGTTTGATCACTTCCAAGTGCAGTTCGCCCATCCCGGCGATGAGCATCTGGCCCGTCTCGCTGTTTTCCTTGGCGCGGAAGGTGGGGTCTTGTCGTTTGAGCATCTCCAAGACTTCTAACAACTTGTCTTTTTCCGAAGTGGATTCGGGCTCGATAGCCATTTCGATCACGGCCTCGGGGAAACAAATCGACTCCAGTTGGATGACTTCGCGAGTATCGCACAACGTGTCACCCGTGACGGCGTAACGTGGGCCAATCGCGCACACGATATCGCCTGGGCCTACCATCTCGATTTGCCCATCGCGCTCTTTCTTCGAGGCATGAATCTGCCAGAGTTGGGCCACGTTTTCTTTTTTGTCTTTGCTGGGGCAGAGCAAGCGGGAGTTGGCTTTTAATTGGCCCGAGTAAACGCGAATCCAATATTGATCGCCGGTCTTGGCGGGCAGAATCTTGAACACCACACTGCAAAACGGATCGTCGATTTTCGCCGCACGTTCGACAGGGCGGTCCTTGTCGGTTGGATCGGTTCCCTTCACAGGTGGGCGATCCGCGGGACTAGGTAGATAGTCGGCCACCGCATCCAAGACGCCTTGCACACCCATGCCATGCAACGCTGATCCGCAAAGCAGCGGTTGGATTTGCCGGGCGAGGGTTGCTTTGCGCAACGTCTGCTTGATCAACGAGACTTCGATCGGTTGTTCTTCCATGGCCAACATCGACATCTCTTCGCTGTAGTCGTAGAGGCTTTCCAGCATTTGCTCACGCCATAGCTGGGCCTCGTCCGCCATGTCGGCTGGGATCTCGTTTTCCTGAACTTGGTTGTCTTTATAAGTCAGTAACTTCTGCTTGACCAAATCGATGACGCCGCGAAAGGGTTGATCGGTGTGGGCCGGACCTTGGCCATACGGGATTTGCAAGACGATGGGATTGGCCTGCAATCGCTGTCGCATCTGTTGCAAGACTCGCGGGAAGTCGGCTCCTTCGCGGTCCATTTTGTTGATGAACGTTAGGCGCGGGACTCCGTATCGATCGGCCTGCCGCCAAACGGTTTCGCTTTGCGCTTCGACGCCTTCGCGGGCACTGAACACCACGACTGCTCCATCCAGGACTCGCAAGCAGCGTTCGACTTCCGCCGTAAAGTCGACGTGTCCTGGAGTATCGAGTAGGTTGACGTTGACACTACCCCATTGGAAAGTCACGCACGCGGAGTAGATCGTGATGCCCCGTTGTTGTTCTTCGGGGTCGTCGTCCGTAGTTGTCGAGCCATCATCAACGCGACCGGCCCGGTGCTTGGAACCCGACAGGTACAGCATTTGTTCGGTGACCGTGGTCTTGCCAGCGTCAATATGGGCGATGATACCGATATTTCGCAGGGTTCGAATGTCGCGTTTCATGGATTCTTCGCAGCACCAAGTTAGGATCGTTCGACTTGTCCCTCGCATCCGCTTCGGTTTGAGAGGCCGCATATCATACCGTCCCGGTTCGACTTGTCCTAGGCTTTGTCCCAAAACGGGGCCGACTCTTTGGTCGGCATGCAAGATCCCGAACAGTAAAGACACGACCGGAGACAGTCGGGCGTTCTGCGGGCCAGGCCTGGGTTGGTTGAGTATCCAGGTCCATCCGAGCGTCGCGGAATGGGGGCCCTGGGGCAACCCAAACCGGGGGACCTGGCCAGAGCGGTCCTGGATTCCGTGCAGCCCCCGATGAAACTCCCGGCCAAGCGGATGCTTCTTCGGCGCGAGAAGCGAGGTTATCATTGACCGGATTGAACGTGCGATCGACGCCCCGACTCCGTGACTGCCCGACTCCCTGACGGCCCCACGCTCTGACTTGGCTTTCCGACGCCTCGTCTGACCGACAAGCGATTGGATCATGGATCTCGGGTTCATTTCATTTCCTCCTGTCCACGAACTGCATTTCAGAAGGCAAACCCATGGATCGTTTCGCAGCCCAGCAATGTGGCCACAATTCGGCTCGCGTTTTTTTTGTCGCCTTTTTTGTCGTGCTCCTGTTTGCGATTGGAGTTGTGGGAACAAGCTTCGGCCAAGAATCTCCGGTCTATCTGACGATTGTGGGCCCACGAGTTTGGTTGGTAGAACTAGAAGAGTACGCTCGGGCTCGTAAGCCGGAGGTGCAGAGCACGGTGGTGGCCTGGGAGGATTTGGTCGAGAAGTCACCCGGTGTGGATGAGCCAGAGAAGATCAAGCGATTCCTATATTCGCAGTGGCAGAAACGAGAAGTCGGGCATCTGTTGTTGGTCGGCGACGCCAGTGTGACTCCGGTGCGTTACATGGTCCTGGATCGCGCGACTGCCGCGGCTCACGACTACGCGTTTTATCCCAGCGACCTCTACTACGCGGATTTGGCCAAAAGCGATGGCGCTTTCGAGGACTGGAATGCAATGCAGGATGGGATTCACGGTCGCTACTTTGGCGAAGTTCGAGGCGAGAAACACAAGAATGATCCGATCAATTTCGATCAAATCGATTATCACCCTGAGATCGGTGTGGGGCGTTGGCCTGTTCGTTCATTGGAAGAGTTGAAGACGATCGCGGGCAAGACGTTGCAACATGAAGCTGCGATTCAGGCACGACGATCCGAGGCAGCCCTTGCCAGTTTCATTGCGGTTGATGGTTGGATTGATAGTCGCCCCCATTTGGATCAGGCTGCCGGATGTTTATCGGGTTGGACGATTGAAAAGCGTTACTACGCCGATCGCTTCCGGAATGATCAAACCATGGCGCCCACGGAACAGGAAGTCGCCGAGTTATTTGGCCGCGGACCCCAGTTGATGTTTCACGCGGGCCACGGCCACCCCGATCATTGGCATGCGTGTGTGACGCTAAGTCGTTTGATGAAGGTCGAGACCCAGGGGCAC
>JAEUIP010000435.1 GCA_016795075.1 Planctomycetaceae bacterium | reverse complement strand
CAAGCCTGCCAAGCCAGCCCGTTGCCACACGGCCATTCGTTCCAATCGATCACGGAAGACTTGGACCAACTGGGTTGGGTCCAAGATCGCCTGCAGAAACCCTGCGCCAAAAGTCTTTTTCTCGCTGCTGCTGCCATTATCCTGAATCCCCATCACGTACTCGTCCCACAACGACTGGGCGAAGCCCAATGCGTTGTTGGCTTGGTCGAACAAATCCGAATCATCATCCAGGATGCTGGCCGCCGGAGTCGGATCCAACCGCAGCCAAGCCCCGGATTCTCCTGAAGCCAAACCTTTGCTCACGAGATCGTCGTTGCAATCGTTCGGACGCAAATAGGCTTCTACCCAACTGTGCGCGTGCTTCTCCTGAACCAAATAATGTCCGGCCACGTCGTTAAACTTGGCGGTCCGGTATCCCACGACCACGCGAGCCGGAATCTCCAGGCTACGTAGCATCAAACACAACGCCGATGCATACAGCTCGCAATGCCCTTGCTTGTAGTTGGCAAAAAAATCCTCGACAGGATCCAAGTCTCGTTGCCGCACGATTTGGCGAAAGTCCGTCGTGTATTGAAACTCGCTCGAATCATAAAAGTGAGCCGTCAGCCGCTCGCAAATTTCGCGGCGATTGATCAACGGATTGCCAACGGCGGCGGCGATTTCTTTCGCCTTGGCTTTCAAACTGGGGTACTTCGTTTCGTCAAAGCGAGTCAACTCGGTGTACCGAACCGCATTGTCTTCGTTCAACGGCTTCGAAGTATTGCCACTCTTGTAGTTCAAAAACGGAAACGTTTCTGGAACATTCCCGTCTTCGATACCATAGATTCCAAGCTCATATTTGAATGGCGCGGAACTGATACTCCCCGTCGCACTCTCACGCACCAACATCTCGGTGGCGGGCAGAAACCGAGTATCGCGCGAAACGTTGATCGCCGGGGCCACTGGCAACGCATAGACCAACATGGGGTCTTCCCGAGGCACCATCACGATCTCTTGTCGAAATACTTTGCCTACATAACCCGGGAAGGACATCTGTTCCAACGAGCGATTCCGAGTATCCCAGGGCAACCACCCCGTCTCGTCTTGCTTCAATAGTTCCAGACATGCACCGCGCAAATACAGATCGCTGTTCATACGAATGATGCGCCCCCCGGCCGGATCGAAAATCTTGACTCGGAACGCCTCCACCGAACTCGAAAACAACACTCCCGATGGCTCCAATGATTCTATCTTGCGATTGAGGCCCGTCGTCTTGAGTTGAATCGAGCCATCTCCATCGCTTTCTTCCAATCGCGGAATCGTGACATAAATCGACATCCCGGCCGAGACACTACAAATCGCCAACATCGCAATTGCCGAAAAGATCGTCCCGTAGCCGATTGGCGATTGCTCCAATCTCGTCGGTTTCAAAACGACCAAGTTATGCCGAGGATTTCGCCGGGCAGCCGTCGGATCAATCGTGTTATTGAAGCGATCCATTCGTTGCAACGCGACCAATTGATCCCGGTAATAGACAATGGCCGACAAGGCCATCATCACGACCAAAACGTACAAGATAAAAATTACACCCTGTTGCAAATCCAAGCTAAATACCGATGCCACCACCGACTGCAACACGCTCAAAATCGTGATCTGCCAATAGAGTCGGGGCGATTTGCCTTGCAACAACATCGTCAGCAACAAATAACACACCATGTCGGAAACCACCGCCAAATGTCGCTCGGTGGCAAGAAACCAAAAGAAGTACATCGCATAACCGCCAATGCCCAAACCAATCGCATTGGCCGCCCAGGTCGGCAACTCGTACCAGCGTTTGTGATCCACGCAATACCATAAAGGGATCGGCAATAAGACTAACAAAATCAGTGGCCAAGGCTCGCCACGAGACAACACCAATAGCAGACCATTCAAGATCAGCATGGCAATAATCAAGAACTGGACTCGCGTGCGTGCATGATTCATCGTTGACTCTCCACTGTTTGACGTTGGGACTCGAGTCTTCGGTTCTTTCCCGAATCACGAGTATCGTCGTTTCGCCGCTGACTTCCGAATCCATCCCGAACCATGTCTCGATCCTCTTCGCCGACCGTCGGTTCCAAATACCAACTCGATAGCCAGCCCTCTCCGGGAGTGAGCCAGGACCGAATCGAGGCCTGTGCCCGCCAAAATTCCGACAAGAGATCTGGAGAATCGCTCGTGGAGTGTGCCGCGTTGTTTGGATCATTCAACTGAGATTGCGGACCTCGCGACGAACGACTTTCTTCGTTTTGGGAAGACGCTTGCAACACTTTGACATATTGGTCGATGCCCACGGGCGACAACCAAATGATGGGTCGGGGCTGCCCAACGGATTTCGCACCCGATTCATCGGCCATTCGCCGCCAGACCGATCTCAAGCGAGAAATATCTCGATGCGGTTGAGCGATGGCCAATTCCCGATGCCAGCGATTCCAATCCGCTTCGCTCGCGGGGAACTCGATCGACGTTTCGGTTTCTCCGACCAACGTCAAACGAACCGAATCCAAATGGCCCGCACGCACGGCCGCCGAGATTGTCGCCAGAACTCGCAACATTTTCTCGCCGACCGCCAGCGATTCCCCCGTGTACTCATCGGCCGCCCACAAGTCGACGAACAAAGTAAAGGCCTTCGACTGACTGCGTTGAAACTGACGCACCAGCACGGCATTGTGCCGCGCCGAAGCACGCCAATGAATCCAGCGCTGAGAATCCCCCGAAGTGTAAGGTCGCAAACTAAAAAATTCTTCACCGCTCCGCGCGATTTGTCCCGAGCGCGAGTCTTGCCAACCCAAGCCCAACATTTGCTCGACCCAGTTCTGACTCAACGTGCCGATGGCTGGGCCAACGATCAGTTCGGAGGTTTGCCCGTCCTCCCACTGCCGACGCACCAACCCCAAGGGAAAATGAGAAGCGACGCCGAGACCGCTCGATTCGTATTCGCCCCGTTGACCAAAAACCACCGTCATGTCGGCAACCACCCGTTGGCCGGGATGCACCGCGTCAACCAAATGAAAGTGCTGCATGTTCGGCCCCAAGATCGCGGCCAACCAACGTCGATACCAGGGCTCCGGAGGTAAAGGCTCGCCCCCCAGTTTCTTTATCTTGAATCGCTGCGTTACCAACAATGAAAAAGCACTTAACCGCGAGCGAGGGTTTTCGATTTCACAGCGGAATTTGGATAACTGCCCAGCCCATAACGATTCGACCGGGAGACGACGAATGATGATGCCGCGAAGCATCGCCTTGGACCAACGCCAATTGACGATCATGCCCGTCGCCAAAATGGTGCTCAGACCAACCATCAATTGAATGTTTCGCAGCAGTGATCCTAAGACGACGAAGCCCAAGATAAATAGATAGTACCACCCCTCACGTGTGACAACACTTCTCTGGCGGACTTTCGTCATAAGCAAATCTTCCAGTCATCGCAGTGAACAGTCAGTCGGCGGTTGCGAAGTATAACACATCCAATTCCCAGCGAAACAACCGTAGGAGCGGAGTAACCCCACGCCTCCTGGTCTCCGTTTGCTTAGGTTGCAGTGGAATATCCCCGCGCCTCCTGGTCTCCATTTGCTCCGTAGCAGTGTGGTAACCCCAAGCCGCATGGTCCCCGTTTGCTCAGGTCGCAGTGGAATAACCCCGCGCCTCATGGTCCCAGTTTGCTCAGGTAGCAGAGGAAAAACCCCGCGCCTCATGGTCCCCGTTTTCTCA
>JAEUIP010000434.1 GCA_016795075.1 Planctomycetaceae bacterium | reverse complement strand
GGGGGCGTTTCAGCGAGCGGACCAAATCTTCCAGCGTATGACAACCAACGACTCGTCGGCCGGCCGCTTTTCCAGCCAAGAATTCATCGGTCACCGAGGTGGTCCGATTGTAGACTGCGACCGTGTACCCGCGGCTTTCGACATTGAGGGCCAAATTTTCGCCCATCACGGCCAAGCCAATCATCGCAAAGTCACAAGTGGCGTCGCTCATCGCGTTTATTCGCTTTCACAGAAGTGGGGATCGGTGGAAAGTTATGGCTAACTGTTCCGTGAGGAAAATGATCTGAAACGGCGACGGTTGAACGTAGAGCCGAAGCTTTGTTCTAACAGAGGTCTGACCCTCGCCGGTCGTGTCACTTAGTTTAGGATTTCGCCTGCCCACCAAAGGGGCAGCTTCCTCGTAGTACAAAGCCTAGCCGACGACCGGCCAAGGCGGCAAGTCCGGAAGGGCTGCTTCGAATTGGTTCAGCAATTCCTTCTGGTAGTCTCCAGCGAAACTCCCGGCAAAAAATCGCTTCAAGCCTTCCTGGAAGAGTCTCTCCCAACTTTCAGCTTCCTGACCTGGAACAATTGGAAAGAACAGGCACTGGTTGGCAGCGGCCGCTTTGTGATCGCCCGGGGCGTCGCCAATCATCAAGCAGTGATGAGGCGAGTACTGGCGAGCGTTCGCCAAATTTTCCTTCTTGCTACCGGCCTCCTGTCCGCAGATCGCCTGCACGAAGGGACGCAGGCCGTGTTCGGCCCATTCGCTTTCCAATGCCGCATTGGGAGTTGCCGAGCAAACAAACAAGTCGGCCTGGCGGTTCATGAGCTCCAAGCATTCTTTGACCAACGGAAACGGACCGACCCCATGAACCATCTTTTCGATATCCTCGTTGACCGCAACGGACCAATCGAGGGCTTGTTTTAAGCCAGAATCTCCTGTTGCTTCAACTGCTTGTTTTAATGCCGGATTGCCCAATTTGTCTTCGCGCTTCACCCAGGAAACGAGGCTCTCCGGCAATTCGAACCGAAGTTGGCGATGGAAGATCTCAGGGCGTCGATTCAGCCATTCGATAGTCTCCACCAAGGCCGGAAAGCGATTGATTCCGCGGCTCTTTGAGTACAAGTTGACAAACTCGGCGGCTTGCCTCGCGTATTTGCTTACTCCCTGCAACCCATAGCAGCGGATGATGTTCGGAATAAAACACTCTTTGTGTTTCAATTCCATTGTGTCGAACACGCAACCGTCGGAGTCGATGCCAATCAAAAATGGATGTTGTTTTTGAATCGAATGCATGGTCAATGGAGGGGAGAGTGAGGGAGAAATTTGGACTTCGACAACTTGAATCCTAGCGTTCGCTTACGATCCTTGGATTGAACGCCGAACGGCCGCAATTAGAACAGAACCTGGCCGGTTGGCCCACTCCCCTTCGGTCCGTCCTTTTCTTAGTGTCCCGTCCGATGTTAAACTTCTCCTCGAGAAGCCTGGGGCTGCCTGAGACGAAACCATTGCGGAGAAATGTCGATGTTGAACTACCAAGACCTGATGCGAGACTTGCACGTTAAGAATGATTCGAAAATCGTGATGTTGGTCGCGGATGGTTTGGGCGGTTTGCCGATGCAACCAGGCGGTAAGACTGAATTGGAAGCCGCCAACACTCCCCATTTGGACGCTTTGGTGGCCGACGGTGTTTGCGGATTGAGTATTCCCGTGTTACCGGGAATCGCGCCAGGAAGCGGCCCTGGGCATTTGGGTCTGTTTGGCTACGACCCGCTGCAGTTTCTGATTGGACGTGGGGCCCTGGAAGCGACCGGTATCGGCCTGGAGTTGCAGGCCCAGGACGTCGCCGTTCGCGGCAACTTTTGTACGTTGGATGCCGCCGGCAAAATCTCCGATCGACGAGCTGGGAGAATCGCGTCGGAAGAGAGTCTCTTGGTTGTCAAAAAACTGCAACAAGTCAAGTTGGCCGGAGTCGAAGTTATCGTCGAGGCTGTCAAGGAACATCGCTTCGTCGTGATCTTCCGTGGACCGGGGCTGGGCGGCAGCGTCCGTGATACCGACCCACAGCAAACGGGGGTACCTCCACTTGCGGCAGTTGCTGATGATCCCGCGAGTCAACGAACTGCGGAGTTGGCCAATCAATTTGTGGCCCAAGCCCGCGAGTTAATCAAAGACGAAAAGAAGGCCAACGGCTTGACTCTCCGAGGGTTTTCGGCCAAGCCAAACATTCCCACTTATCAAGAATTGTACGGATTGCGTGCTGCAGCGATTGCGGTTTACCCCATGTACAAAGGTCTTGCCAGTTTGGTCGGGATGGATATCGTCGGCCAAGCTAAAGACTTGGCTCAACAGATCGACGTCCTTAAGCAAAACTGGGACAAGTACGATTTCTTTTTCTTGCACTTCAAGTACACGGACGCCGCCGGAGAAGATGGCGATTTCGCGGCCAAGGTTCGCCGCGTCGAAGAATTGGACGCAGTGATTCCCGCGATCCGACAGTTGGGACCTACGGTCATGATCGTGACAGGGGATCATAGCACGCCGGCTTATTTGAAGAGCCACAGTTGGCATCCTGTACCCACGGTTTTGCATTCCGACTGCTGCCGACCGGACTCATGCACAACCTTTGGGGAGGATTCGTGTCTCCGAGGTGGGCTGGGGCAATTTCAAGCCCAATACCTGATGGGCTTGGCGATGGCGAACGCAGGACGCTTATCAAAGTTTGGTGCCTAAGCCAACAACCCAGGTCCTTGGTGGGGTTTGCCTGACATCAGCACTGGGAAATTGTTCCGAGAAACGGGGCCGAATCCGGCTCCGTTTTTGGTTGCTTGCAATCACCCATACCTGCTTGCATAATGTTGCGGTTTGTTGGTTTCTCCACCTTTGATGCAAGGAGTTTGGCTTGGGACTTTTCGATTCACTATTTGGGGGCATGGAAAGTGCCAAGAAGTTAACTCCCCAGCAAGCATTTGCCGGAATACTGTTGGCGGCCGGGGCCTGCGACGGACACATTTCCGATTCGGAGGCCGAAAACTTGATGGCGGCCGTTGGCCGGATGCGACTGTTTCAGCGAGTGAGCGATAAAGAGTTCTCACAAGTGATGAGCAAGTTGATGGGGATCTTGAAGAAGACTGGGCCTGATGGACTGATTGAAGGGTGTACTGCGGCCCTGCCGAAAGAACTGGCAAACGCCGCGTTCGCTAACGCGTGCAACATCGTGTTGGCCGACGGCGTCGTCGACTCCGATGAAAAAGAATTTATTGAGAAGCTGCGTAATAAGTTGGGACTTGATAACAACGTTGCCAAGGCCATTGCTCAAGTGATGGTGATCAAGAACAAAGGTTGATCGTTTAATTATTGGTTTTCATTTCATTCGCAACGTTGCGACTCGATCCTTTTTTGAAAGTTGACCCCATGAGTTTGTTTGATGATGTGTTCGAAGAAGGCAGCATGTTTCAAGAACAACCTTACGGGCCGCATGAAGGCTACGCAGGCGTATTGCTTTGCGCCTCGGCTTGTGATGGTCATATCGCGGATGACGAAGGGCAAGCTCTGTTTTTAATTCTTGGTCAGAAGAAACTCTACCAGCGATTGTCGGAACAGCAGTTCGGCGTTTTGTTCGATCGCCTCTTGGGCCAGTTAAGAAGAAACGGCCCCGAGAAGTTGCTGGAGAAATGTTTGCCGGTTGTTCCACCGGAACTAAGGGAGTCGGTGTTTGCGAACGCAGTGGATATCGTGCTTTCGGATGGAACCGTGGAAG
>JAEUIP010000433.1 GCA_016795075.1 Planctomycetaceae bacterium | reverse complement strand
ATCAACTCGTCCATCACGGTCATGGCGATACAACCTCTTATTCAGGTACTGACTTCCCTGCTTCGATGATCAGACTATTTCAGGCCAATGGCAATGGCGATGACGAGGATCAAGGCGGAAGCGAGAAAAATCTTGATGATCAATGGCCATATAAAACGGAACCAGCGATCGTAAGGTATCCCAGCCAACCCCAGGATCCCCATCAGCACCGCGTTTGTGGGCACAATCATGTTGGTAAAGCCGTCGCCGAATTGGAACGCCAGAACGGTTACTTGTCGCTCGATACCGACCATGTCCCCGATCGGTGCCATGACGGGAATGGTCGCGTAGGCCTGGCCACTGCCTGAAGGGACGAAGAAGTTGAACACGTTTTGAAACAACAGCATCACGATCGCGGAGATCTCTTTGGGTAGGTAAGTTAACGGAGTCGAAGCATTATGGACGATTGTGTGCAAAATTTGTCCTTCTTCCAAAATCATGCCGATCGAGCGAGCGAAACCGATCAATAACGCGGTTCCGGTGAGTCCGGCTGCTCCCTTGATAAAGGTATCGGCAGTATTGTTCGCTGAAAGTCCACCGGCAACAGCGGCGAATATCCCAAACGCCAGGAACAACGCGCAGAGTTCCATCAGATACCAGCCAAGAGCCACCGTTCCGTAGACCAAGATGCCGAGCGAGACGAAAATCCCAATTAGTACTACTGCATGTCGCCAGCAAAACAATGGATAATCGTATGTCTCGGTTGACATTTTCGCAGTCGGCGAGATTCCATACAACAAACTTTGTTGCGGATCGGCTTGGATTTTCTTGGCATAACTCCAGAGATGATGAAAGCCAAGCAGGACCATCGGTGGCCCAATCGCCAGTCGGAACCACCAGCCTGAACCTGGCTGAAGTCCGGCAATGTCTTGAGCGGCGAAGACGGTAAACGGATTGAGCACCGCACAGCCATAGCCAACTCCGTATCCGATGACCATGGTGCCGACGGCGACAATGGCATCCAATTTGAGTGCCGCACATAAGACCACCAGCACACCGACGAAGCCGATGTACTCTTCGGCCATTCCAAACGTGGCAGAAAAAGACGCAAACAGAAACATTAAGCCCAGCAGCAACCAGGTCCATTGCGTGCGGAAGACACGCAACAAGACGCCAATGGACGCATCAATGGTCCCCGTCGCCTGAATCACAGCGATGACACCACCAAAAATAAAGACTGAGAAAATGATCTCTTGAGCATTGGCCATGGCGCGCGGCACCACGGTGAGCAAAGTCCAAATCGGCAGGTTGACTCGAGTTTCTAGATACTTGAACGTGCCCGGAACCACAACGGCTTTACCGTGATCGTTCATGACGGTCTCGTACGCGCCCGGGGTTACCAACCAGGTCGCAACGTACGCCATTACCATAATGCCGAACAGCAAGACCAACGTGTGTGGAACGGCAATGGGTTTCATCTAAGGTTTCCGTCTTGAGGACGTCAACCCGCGAACCTGCGCAGTCGATTGTGCGGAGTGGCGGACGACGTCTGAGACTCCAAATGATACAACATGGAATAGGCGTCTTCCACAGTGTCCTCGTAAAAGTCTTTCAGCACGCTGACCGCTTGAAATCCCAGGCGACGGAAAAACAACTGGGCAGCCAAATTGGTTTCCCGAACTTCCAGTCGGACCTCGGTCCGTTGTCCTTGGCGTAACTTACTGACGATTTTGGCGATCATTTGCTGGCCAACGCCGCGGCGACGCACGTCCGGACGCACCGCTAGATTCAAGACATGAAAGTCGCTTCGTCCCATCTCGTACACGATGTAGCCGACAACTTCACCGTCCAATTCCGCGACCATTCCAATGCAATTGCGTTGTTGCAAGCACGAGATAAAGTCATCTTGGGACCATGGAAATTCGAAACTTGTGGATTCGATGTCCAGTACTTCCGGCATATCGCGGCGAATCAGCCAACGCACATGCACTTCGATATCTCGATTCCCTTCGAGCTTCATTGCACTACCTTTCCGCCGCTTGTCTTGGTGTGACCCAATCCCTTAGGTCTCTGGCTATGTTGCCAGCAGGGACGCAACTTAGCAAATGGCGGCAAACCTGCCAAGACGAACCTTTCGTCGCCGAATTTTCCTCGTTCACGGTTAGTTACCACCGCAACGCGACGGGTACGGCTGGCCGCGTGTAACCGTTGGCTGCAGATTCGGTGTTGACAGACGGGATGGGAGCGCCGTTCCAAGTCGTATTTACGCAGGCTGCGAATCGTGCTACTGTCCGCGCGAGCGACACTGGCGATAGGTCAGGAGTGTTCTGGTTTATATTTTCGAACTTCGTCCTTCCCTGGGAGTGTTTTTTCATCGTGTTTGCTTCGTGCCTTCGTCTTGGACAAACTTTGTTGCCGCTGTTGGTGCTTGCTAGTCTGTTGACTAGCGGTTGCCAACCGTTGGCGGGCACGACGTCGCCCGGGTTTGGCTCGCGACTGGGCATGGGGCCGGAAAATCGCGCGATTGGGAACACTGCGTTTCAGTCCGTCGGGTTTGGCGAATCGGCCTACGGGCGAGTCGCCTATGGACCGAGTGTGTCGATTCCGGGCCTTGTGAGCCCCAATGGAACCACAATTGCCGGCGGACCAAGTGGTGGCACCACGATTCAATGGGATTTGAACCAAGCGAATCAAGGCAACGCATCAAGCGGAACCGCGACAGCGCCGGTGTCATTGGATTCGGAATATGCCCAACAGTTGGCTCGATTGAACGCAGACAATACCGAACTTTATCGGCAACTCGCTGCTGTCCAGCAACAACTGAAAGCGACCCAGGACTCGAACGTGGGCCTGGAACAAACGGTTATGACGCAGCGAACACAGCTGGAGCAGTTTCAACGCATGAATGACGAGGCCCAGCAGCGTTTGCAAGTGATGCAAACATCCGGCGCGGGTGGTTCGGGTTTCCAAGGGGCCGTGTTGCGCGGCAACAATAGCTTGACCCAAAACATGAATCAGTTGCAGGTTCCCGGTGTGACGGTCGCTGCCGATGGGGACGTGATTCGCGTGACGATTCCCAGCGACACCTTGTTTCAGCCGGGTTCCTATGAATTCCAACCGACGGCTCCCGCGATGCTAAACCAATTGGCAAGTGTCATCCGACAGTATTATACCGGTCAAATTGTCGGCATCGAAGCGCACTGGGATCCCTCGTCATTGGGCGCATCCCCGGTCAGCCAACATCAAGTCACGGCCAATCAAGCTCTGGCTTTGATGACGTATTTGACCAGCAACCAGCAATTGCCGACGCAACAACTATTGGTAATGGGGTATGGCAGCAATCGGCCGCGGTTTTCCAACGCCACGCCGCAAGGGCAAGCCGCCAATCGCCGTATCGAACTTGTCGTTTATCCCGACCGATTCTAACTGCGTATGTCACGGAAAACTCCGATGATCCGAGTTCGTACGCAATGGCTGGCTATCTGGTACATCCCACTGGGGCTTGCATTCTGCTTCGCGGCGGGCTGTGTTTCATTGGATAATCCTGCCAGCATTCAAAGGTTGGCGCGGGTTGCCAGCATTGGAACATCGGAAACCGTCAAGTTGAAACGCGTTCGTCCGAATCCCATCGAGCAAGTCAAACGCTACTTGAACCCAATGCCACCGGAGCCAACGGAGCGCAACCAACAGATTTTGCGTCGTTATGCCCTGGAAAAGCAATTTCTGACGGACCGGACGGCGGCGATTGATCAATTATGGGAACTATCGG
>JAEUIP010000432.1 GCA_016795075.1 Planctomycetaceae bacterium | reverse complement strand
GGCGAGCAAGTCAGTGTGGCGTTGATGGCGATGGCGATCCATTCCTTGGGCTACAAGGCCATCAGTTTGACCGGCGGACAAATTGGGATTCGTACCGACAGTTCGCATACAAAAGCTCGTATCCGATCGATCTCGACGGAACGCGTCAAGCAACTCTTGGATCAGGGCTACATCGTGATTGCGGCCGGCTTTCAAGGGATCGACGAAGAATTCAACATCACGACCTTGGGCCGAGGTGGCAGCGATACAACCGCTGTGGCGTTGGCGGCTGTGCTGCAAGCCGATCAGTGCGAAATTTATACCGACGTCGACGGCGTTTACACGACGGACCCGCGCGTGCTACCGGAAGCGCGTTTGTGTGCCCAAGTCAGCTACGAAGAAATGTTGGAACTGGCTAGTTTGGGTGCGGGCGTGATGCACAGTCGTTCGATCGAGTTCGGCAAAAAGTTTGGCGTGCCGATCCGCGTGCGAAGTAGCTTCAGCGATTATCCAGGTTCGTTGATTGCCACCGACTCGGAAGCTCCCAACATGCCGGTCAGTGGTTGCGCGTTGACCAAAGACGAAGCCCGCATTACCGTGATTGGTGTTCCTGATGTCCCCGGTGTGAGTCGGCGCCTATTCCAACCTCTGGCGGAACGCAAGATCACGATCGACATGGTCGTGCAAAACGTGGGCATGGATGGCAAGGCCAACGTCAGCTTCACCGTGCCACGAAAAGAACTGAAGCTCGCCTTGAAGTCGGTGCACGAATCGATCGCCGGCTTATCGGGTGACGGAGCGGATCGAGTGGAAGTCCATTCGGACGATCTGGTTTCGAAGGTCTCGGCGGTGGGACTGGGGATGGCGACTCAAGTGGGCGTGGCCAATCGCATGTTTCGCGCCTTGGCCGACGCGCAAATCAACTTGCAGATGATTACCACTTCTGAAATCAAAATTAGTGTCTTGGTCAGTCGTGAACAAGCACTGACGGCCGTTCGCGCGGTCCATCAAGCTTTTGAATTGGCTCAGCTGCCCGCAGGTGCCGTGACGGAAGCTCAAGTTCCGACGGGATTGAAGCCCGTCAACGCGGTTGATGTGGTGGCCCGTCTGCAACGGGTCGGCATGGAAGACCTGATGATCCACGAAGTGATGCTGGACGATACGCAAGCCGCGATCTCCTTAAGCGGCGTCCCGAATCGATCGGGGGTCGCTGCGGCAATCTTTCAGAAACTCGCCGATGCCCACGTGTTTATCGACATGATTGTGCAAAGCTACTTCACGGACGAAAACGCCAATCTAACGTTCACGGTCCCGCGCGATCAATTGGCGACGGCTTCCAAAGTGGCGGAAAGTTTTGTCGCAGAAGGACTGGCGTCTCATATCCAACTGTTCCCCATGATCGCGAAGCTTTGCGTTTCGGGGATCGGCTTGCGCTCACACACGAGCGTGGGGTCGCTGTTGTTTGAAGCCTTGGCCGAGGCGAACATCAACATTCGGATGATGAACACGTCGGAGATGCGTTTCAATGTGGTCGTGGACGGCAGCGACGGGCAACTTGGTCTGCAGGCCCTGCGTCAGACCTTTGGTGAATACGTTCGCTAACACGCCAGCGCCCGCCTAACGCATGGTTGCACTTGTAGTGACGCTTGTCAGAGCATGGTTGTATTTGTAGCGGCGGGAGCCAAATCATGGTTTCCGCCCGCCCTACCCTTTGCCCTGGCGTGTGTCGTTACGGAGCGCGAACGCGGTCGGAGTTTGGCTGCCGACGGAACGAAAGTCTGCTACACTGGATGAATGCTGTCTCTGTGTCGGCAAGCGTTGCCACAACGCATCCATTTCCCGGCGACCAACGTTGCGAGTCAAAGTTCCACCAACCTCACAAGCGAGCGTTATCATGGCCGGTCCGCAGAAATTGACCGTCTCGCGTGAGGACCGACTGATGGTTTATTTGAGCTCGGTCCTCGAGCAGAATCGGACGTCCATCAAGAAATTGCTCAAGTTTGGGGCCGTTGCGGTCAATGGCCGGACCGTGCGGCAGTTCGATCATCCGCTACGGCCCGGCGACATAGTCGCCATTTCTACGCTTCATGCCGCGGCGGCCAGCGAACGACTGGAAGCCATGGGCATTCAACTCCTTTATGAAGACGACGATCTCATCGTTGTCGACAAGCCTTCCGGGCTTCTGACTGTCCCCAGCTTGACCAACAAGACCGACACGCTGATCCGTCACTTGAACGATTTCTTGCAACAACGTGATCGCCGGCGCGCGGTGCTGGCCCAGGTTGTCCATCGCATCGACCAAGAAACATCGGGATTGGTACTATTCGCCCGTAGCCTGAAGACCAACGCCCAGTTGCAAGACAACTGGCCTTCGGTCGAAAAAACATACTGGGCCATCGTTGAAGGTCAACCGCCGCAGGAACAAGGGACCATTACCAGCCACCTCGTCGAAGACGACTCATACCAAGTTTATAGTTACGACGAGCCGACTCCGAATACCCGTCACGCCACGACCCATTATCGCGTGCTGCAAACTCGCGATGGTTTGTCGCTGTTAGAAATTCGATTGGAAACGGGGCGCAAGCATCAGATTCGCGTGCAAATGGCAACGCATCTCGGCTGCCCGGTGGCGGGTGACCGGCGCTACGGAGCGAAGTCCGACCCATGCGGCCGTCTGGCATTACACGCTGGCCGTCTGACGCTGGCGCACCCAACCACCGGAGAGCGTCTAACTTGGGAATCGCCCTTGCCCCGTCCAATCGCACGATTCTTCCCCGGTTCGCGGGCTTCCACGCAACCGTAAATAGCGAGGGTTTCCCGTTGGGATACTGGCGGACGTTAGAGGTTGAATCTCGCCGGCCCAGCCAATCGGAAACAGGTGGCCCAATCGACTTGGACGCCGAGCTGGAAGGGGCATTGAATGTGGAAGGGCCTGCCGGTTCTAATCGTTTCGGTCACGGCGGTGCAGGCTCCCTCAACATCACAATGTGAAATCAATCATGAGATTTTCAGATCTTACACGACACCATGTCCCAACCTCGAACTCGTTCCTACACCGAGTGGTCGTGTGGGGACTACTCCTGATTGTCTTCAGTGCTTCGAACACGGGGCTTGCTCAGCGGGTGACCGCTCCCAGTTTACCGGGGACTGTTTCGGAGATTGAATGGGATGAAAATGGCGATTTGGTTCGGTTCACATCCGAAGGTCAACGCTTTGCTTTCAACTTGAAAACATTGGAAAAGACCAAAGTCGAGGAGCCCCCAGCGGAAACGGAAGCCGAACCCGCGGAACCAGCAGCTCCGAATCGTCCACGTCGCCGTCGCAATGATGACAGCCTGACGGGCAAATACGTGGGACAACCGGCCCGCGGTCGACAATACACGCAGGTCATCTCGCCGGACGACAAGTGGGAAGCGGTTTATCGCGATTGGAATGTTGTACTCATCAACCGCGAAAGCAAACAAGAAATCCCTGTGACCACCGACGGAAACAAAGACATTCACTACGGGACTGCCAGCTGGGTCTACGGCGAGGAACTAGATCAGAACAAGGCGATCTGGTGGACGTCCGATTCGAAGAAAGTCCTTTATTATCGGTTCGATGACTCCAAAGTAAAACCCTTTTTCCTCGTTCGAGGTTGGTCGGAAATTGGAACGGAGATTTATCCCGAAAACTACCCCAAGGCCGGAGCAGAAAACCCAGCAGCCTCGTTGTTTGTTTACGACCTCGCGACGAAGACTTCGCAGCGAATTGACGTCGGTGGCGGCTCCGAAGAA
>JAEUIP010000431.1 GCA_016795075.1 Planctomycetaceae bacterium | reverse complement strand
ATGTTCGAAGTGTCGTACAAGATGTACGCCGAAGCCAAGATCACCATTGCCGCCGCGAACCACGTTCCAATGCCAGCGCCACCGACGACACCAAAGACGGACAACGCGATGAAGATCATTGCGGCGATACCGGCCAACCACAAGTAACGACCCAACCAACTGAAGTCGGCTTTGGTCACAAAGACCATCAAGGTCAAGCCGCTAAAGACAAACAAGGTCACCAGTCCGGCCGCTAAAGGAATCGTGGGGTCCATCCTCATCGCGACGGTCATCAATGGAAGGAAGATCACTGCCTCGGCCACCACATACAGGCCCAAGCCGGCGTACTGCATGGCCGGGGAAGTTCCGCCTTCGGCCCAACTGCGAGCCACCCAGCTGACGGCCATGAACGCGCCCAAGACCAGCAACCATGACCAACGCGTGCCCATCATCAAGTTAAAAACTGTCTCGGAAGGGACAACCGCTAGTAGCAACGCTTCCAAAGCGACAAACGCCAGCATCGCTCCGCCCATGACCGCGTAGGTTCGACGGATAAACGTCGTGCGCGCCGAAACACTGGCGTCGGCTGCGATCATTCGGCCGTCTGGATACGATGCCGCCATGGTGTTTTGGTTTTGGTACGGATTGTAATTGACCATCGTCTGCTCTACCTCACTCGAAAAATCTGCCTAATCCATCTCGATCGAATCAGCCGCCCAGGTCCACCCCGAGCCTCGATCCATTCGCCCAAGTTTACCGCCAAATCCGGCAAAAGGCAACCTTTTTTGGGGGTGGCCGACCGACATGCATCGTAGCTCCGACCGATTGGGTGGGCCATTCGCTGAAAAATCGTTACGAAACGCCCAGGAAAGTAACAAAACGGCGTGAAGTGCTATTCCCTTGCCAAACCCAAAATTCTTCAAAAGATCCATCAAAGCTCGAGCCCGTCGTTTTTGTCGGCTCGGGAGAAGCAATCATCCAATCGGTGATCCTGGAAAACCCAGTTGAATCGGAATTTGGACCGGCGAGACGCTGCGCGACCGTGCACGTCGCTATTTGCTCGGATTAATCCAAGTTGCACCAGAGATCTTGGCGTCGTTCCCATTTCCCGACGCGTCCTTTAACACCTCGCCCTGCCCTTCATCGAAGTTGTACAACGCGAGTGTTGCATCGTCGTCGGAAACGCTGGGGACCGCCGTGAAGTTGTTTCGATATCGAGCGACTTTGCTTACGCGGAGTTGGTCGACCTCCCCTTTGAAGAATTCCGTGCGACCAAGTTTGCAGCCAATCGTCAGCCAGCGCATTCTCCAGAGCAAACGATCTTGTGGCTGAATGGACCGTTCACCTTGCCAGACACCATTGATGTAGTAGTCCAGTTGTTCCCCGTCACAAACAATTGCTCGATGTTCCCGGACTCCTGGTGTTCGAGGTCCGTAGCCGTTCAAACTTCCTTGGCGCCCTTCGACCGTGGCAAAGCTCAGTAGTTCGCCCTTTGCGCCGACTCCATCAAACAATCCGATCCGTTCATCTTTCATTCCCGAACCATAATTGGAAAGTTCGACCAATGTGCCTCGGGAGTCCTCTTCCATGGACGTGACAAAAGCCTCTATCGTGAACTGCGGCAGGTCCCAATTCACCGGGACTTGGACAAAATCGTCAACTCCGTCGAAGCGTATTCCGGCCAAGCGATCGGTCGCTGGCAGCGTTGGGATTTCTCCCCATAGCCAGCTGTCCACGCTACGACTGATTTGTTTGCTAAATAAGATCGGGAACATCATCATGGACATCATGGCGATGAGAACAATCCCGGTCGTGTATCGTCGGGCGGGTTTCGTGCGTTTGTGGTCGTCAGCGCGACTTGAATTGTCGTCGTCAATCAAGCCCGCCACGGATGTAACCGTCCCTGTTCGTTGAAATTCGGCATGACAACGCGTCAACAGATCAGCCACTTCCTGAGCCGATTGAAAGCGAGCTTCTGGCCTCTTGGCGTGCAGCTTTGCGATGATCGCCACGAGCCAATCGGGTACTTCAGGAATGATCTCTTGGAGGGGCCGCGGCGTGTCTTCGGCGACTCGTTTCAACACCGCCAACGTTGAGGAAGCGCGAAACGGAGGCCGGCCGCTCACCATTTGATACAGCACACTCCCCAGGCTAAACAGATCGGACCGGTGATCGATGTCGCCGCTGTGAGCCTGCTCGGGCGACATGTACATGGGCGTCCCGGCAATCGTTCCGCTTTGCGTCACGCTGGCGTCATCCGCCGTGCGAGCCAGCCCAAAGTCCGTGATCTTGACCTTCCATTCGTGGCCCGCTTCCAGCAAGATATTTGCCGGTTTGATGTCGCGGTGGACCAAGCCCTGTGAATGGGCCGCGGCCAATCCCGCAGCAATTTGTTGACCAAGCCGCAGTGAATCAACTAGCTCCAAGGGACCTTCGCCGGCCAACGCGTCCGCCAAGGTTTTGCCTGGAATGTACTCCATGACCAAATAGGGAATGGGTTGCTCTTCTACCGCATGACTAGCGACCACATTCTCGTGCCTGATCGCAGCCGAAGCTCGGGCTTCTCGCAAGAATCGCTTTCGCGCGGGCGAGGTGGCGGCCAATTCGAGCGACATGACTTTGATTGCCACCATTCGATGTAGTTTTTCATCGAACGCTTTCATTACTGTGCCAAACGCACCTTTTCCAAGTACTTCCAATACCTCGTAGTGACCCAGTCTTCCGAGCGAGCCGGGCTTCGAAGATGGCGCGAGATAGCCACGTGGGATTTCGTTGCCCACGTTATCTTCGTCTTCGTCGGTGCGCTGACCTGCGAAGGGGAGCGTTGGTTGGTCGTCGATTGAGGCCGTCGAGATTTTGGACGCATGCTCGCGAGGAGTCGTCGGAACCGGAGCTTGCACGAGTGGGCGGCCGAGAAAACTCCCCGCCTGTTCATGTGACGCGAAGAGCTCCTCCACGGCTGCGCGCAGCGAAACGTTTTCCGCGCAGGCTTTGTCCAACCAAATTCGTCGCTCGTTGGCGTCCGCGATTTCCAGTGCGGCGAGAAAAATGTCGCGTTCGTTCATGGGGTTGCCTTGTTGGTTGAGCCTTGTGCGTGAAATCGTGCACTTGGGGATGGGCGTCGCGGCGAACGGGTCGATGGCCCTCTGCTCTCCGAGTGCCGTTGGCGTGCATCCATGCGAGATCTAAGGTTGTTTCACGCCAAAATAATTCAAGAATCTTTTGCGTGCTCGTCCGTCCCCGAAATTTCACGATGCAGCCAAGCCCGGGCGAAGGCCCACAGTCGGTCGGCAGTCCGCGGCGAGATCCCCAGCGACTCAGCGGCCTGGGGGATGGTCAGTCCTGTAAAATAGCGAAGTTGCACCAGTCGTGCGGCGTCGGCATCCACCGAATTCAGCTTCGTGAGCGCATCGTCCAAAGCCAGCAGATCTTCTTTTATTTCGTCGGCCACAATAGGAAAGTCATCCATGTCCGTTCGTCGATATTGCCCGCCTCGTTTGAGTTGCCGGCGCCGGCGCGCGTTTTCGACCAAAATCCGACGCATGGCTTCAGCGGCTGCCGCAAAGAAGTGACCTCGACTATCCCACTTCTGAGCGTTTTCCACATCGACCAACCGAACAAACGCTTCGTGAACCAAGGCGGTGGCCTGCAACGTTTGCCCGGGATTTTCGTGAGTCAACTTGGCGGCGGCCAACTTTCGTAGTTCTTCATAGACCAATGGCAATAACTTCTCGGCTGCCACTGCATCCCCATGTTCGATTGCCGTCAGTCATTGAGTGAC
>JAEUIP010000430.1 GCA_016795075.1 Planctomycetaceae bacterium | reverse complement strand
CCTAGCTGCTCCAAGTTGTCGCGCAGTCGTTCCGCAGCGAAGGAAATTTCTTTGCGAATCGCTCCGGGCTTCAAACCCGCGCCGCTTTGGCAGGCTCGCAATAATGTTGCCGGGACCTCGGGCAGTAAATTCGCGGATCGACGGTCCACGATTCCTATCGCTCGGAAGCGACCGGTTTGAAGATCTGGTTCGATCAAGCGCTGATTCAACAACTCGATGATTCCCACTTGTCCAACCGCCAATGCCTGGCCTCGCAAATAGGCTAATTCGTACAACGACAGCGGTTGCGGTGGCTTGCCGGTTTGACTCGGTCGTGCCAACGGTGCCAACAAAAGTGTTCGCACCAAGACTTGGACCACAATGCCAACAAACAAGAGTACCGTAAAGAAGATCAAGAACGTCGGTCCGTTGAAATTTAGCGGATTAAGTTGCATGAACATCGCCTTTCTTTTTGATAGGACGAGCGCGAAATAGTCGTTTGGTTAACCACCGCCACGGTCGCGGAACCAAGTAATACTCGGAAGCATCTACCCACCGAGCGTTGCGCGAGCTGGAAAATCGTTCGGCGACCG
Source organism: Planctomycetaceae bacterium (assembly GCA_016795075.1). Lineage (GTDB taxonomy): Bacteria > Planctomycetota > Planctomycetia > Pirellulales > Pirellulaceae > M30B19. The sequence continues at coordinate 3,189 of JAEUIP010000430.1, read as the reverse complement.
ACGGCCAAATATCACGCGGCGGCACAACGCCAAAGACTTCCGTATATCGCTCCAAAGTCTCGGCATATTGGCGACGGTACTTGTCGTCATCGTGCGAGCCTCCCGCGGTGGGAACATGATGAATGGGTCGCTGAGCAATTTTGGCGCACAGGACGTCCCAATAACTGCGAGTGTACAAAAGGTGTAGATGCCAAGCCGCATCCACATCTTCGGATGGCGTGACCGGATGTTGGCTAGTCAGGACCAAGAAGAGAAACTTTTTGTATTCGCCAACAACTGCCAATGCACGGTCCAATCCCCAGCCATTCTCTTTTGCCAAACGGGCCTCAAAGGTCCACGCTTGCTCGGGCGGGGTAATCTCCAACTCGCTCAGTTGCTGCCACAACCGCGATGATTCATGGTGCCGGTTCTCCGGAAAACTCATGCCAACATTGTAGCAGCTCCCACCGGGAAAAATATTGCTGCCTGTCAGTTGACATCGCTTTGAGGCACACATACTATGTATGACATACTTTGCAGGGTAAGTAACAACATAAAGGATGGTCGGGTGAAGATTGAAAGCGAATTGATGAGGGGGGCAGGGCCGGCGGCTGTTCTGCAATTGCTGGCCGGAGGGGAAATGTATGGCTATCAAATTGTCGAAGCGCTGACCCAGCGGTCCCAAGGTGTTTTGGAGATGGGGCAATCGACACTGTATCCGATGCTCTACAACTTGGAGGCCAAGGGTTACGTTGTCTCCGAGAACAAGGACGCACCGAATGGTCGCCAGCGGCGTTACTACCGGCTCACACCGACTGGGTTGACAAGGTTGGAGCAGGACCGCGTGCAATGGACGGCGTTGGTCCAAGGCCTCCAAGCTCTAGGGCTCGCTCCCAGTCCGCGCGGTATTGCCTGGGCCTAAGCCGAGCCAAAAGAACATCGGTCGAACCATGAACCACTTGATCGTACAACCGCCGAACGAATCCAACCCGACCTCTACGAAAAGAGTCCGGGTATGGTTTCGTTCCGCGCGGTGGCGGCAGACGATTCGTGAGTCGGGTTTGCCGAACGACGCCCAAAAGATGCTGCTGGGGTTGGTGGCCGAGACAGGCTTGCTCAGTGATGAAAAAGAGGAAGTTGCTACAGAACTTGTGGCGCACTTTCAAGATGGACTCCAACGGGGCTTGGGCATTTCGCGATTGATTGAGGAATTTGGCGATCCAAGCATGGCCGCCACGCTCATTCGCAATGGTAAACAAAGGAATCGAACAATGAAAAATCGATTGGTACAAGCTTCGATGTGGTTAGGCGCGCTCGGCGGTGGCGGGTTCATTGTCTTGGCGATCATGTTTTATCTGGAAAAGCCCAATCCGAGCACGGATTATTTGGCGATCCTCAATCAGCCGATCATGGAAGTGCCCGACGATCAAAAAGGTTGGACTATTTATCGCGACCTGTGGATCAAATATGGTTTCAGTGAAGGGGGAGAAGGTAACTTTCCTGAAGTTCATATCAAGAACGGTAATGAGTATGGTCGTTTGGTTCGCGCGAGTGACGGCGAGGCTTGGCAGAACGCGATTGCGAAATTGGCTTCGGCAGAGGATTTGTTGGAGGGTTTTCGCGTCGGCGGCGTGAGGCCCTCGTTCGGCATCGTCTATCACTCGAATCCCGCGAACTATTCACGAGAAGATTTTAAGGCTCTTTTTCCCAACTGCGCCAATCCAACGGACAACAGCGACGCAACTGAGAATGATCTAGCAACATCCAATTCGATGATGATGGTTCTCTTGCCACATGTTCAAGTGATGCGAAAGGCGGCGAGGCTATTGGTCGTAGATACACGATGGGCGATCGAGCAAAACGACACCGACCGTGCGGTGAGAAACTTGGAAGCACTGTTTGGAATTTCCGGGCAAGTGACCGAGAGTAAGTTCTTGATCGCGGGCCTAGTTGGGCTGGCGGTTCAGGCGATGGCACTGGATTCGGTTGACGAATTATTAGCGTCCAAAGTCGAGCTGTCCCCAACACAATTGGAACAAATTCAAGCGGCAATCGAAAAGTGCAATTCTTATGTATATCTATCGGTCGAGACGGAACGAGCTGGGATCATGGATGTGATCCAATGCACATACTCGGATGATGGGAACGGAGATGGTCGCTTGACCGCAGCAGGGTTAAATTTCTGGAACAAGTTCCTTTCCGTGGCGTCGGTCGGACAACCAGAAATAGATGCTCCATTCGGGAGTTGGGGTAGGACGCTTGAATCGGCTGTCCAAGCAACGATCGCCCCCACCACTTTATTGATCATGGCTACCCGCAAGCAACTCACCGAACAAACGAACAAACTATTCGACCAGTATCCGCAACACCTGGACAAACCATACTTCGACACTTCGATTCAACAGCTCGAGCAAGAAGTCAGAGAATTGGGCTCGGGGTATGTCTTACTACAGAAGTTGCACCCGGCGTTGCAAATGGCTCGACACGCGAACTTGCGAATTGCCGCCCAACGCCACGGCGCGATCGCAGGTTTAGCGGCCATTCAGTTTCAAAGGGACCATGGACGTTGGCCCGAATCGTTAAACGATTTAGTTGGGAAATACATGGAGGAGATCCCACTGGATCCGATCGATCATCGCCCCTTGCGTTACCAGATCTTGGACAATGGCTTCATCGTCTACTGTATTGGAGCAGATCAAGTTGATGATGGAGGTCGCTCGGCGACTCGTCCAACAAATCCTGCTGCAGAGCCCACCGCAGCAACATCAGGGAGCGCGTCAACTTTGGTTGGAACACTGCCCACCAACGAATACCGCTTCGATCTCAAACCAACCGGCGATTGGATTTTGTGGCCACGGCACAGCAACTTGCGAGACCAGTGACCTTCATTTAAAAGTAGCGACGCTTGCCAAAGCGGACTTGACGTTGACAAAGTCCCGTTGATCAAGGGTGTTTGGGAACGGCGTGTTCCCTCAAGAACTTCCATGCGGCTTCGATGGCGGGCCGCAACGGGCTTACTTCATAGCCCAATTCCTGAACGGCTTTTTCACTCGAGTAAAAATGCCTCAGTTGCCCCATGCGAACCAAGGCACTATTCAAATCGGTTTCATGACCCCGCAGTCGCGTCCAGCAATCGCCGATCCATCCGGCGACCACGGCAACCACCGGTCCAACTCGCCAACGAGGTGGTCGAGTGCCAGTGACCGCTGC
>JAEUIP010000042.1 GCA_016795075.1 Planctomycetaceae bacterium | reverse complement strand
ACGATATCCTGGCCTCCGCTTGAAAAGCCCTTGCCCAGTTTGTGGCTCGAAGAATTGACTTGGACGGAAATCGCCCAGGCTCAAGCGGCCGGTTACGACAGCGTCTTGATTGCCACCGGCGGCACCGAACAAAATGGCCCACACTTGCCGACGGGCAAACACAATGCCATCGTACGCTTCGCCGCTCAGGAAATTGCAACTCGTCGTGGGCGGACTTTGCTCGCTCCTGTGATGGCCTACGTGCCCGAGCAACCGCATCAAAATTTTCCAGGCACGATCAGCTTGCCAGCCGAAGTCTTTCAAGCGGTTGTTGAAGCCGCTATCCAGAGTTTCCTCACGCAAGGATTCAAAAACGTGATCTTGTTAGGGGATAGCGGAGGCAATCAAGAGCCATTGCGCGCGGCATCTCGGTCGTTGCAGATCCGCTGCCCATCCGGACAGCGAGTCTTGTTTCTCGATCAGTATTACGCAGGGCATGGACAAACGACTTGGCTCCAGGAGCAAGGATTCGACGTCGCGAAATTGGGAACCCATGCGGGGTTGGCGGACACCTCCGAGTGGTTGGCAGCCCAAGCGAACCCTTTGCGGAACTCGGAATGGCTGAAGCGGACCGATTTGGGCAACGACGGCAGCCCCGAATTGGCGACGGCGGAACTGGGGCACAAACTTTTGGAACTGAAAATCGCCGCTGCCTTGCGCCAGCTCGAACAAGCCATTCCTCGCTAAGCTTCTTTCACGCGGGCGCCACGACGGTCGAAGGGTTGATTCTAACGTGTCGGACGATTGGTCCGATCGCAACGGCATCCGCTGTGACAATTTGTGGGGTCTGTCGGCTCGGCTCGACTGCTGCTTTTGCTACCAACGGAAGCCGACAGGATTCTTTAGTGCACGACGGGTCCAAACGTCGAAACTCTCAAGTGCGGCCCCGACTCTTGGCTCTTTAGGGTGAACCAAGAGCCGAGTTCTTGCCCAAATCGCTGATTTTGTATCGGAGGATTGTCATGATGGAGATTCTGTCAGCACTGTTGACCACAGCCGCTTGGTTTGGGATGTGCATGATTGTCTTTAGCGTGTTGGCCGTGTTGATCCCCTTGCATCCACGGCAACCTCTGTGGCGACGAGAATCTTTCCTGGATACGATTTACTGGTTCTTGCCTTCCGTGCTCTACGCGCCGCTGAGTTTGGCGATGGTCGGCGCGGGTCTCTACTTGATGCACGGCGGCGATGAGCAACGAATCGCGGCCTTTGTCAAACAAGGTTACGCCCCGATCGCGACACTACCGCTTTGGTTGCAGTTTGTGTTGCTGTTGGTCATCTCCGACTTTATCCAGTACTGGATTCATCGCTCCTTCCACGGAGCGGCCTTTTGGAAGTTTCATGCGATTCATCATTCACCCAAAGAAGTGGATTGGATGGTGGCGGCTCGCTTTCATCCCGTTAACTTCATCGTGTCCTCGATCTTCGTGGGAACCTTGATGATCTTGTTGGGTTTTTCTCCGGTGTTGTTTGCGATGATGGTCCCGTTCAACTACTTGTATTCCGGGTTGGTTCACGCCAATGTCAAATGGAGTTTTGGACCATTAAAGTACGTGTTCGCCAGCCCGATTTTTCATCATTGGCACCACACGATGTCGGACCAAGGCGGCAACATGAATTTTGCCCCCACGTTGGCGATTTACGACTGGCTCTTTGGCACGTTCTACATGCCAAAGGATAAGCTGCCTGAGCAGTATGGTGTCGACAGCGATGATGTGCCGGAAGACTTTGTGGGTCAATTGTTCTACCCATTTCTGAACCCACAAGTGCAGGAAGAGCTTCACGCGGCTCGGACGCCCAAAGAGTATGCCGAGTCAGTTCCGTCGCAGGAAAACGCCGTCATTGCCGCTCACGCCGAGCCCGCTCCCGCTGTGTCCGAAACGAAAGCAACGTCGATCCCAGCCGGTGCCTGGAGCGACACCAATGCTGGCAACACGCCATCGACACCTTACGTTGATGCTCCATAAATTGGAACAAGCTTTCATTTGGTGTTGGCGGTTGAATGGAGCGGCGACTGCGATTAGTAGTTTGTCTATAGCGGTGCGGGTAAATCGCGACGCTCAAAAACACGACTGGCGTGCCAAATCAAACCGATACCAATTCCCAGTAGCACCAAATTGTATGTCCAATGGCTCATCGTCAGAACATCTCCCTTGCCGAAGAAATAAAACCTCCAAGTGGCCGCCGGGTTGGTGCTGGTTTGACTAATAAACAGAGCCGGTTCGAAGGCCGAAAAAATCGAGAGCCATCCTAACCAACCCACCGGGGCGTAGGACATCGCGACGACCTTGACGATCGACATCAGAATCAACGTGATGGCCACCCCGCCGATGGCTCGCCAACGATAACGATCATATGCCGAGAAGGCCGTAGCCAATCCCAACATGGTGACCCCTAGCGCAAACAGATTGACGGCTCCGGGCCAAAACGCGCGCCAATCAACCAACTCATACATGGGCACACGCATCTCAATGGGTTTCGCAAACGGGATTGGCACGGAAGTTCCAATCAGTGGAATGGTGATCGCGGGATAATAGGCTTCATTCGCTTGAATCGTGGCCACACCCAACCAAGTCCCGATCAGTGACGCCATGGCCAACATCGTCACGCCCGCCAGTGCATAACACAACGGTACGAAGAACGCACGGCGGCGCGAGATCGGCTGGGCCAATAACATTTCCATCGTCCCGCGCGACAATTCACCACTGACCAAGTCGGACCCGCGCGAGATACACCAAATGGCCATGATCAACATGACCATCGGCTCTTCGAACCCAATCGACACTCGCCCGGTATGCGTCACAATAAATGAAAAATCCACACGCACCAACGAGCGAATCTGATTCGGTAACAACTCCAAGATTTGTTGGAAACGTCCCGAGTCGAGTCGTGAAACCAGCCACACCCGCAACCAGAAAAAAAAGCACATCAACACCAGGCAGCCGCCAAGTAACCAACGGGTCTCTAGCCAGGTCTTGCGTAACAATGGTCCAATCATGTTCCGTCATCCTTGCCGTGCAGCGAACGATCACTGGCCTCGCCACCCGCATGATAAGCCAGATGCCGATGGTAGACGTCCAGCAATCCCAAGGTCTCGATCTTGAGGTCACGCACACCAAGGCTCAGCAGTCCGGGCAAGACGTCTTCCAAGGGTCGATAACTTTGCCACTTGAATCGGTCGGGTGCTGTCCATTCCATGCTTTCGCCAATAGGCTCCCAAATCGTACCTGCCGGCAACCGCCCCGTGATAACGCTGCCTTGCTGCAATTGCCGCATCTCGGAGATGCCCACTAATTTGCCTTTGGCCAACACGGCGACGCGATCACACACCTGTTCGATTTCGGATAAGACGTGAGAGGAGAAGACCACCGTTGTCCCGTTGGCACGCAACGTCTCCAACTCTTGCAGCAACTGCGAGCGAACATCGGGATCCAGATTCGCCGTCGGCTCGTCCAAAAATACCAACGGTGTTTCAGCACACAGCGTGGCCGCGATCGCCAACTTCTGACGCATCCCCGTCGACATGAGAGCGACCCATCGGTTCAGATCCAGTTGCAAGCGATCCGCCAACTGACAGGCTCGTTCGAACCGCACGGACGCGTTCGTGAGCCCCCCTTTCGTCGCGGAATCCAAACGCGGCGGTTGGTTTTTTTGCGAGGGCCCCCGCGGCGGTTGAGGAGGACGCACTTCGGCGAAGAAACGCAAAACATCACGCGCTCGCAACAGTCGCGGCAATTGTGGTTGAGCCGGCATGTAAGACAACTGGGCGTGCGCTTCGGTCCGCTGGGCCCAACAATCAAAGCCGCCAATCGTGGCCTGGCCCGATGTGGGGCGCACGAAGCCCAACAAACAACGCATCAAAGTGGTCTTGCCGGCTCCATTGGGTCCAAGCAACCCAAAGATCTCACCTGCATGAATTTGTAATGAACAATGATCGAGGGCTCTAAAATCGCCATACGATTTCCCCAAGCCCTCGACTCGGATCAACGGCTCGACGTCAATGACAACCTCGCTTTGGCCGACCACTCGGCTCCCTTCCCATTTCGACTTGGCATTCGCGGCATAACTTCAACGGCGTTATGCTACCACGAACCGGAACCATGTCCAAGGAAGGCGTTCCGACGATGGCCGCCTAATTCTTGACTTCGGGCTCCGCTGCAACGGCAGGCGGCGGGGTAGGCCGCAGATTCTGGGGGATGGTCACGGGGACTTCGACCAACCGATTCTTTTCACCGGGCGATGTCTTGTGCAGCTCAAACGCGTCGTAGAGCTCGCCGATCGCCGTCTTGGCTTCAAATCTTAATTTGTTGCCATCGATCGAAATGACCTGATACAGCTGCGTGTCCTCGGCGATCCGCTTCATGAACTCCATCCGCGAATGGTCGTACATCTTGGGACCACTTACGGAAACCACGTACACCGTTCCTGCGGAATCCAGTGCTTGAACCCCGGTCGGCAAGTTGACTTCCGGTTGATCCGCGACAGCCACGTCCTGACCGCCAACCTCGACGGTCAACAGTCCGGGGACTTCAAATCCGGTTCTCCCGTAGGTGTGGTCATGTCCTGTCAGCACCAAATCCACTTTGTACTTGTCGAAGATCGGCTTCCACAAGTTTCGCAATTCCGGGTTATCACGTGATTTACCCGTCGAGTAAACCGGATGATGGAACGAGCACACAACCCATGGCTCCTGATTCGCTGCCAAGACTTGTTCCAGCCAAGCCGCCTGTTCGGCCAGTTGCGTGTTGCTATTCAGGGCAATCAATCGCATGTTGTGATAGACCATCGTGAAACATGTCTCTTCCAATCCCGCTGGCCCGTTGGTCGGCTGATGAAACGATGGACGCCAAAGATGCGACAATCGACGAGTGTCGTCGGGGTTCTTGGTATATTCATGATTACCCGGCAGAGCCACCGTGGGTGTCATGGCGTTTAGCCAAGCGCCCGCCGCAAACCACTCGGCCCATTCCGAATCGCTTTCCGCTTGGTTGATCAGATCACCCGCATGCAAAATGAACGCCGCCTGCGGAGCATCGCGATACGCTTCGCGAATCACTCGCGACCATAGCGAACGGATTTGATTCTGAGCGTCCCCAAAATAGACAAACGAAAAAGGTGTGTTCTCACTGGGCGTGGTGCGAAACTGGAACCACTCGCTCCAATTTGTGCCGTCCCCCACTCGATAAACGTATGGCGTGTTGGCTTTCAGGTCGATCAAATTTGCATGATGAAAATGCGCCGTGACGGAATCCACCTGAACGGCTTCGGTGGTCGCGGTCACTCGTTGCGTGCTATTCACAAACAGCGGCCCAGCCTGAGCTTCCGCAAATTCCGCGTAAGCGGTTGATATATCGGGGGAAGTCCGCCAATTGATACCTCGAGCCGTACTGGGGTCTCCGACCAACGACAGGATAATTCGATCCGGCATGGCCGTGGGAGCATAATACTCGGCCAAGGATACGGCAGGCACGATCACTTCCTGGACCGCGGTTGCTGCTTCTTGACTGTATCCGGACTCGGCCGCGAAACACAGTCCGACGACGACGGCGCGCGCAAACAATCGATGCATGGTGATGGACCTTTCCGATGTGCCGTGGCTGTCCCCAAGACCAGAGCGAAGGTTGCTTGATTTCAATCGGCTCGCGACCGATCCGAGGCTTCAATCGCGTATCCGATCATAATCACTCTTCGTACGGAAAGCTGTTAAGAAGTAGTTAAACGACGAAGAAATCTATCGGGCCGCAGGCGTTTCCCAGGACCAGCGTTTCAATAGTTCGTCAACCTTGTCTCCCGATTTCTGTTGGCTATCAAATCCAATCAGCAGTTGGTTGGCAAAGTGCAAGACAGGTACGGTTTGCGTGTTCGTGTTACGTCGTTTCAACAGGCCCTGCAGTTCGGCTTTCGCCTCTTTGTCATTGACGATGTTTCGTTTGACAAAGGTAATTGCCGGATATTGCGGCAGCGTCTTTTTCAGATGTTGCTCCGCCTGATCGCAGTGTGGGCAATTGGGTTGGCAGTACATCTCCAGTTGCCGCAAGCGATCCATTTGAGCCGCAAAATCGGCGTCGTCTTTCACTTGGTGAATGGCGCGGTTGAAGCCATAGACCAAGGGAACGGACGTCTTCGGCAATTGGAGCGCGGATTGAATGCTCTGCATGGTCTTTTCTAGCGCAGCGTCACTGGTGACATCACGCGGTACCACCTTCAAACCAGGTTGTTTGGCCGCATAATCCCGAGCCCGCTTGAGCCAAGCTTCATCATCTGGATTTCCAGCGCGATAGTAGACATCAATCAACAAGTCGCGCTGGCCCGCGACGCGCGCAACGGCCGCTGCACCTGTCGTGTCGTTGGACGTTTGTCCCTGGACAAAGTCTGCCAAGTTGACAAACCAGCAAACCAAACAAGTGACCAACAGAAAACGCATATCATACTCCCGGAGAGGTAGCGATTAGGAGGAAGCCTTGGGCACCAAGAAACTCAAGTGATGCTGCAAATGGATTACTTGCAACTCGCGATGCTCTTCATAGGTCATTTTGCCAAACAATGGCGAAGGGTATAGCGAGCCACGATGGCTTTTGAATCTCTCGACCGTACGTTCCAACTGCTCCAGCGCTGCTGAAACTTGTGCGTGATGGGGCGGCTTGACCGTCTGTGGCATCGTGGCGGAACCGGCTTGAAACGCTCGTTCCCGGAGTATCTTCTTCCGCATCCCAACGCCGAGGGTTACCTTCGCCATCCAGAGCAAGAAGTTGATCGGAAAGTTGACGCGTGGATAGCCGTCCAAGGGAAATCGCAGCCAATCGTTGCAATGACCAAGGACCTGCGACAAATTCCATTGACCCGTTTGTTCATAACCCGTCTGCAGCAACTGCCGAGCATCTCGTACGGCGTCATCCAACGTTCGGAAATCCAAGTGCCGTCGTTCCATTATTCCGTCGCATCCAAAATGCCAGCGCTCATGTACAGCGGCATCAGTGTATACCGCACTTGGGATTGCTGAATCACGCTCAATTCATCGAGCCACTTCGAGATATCTTCAATCGGATGTTTCTTGAAAATTGCGACGCCCAAATATTCCGATTCAGCCGTATGGTCAAACCGCATTGCCAACCGCATTTTGTCGGGTTGGTGCAATTGTTGCATTTGCTCCCAACTGGCGCGAGCCATTGCCGGATCAATGGTTGCGCCCGCCACCGGGCGAAATACCACACACACGAACTCTTCCATTTCTGCGACACTAAATCCCGAATTGAACCGACCAATCTGGGCCGCAATCGGCGACGCATCAATTTTCAAGAGCTGATTCTCGATAAAGGGGTCGGGTTGATAGGCTTGTTCCATTTCGGCCAAGTCTTTCGCACGCAGATAACAGATACCACGCAGCTGACGATCGGGATCACCCAAGGGTCCGGCAGCAACCAGACGATCCATCGAGTGCAGTCGCCGGAAATTTTTTAGATGCTCGCCTTGCATGGTCTCGATTTGGGAGCGTTCGAAATTGCCTGTTGGCGCACCGGTCTTCAAGAAGATCCAGTAATCTTGGCGCGGCACACCCACTTCCATTTCCGCAAGCAAATGTTGGGCTTGATAGACGGTACCGGTGATCCATAACACGTAGCGAATATCGACACCAATCGAACGACTGTAATCCGCATTCCAAGCAAAGTCGTTAATCGTCGCCTCAAATGCTCGATCGAAGTTGACACCGACCAACCGACCGCTCGCGTCCATGATCGGACTGCCGGAATTGCCTCCGGTCGTGTCGGTATCGTAGAGCATGTTGACTGGGACTTGGCCCAGCGACTTGGACGCAAAGCCTCCGTCTTCACCGGCCGCGATCTTCTCCAAGGCAATCGCCGGAGTCTCAAAAGGATCGCTGTGGGTCGTCTTCTGAACCAAGCCACGCAACGTCGTGAATGGTGCTTTGTACACCGCATCTTGGGGCGAAAATCCTTTGATATGACCGGTCGTCAATCGCAACGTGGCATTGGCATCCGGCACAAATTGAGTCGAAAGTTGCTGCTTCTTGAGGGCGATCAAATCGCCGTACAGCTGATTCAATTTGCCTTGTCGTTGCTTCTCGAGCCCTCGCAACTCGGTCAGCCGCGGATACATGGCGATGACCCACTTCAACGCGGGGTCAGGCAATGCCGCGAGTTCCGCTGGGGTCTTGCCCAGCACCTGATCCAGGTATTCGGCGTTTGACCAAGGACTGGCGGCGAACCACTGCTCGACCGGTTGCCCCAACAGATCTGCCGGTTGCAAGCGACGGCGCTCTGGATCAGAACTTGCTTGAATGAGTTGCTCCAACAAGCCCGTCAAGATTTGGGTGTCGGTCGCTACGTCCAAATCTTTTTGTACCAAACGCCATTGCTGCACTGTTTGCGAAAAGTTTCGATCCATGTATGCGGATTCACGTTCCAAATCGGACTTCTGCCGTTCGACTGCCGAGTCGTAAACTTGATAAGCCAGATGCAAAGTGCGACACGCGTCGACAAAGCTGCGGTCCAACATTTCGGTTGCGGCGGTCTTTGACATCTCCGCGTAAACCGAAGCGATTTGATCCAATAATTGGCCGTGCTTGGATTGTCGTTCCGGGTCAGCACTGATGAATTGACGTAACTCCGCTTCTTGCTGTTGCCGGCGTTCGATCAAGCCCGCTTGATTCAAGCCTTTGAGTTGGCCGCGGGCGCGTTTTTCCACATTCGCCAAACTCTTGCTGCGGTTGGCGTGCTTGATGGCAACGGCTCGATCGTTTCGCCCAGCCTCTTCCATGACCGAGATTTGCCACTGATAAGACTTGACCGTCCAAGGCAACGTGACGTCACGGAGCATTTGCAGATACGCGGAAGTGTGGTGTCGGACCGTTCTGCCTGGGTATCCCAACAGCATGATGGCATCGCCTTCGGCCACGCCTTCTGATTTGACTTGCAGAAAACGCTTGGGCCGGTAGGGCACGTTGTTGGGCGAATAATCGGCGGCCGAACCGTCCGGTGCCGTGTAGACACGCATGAAGGAGAAGTCGCCCGTGTGTCGCGGCCATTCCCAATTGTCAACATCGCCACCGAAGTTTCCCACCGAAGCGGGTGGAGCGAAGACCAACCGCACATCGCGCAAATACACGTACAAGAACAATCCGTAGGTCTGGCCGATGAACATTTCAGCAACTTCGGCGCGCAGGCCTGGGTTGGCTTGTTCGGCCTGTTGCTCCAACACCTTCGATTGACGCTCGATTGCTTTCGTTCGTTCCGCGAAGTCCATGTCCGGGCGGACGACACTCAGCACTTCTTGCGACACGTCTTGGTAGGACTGCGTGATTCGGACCGTGAAACCTGCCGCTGGAAGTTCGTCCTTCATCGCTTTCGCGATAAAACCATTCGCTAACAGATCGCGATCCGGAGAACTATTGGCCTGAATCGCTTGGTAGGCACAATGATGGTTCGTCAGAATCAAGCCGCTTGGCGAAACGAAGGAACCGGTGCACCCGTTGACACGGACGATGCCGTCGACCAACGACGTTCCTGTCGGATCAAAAATATCGCCGGCTTGCAAACGAATCCCGCGCGCCGCTAAATCCACTTCACCAATTTCGCTGATCGGCAACATGCCTTCGTCGGCTCGGCCAATCCCGGCGACCCAAGCCGCGCACAAACACGCGATCAACCCGATTCGTCCGAATGGCAAGAAATGGTGCCGACCTATCTGTTGCATCCACACAGAAACCGTCGCAAGAATTCGCATGTTTGTGACCTCAGCGGTAAACGCAGGCTGCAGCTTTATCCCCAACGGGCCTGTCCCTTTTCGAAGGGTCAGGCCGATTTTTCGACCAAGCTCCATGGACTACCGCCAGTCAAGCCCACACGCACGTGGACCGATCAGGTGCACAAACCCAGTCTAGCGGTTTCCAAGACTATGGATTTTCGTAGCAAGTCCGGAGTTATTCCAGCCGCTTGATGATGTGCCAACCAAACGGACTGTTGAGAACGTTGTAATCGGCCATCCCAATCTCGCCAACGTTCAATTGGAAGGCCACGTCGCCAAACGATTTGGCCATATCACTGCGTTTGAAAACTTCACCGTCTGGGTAAAGCAGCGCGTCGACTCCGTTATCGGACATCACGTAAATGCCGGGTGCCGAATCGTCTGTGTGGGCACTGACCATCGCACCGAAGTCCGCACCTTCTTTGGCTTTGGCCAGGAGCTCTTTCGCCAACGCCTCGGATTCGGCCATCGTTCGCTTGATGTCTTTTCGCGGTACCGAACCTTGAAAGCCAATCAAAATATGCTGGACCTTCACCACGCCTGCCTGTGACTTGGACAGCGGCTTAACCGGCCCGGCTGCATCCGTTTTCGCAGAACTTGCCGTGTTCGTTTGACACGCCGTTGTCAAACAGCAAAGAATCGCACCCAACAAAACCGCATACCGAATATTCATTCCAATCAACTCGCGTAGAAAAAGGACTAGCCACCCAAAGCCAACCGAGCCAATCTCGTGACCCGAGGCGGCCTTTAATGTAACGGCTCGCACGGCCTTTCGGAACCGGCCAAGAATTTCAGGCCAAGAATTTGAGATCGGCCATGAAGGAGAGATTTTGGGTCCCGGCCCAGGACAGAAGAGCCGCTTGGTCCACAAAACATTCAGGAACCCGATAGGAGAGTTCAAGCGATCCCAGTTTCACCGGAGCCCGCGCTAAAGACTGACTGCGAATCAAAGGCTGGTGTCTTGTCACAGCCAAAACTTAGGGTCTGGTAAAGGGATCGGGAGTTCATCGTGCGAAGCACCCGAACGGCCGTTACGGCAATGGACTCTTGCCCCCTTTACCAGACCAACCCCAAAATGAAGCATTGACAGAGCCTAACTAGGCTCGGCGGGCGGCGACATCGCCGTCTTCAATGGTCGGCAGAGCCGGAACAGCGTCTGCCGCGGGAGGTGTCACTTCAACGGCTGGCGGAGCCGGCGGAGCGACTGGACGCGCGCGACCCGGTTCGCAGAAGGGATTTAGAATCGTCCGAGGACCCATGGTTTGCTGCAAGACGCGTTGCTCGATCGGTTCGATTCCCGGTGGCAGCGCGTACGGACTAAAGCCAAATGGTCGGCGAACCATGTCTCCGTAGTAAACCGGCGGAAACTTGGCAAAATAAGGCAGGTCTTCGCGGGGTGTCGACAAACGTATGGGCTGTTGGGCCCAACCCAGCCCGACGCCAAAATCGTAACCCGCGCCCTGGGCTTGAACAGAATTCGTCGAACAAGATACGACCATCATTAAGGCAGCCAGGGCAAGGCCGGTTCGGACTAGCCGCCCAGTCGAGAAGAGAAAAGGGACGTTCATGAGATTGCCTTCCGGGGAGGGATTGTGAAAATGGCGGAACCCGTGGAACGACTTCCGCTACCTTCAGCCTATTTGGCGCTGTTTGCTTTTCAAGACTTGCCAACGAAAAACCCCTCCAACTTGCCGAAACAGCCCATTTATGTCACCGCCCGATCCGGAAGAACTCACCCAATCGTTAAAGTCGTTAGCTTCCGAGGAAAAGTTCTTCTTGTGTGGAGCGGCCCCAGCGATTCGGCCACCCCACTACGACTTTTTCTGCCAGTGGTTGGATCGGGGCCTGGCCGGCAGCATGGAATACTTGCCAAAGCGGCGCGCGGCCTACGCGCACCCGCGTGGCGTTTTGGACCACGCGCGGTCGGTCTTGATGTTGGGAGCCTCGTATTACACCGCCGAGGACCAAGAAGCGTCGGCCGAGCACGACCCGGCGTTTGGCGTGCAATCCCCCGAGCAAGTTAGCAGCCCCCAGCCGCGAACCGGTGCGGGACGAATCGCGCGTTATGCTTGGGCCATCGACGACTACCACGATTGGATCCACTCGCGTTTGAAGCGACTCATGGCCCAGGTTCAGCTTCGTTGGCCAGAGGTAAACCTACGAGGCGTCGTCGATACCGCACCGCTGTTGGAACGTGATTTTGCTCGTTTGGCCGGCTTGGGGTGGGTTGGCAAGAACACCATGCTGATCAACAAACGAGCCGGGTCGTACTTCTTCTTGGCCGCATTGATCTTGGATGCCGAACTGCAATACGACTTGCCACACGAATCGGACCACTGCGGGTCGTGCACGCGATGTTTGACGGCGTGCCCGACGCAGGCGTTTCCCGAACCGGGGGTCTTGGACGCCAGGCGTTGCATCAGTTATCTCACCATCGAACATCGGGGGCCGGTGCCCATCGAACTGCGAACGGGTTTAGGATCTTGGTGGTTTGGCTGCGATGTGTGCCAGGATGTCTGTCCTTGGAACCGACATGCCGATCCACGAAACAGCGCCGTCGACACAGCGGGCTTACAGTCCGTCGTGGACTTGCTCGAGTTGACGGCCCTGGACGACGTCGCGTTTCGCCAACGGTTCCGCCACACCCCGATGTGGCGCAGCAAACGCACAGGAGCCATTCGCAACGCGGCGTATGTATTGGGAAACCAAAAGGACGCCGCCAGTGTTCCGGCGCTGGAACGATTGCTGTGTCACGAGACGGACGCCGTCCTCCGTGGAGCTGCGGCCTGGGCTTTGGGAGAAATTGGCGGTCAACAAGCATACTCCGCGCTCGCTCGACAACATCCACTCGAAAGCGATCCGGAAGTGATCGGCGAAATCGAACAAGCCATGGCTCGCTTGAACCACAGCTCTTTCTAATTCAAGCGACGTCTTGAAAGGGCTGAACGCTTGGGATTATTCATGGTTCAATATTCATGGATCATTCAACCGAGCGTTTCTAGCGAGAGAATCTCGGTTCACCGCAATACCGTTCACGGCAAAACTTGTTTCGCGTCCTAGATCGCCCGACGACGAAAGGTTGGGTGGAATGCAGGAACGAAAAGGGCAAATTGGGGCCCCGCCCAGCATTGCTGTGTGTCGTGTTGAAACGCAACTTGAACGTTACTGCAACTCGAAAAGGACGATGGAGCAACTTTCGCGTGGCAAGGGTTCGTGGTCTCGAATCGCTGACGTTATTTGGCAAGCACGCGAAAACTCAACAAAACGTCGCTGCGGAATCCGAGGTCTTGGGTGCCTTGGCCAGCGTTGAAGTTCAGCACTGCCGAACGCACGCCGTGGTCACGGCTCCAGATTCGCAGCCGCCGAGTTTCTTTAGGCGCTCCGGTGAGCGGTTTCTCAGCGTCCCAATCCAGACGCATCCATCGCGCGCGTTCAGGGTCGTGGACCGCTCTGCGGTCAGCGTCGTGGACCGCTCCGCGGTCCAACGACGGTTCGCGGAGCGAACCACTACTCTCAACTGGTTCGCGGAGCGAACCGCTACCCTCAATTGGTTCGCGGAGCGAACCACTACCCTCGTCGCGCATCTGTTGCTCGGACTCGATCACAAGTGGCGAAGTGATGCCGGCTGTGTTTTCGATCGTCACCGTGAACTCGGTCCATTCGCCTTGTCGCAACACCCGTGACGCACTTCCTGGTGAAGCCTTGACGCGGGCCTCGGGGGAAATTGAAACGGTGATCAGAACCTCCGGCTCAGGCTGATCCTCATCTTGGGCGTTGGCGATAGTTCCGCTCCGTATACTTAAGAGCAGAAGGCACAAACAAGCATAGGCCAGTGCGCCAAATGTCTGTCCGTTGCCCAGCCATACAACGTCGCAACTTGCGTTATTTGGTTTCATTCAACATCCCTTGATAAACCTTCCGCGCGTGATCGTAAGCCGCCCGAGCATCGCCCATCTCCGCCGGGGCATACGTTCGAGCTTTCTCGCGCCAACATTGCTCCAACGAAGATAGACACCACTCGATGCTGGTTGCGACGCGCACTGGCTTGTCGTTTATTTTGACCCAGATCGGATTGGTATGGGCCGAAGGGAAGACTCGGACAGCCAACCAACTACTTTGTTCCAACTTGGGCGCGGCGAAGGTCAGCGTCTGCAGCGTTCCATTGGCTTTTACTTTTTGCACTTCAATCGGATAGCCGTTGGCAATCAACTCCACATCGATGTCGGGGAATCCTGCTTTCCTTGCAGCGACATCCACGGAGAAAGTGCCGTCCTCGTTTCGCTGAAAGTTCGGCAGGTGTGCTGAGCCATCGCTGACGTAGCTTTCACCGCGGCGCAGGGCTTCGACCCAATCGTCGTAATTCAAGACTCCCGGCAAACTCACGTAGACTCGCCCCAGTCCCACTCGTTCGCCAGTGATGCAAGGGAAATCGGTCTCGCCACTGGCCACAACGGGGATACCGCAGTTGAGTACGTGATACCAGATGTTCCATTCGTGTTCGCGAGTCGTATCCATCGTGGCAATAAAGTCGATGGCGGGCACCTTTTGGCCATCGGGTCCGTCGACTTCGTGCGTCACTTGCATGATGAACTCATGAGCACCGATGCCATTGAAGGCCGGGATATCGAAGCAAGGCAGTTTGTGCGGGCCATCGACCCCGGCCACTCGACCCACGACTTGGCCCAGGCCGTTTCCACTATGGGCGGTTCCTGTGACGGCGCCTTGCCGTTTGGCAAACTTCAACGTGTTTAGCCCCAACGTTGGCCAGTGGTTCTTGGAGTCGCCACCCGCTGGAATTTGCTCCCGAAGTTTCAAGAGATTCAAATGGCCGGACTCGTGCGATCCGAAACCGCTGACCTCGACATCGTAACGCAGCAAGTACGGATAGCGACTGACATCGTCGGGCCGACCAGTAAAGAACTGCTTCTGATAATCGAAACATGGTCCCCAAGTCAAACAACAACCGACTTTGACGTCTTCGCCCATGATGTGCCGCAACATGTCCGGCGGATGCACGCCTTGGGTGGGGTTCTCGTAGTGCAAACATCCCGCCGCATGTATGTGATGATCGCCACTCCAATAACCCATCTTGGCGGTATCGATCCAACGCTCGACCTGATAATCGATCACGATCGGATGTTCTCCGACTTGGATCGTCTTGGTTTCAGGCACGCTTTCCGGACCGTGCGAACAGACCACCGTGTAAGTGCCACGAGGCAACATGATCGCTTCACCCGTCTCGCGATAGATCTGAGTTTGGAAGAAAAAGTCCGGCGCCAATCGTTTGGGCTGTGCTGGGTAAACTCGCCCCAGTGAATCTCGGATTTCGAAACAACCCATGCAGGCCGATCCATCCGCATCCGTCACTCGGAATTCGACTTTAGTCGCTGGTACTGTTTCCACGGTGATATTGGTATTGGCCCAGGTGCCGTTTTCACCGCTGGGGCTAAACGCGAGTTTCCCGAGTTGGGTGCCGACACGCACGGAAGAAATCAAGAGGATTCGATACTCCAGTTCCAAGCCACTCAACTGCGTATCTAACGGCCGTTCGTTATGCAGATTTAACGACATCCACCGATTTTCAACCTCGTCCTGCGGACCGGTGGGAATCGGCAGCGCATTCGGACTGCGTGTTTGTAGTTGCGTTTGAACGTTGGCGTGGTTGAGGACTTTCACCAACATCGCTCGCCAACCGTTTTCTTCGACCGTGACGTTTTGACCCGCGATGACTTGCACCGAACCGTCCGGCGAAATCTCGACGGCGGCCACACACAGCGGATCCAACAATCGCTGAATCGTTGCGGTGACTTTGGCATCGTCGGGTTCTTCGGCCAACGTTGCTATCTCCGCGGTTGCCGAGGCGTTTAAGGGGGAACCGATGGTTTCCAAGGCTTCACTCAAACGCTTGGTCAGCAACAACAACGGCTGAGCATCCACACGAGCCACGCTGGGCAGGGTCATGCCCTCATCGGCCGCAACCGGGTCCTGGACGTTGCCTCGACTGGTCGACACACCCACCAAGAGCCACAAGCCAACCACCATGGGCTGCAAGCCAACCACTAGGTGCGCCAACTTCACGACCCAAGGAGCCTTGATTCGCGCCCGATCATGGCCCAGTGCCTTTACCCACCTTGGTTCTGTACGCATGGAAGTGCTCCCTAATCGAAAGTCAGCTTGGCCCACAGGTATGTCGCGTCATCATACCACAAGTCCATGAAGAATTGGTAACGATCGAAGGAACCCTGAGCGGGATGGAAAGTGTGTAGCACGTCGTTCGGAAAATTTACTCGACTGAAACGACCATTCTTGTCAAAAAGCCAGAGTTCGATTCGCAGTCCAACGAATTGCGAAACACATCGAGCCGAGCTCGCAACTGCCATGACTTGCGGGAGGATTCTCCAAGAGTATCGTGTAGGGCTTGTGCTTGATCCGAATCGTACCTCGACCTCTGGGAAGAACCACCGATGCCCACCTTCTTTTTCAAGTCCTTGCTTCTAGTGGTGATTGCGTGGATTTGCACCGCTCCTGTGTTTGCCCAGCCGCAGTCCGCTCGACCATCAGATCTACCAGCAAATCCAGCATCATTCTCGTTCAAGGTCATGACTTGGAATATTTGGCGGGGGGGACGGGAGGATGGGGAAAAGATTGGACCCGCACGAGTCGTGGACGTGATTCGCAACAGCGGCGCGGATTTGGTCGCCATGCAAGAAACGTATGGCTCGGGCGAGTGGATCGGCAAAGAACTGGCCTTTCACTTCCACCCGCGAGGCACAAATGTTTCGATCTACAGTCGCTATCCGATACTCGAGGACCTGTCGGTATTTGAAGAATTCAAATGTGTGGGGGCGTTGGTGGAGGTGCCCAACGTTGGCCCAGTGGCTTTCTATAGCATTTGGCTACCCTATGGCGAAGATATCTGGCTGCCCGAGATCCGCGGCAAGTCCGATGATGTGGCAATGATTGCCGCGACCCAGCCCTCAGCCGACGACCTGCAGAAGATGCTCGCCGCGATCCAGGATCGTTTGGCCGATCCAAAGTATCGCGACGTGTCACTGGTGGTGGCTGGCGATTTAAACTCGATGTCGCACTTGGATTGGAACTCGGTGGCGATGGCGCAGTACGGCCGCACGATCCAATGGCCCACTAGTCGCTTGATGTCCGCCGCGCATTTCCGGGATGCCTGGCGCGAAACGCATCCCCAGGTTGATCGATCCGCCGATGCAACTTGGAGCCCGCGTTTTCCCGAGCAAGAACAAGAGCGGATCGACTTCATTTATTATCGTTCACAGAAACTACGCGCCGTCCAATCGCAGCGCCTTTGCGAACACGCGGAGTTGTTTCCTTCCGATCATGCCGCCGTGCTGGCGACCCTGGCGGTGACCGATACCAGCTCCGCTGCCCCAGAGATCCAAGTTGCTAGTTGGAACATTCGCCGTGGTCATGGGATGGACAATCGCACGGATCTGGAACGAACCGCGCGCGGGTTGCAATCGCTCTCGGCCGACGTGATTGGTCTGCAAGAAGTGGATCTTGGCGCACGTCGTAGTGGCCAGGTCAATCAACCCGAGTTCTTGGGACAACAATTGGGGTATCACCCCGCGTTTGGTTCGTTTATGGATTTCGACGGCGGACGCTATGGCCTGGGGCTGATGTCGCGCTATCCGCTGGCTCGCGTCGAAGAGTTGCGATTGCCGGAAGGGAATGAGCCAAGAGTTGCCTTGGTCGCCGAGTTGACCTTGCCCGATAATCGCCAGGTGTTGGTCGTCAATGTGCATTTCGATTGGGTGAAAGATGACAGGTTTCGCTTGGCACAAGCGAAGCAAGTTGCGGAGTATTTGCAGCGACAAGAACTGCCATGGATCCTGTTGGGGGACTTCAACGATCAACCGGATTCGCCAACGTTAAAGTTGTTTCGCGAGTTCGCCATCAATGCTGAAAAAGCTGGGGATCAGCGCGGCACTTACCCGGCCAATAATCCCAAGTCCGAGATCGATTTCATTTTTGCCGGTCCACGTTCCGACTGGTCGGTTTCCCCAGCGGAAGTCATCGCCGACCCCCTAACCTCCGACCACCGCCCCGTCCGCGCGACATTGAAGTTATTGCCAAAACGTTAGGATCGGTTTTTTACCGCCGACAAGAATGCAAGAAGTTTTGCGATGCACGTTCGCGCCCGATTTGCCTGCGGATGGCAACGCCGATCCCTACACACCACCGTCGATTTTCCGACCCTGCAACCACTGAAATTGCCAACGTGCGCTAAACGCTGCCTTCTCTGCGTTATCCCGATCTCGCGCGGTGCACTCGCATCTTGTCTATCCGCAGTCGGGCCTTGCCATCTGCAGGCAATGCCGCTCCCTTCGGCCGCCACTGTCAAGCATTTGCTGCACGATCCTATTTCTGCCTAGCACTGTAGGGGGCGGTGTGATTCCTTTCACGGCCCAATAATTTGGTTTCTGATCCATGAGTCTCTTTGATCAAATTCAGAAAAGGATCGCCGTTGTAACACACCTCATTAAAGAACGTGAAGACGGACGCGTTTTTGGTCACGAACATCGGGGCCAACTTTCCGGCCGTGGTTGTGTAGCTGAACCCACCCAGGATCTCGCTACGTCCGCCCCGTCGTGTCTCGAGCAACGTTCCCCCACGTTCGGTTTTGAATCCGAGGACCCACAGGTCCCCGCCTTCGTTGGCCACATGGGTCCCCTCGTTCTCCACGTTCAATTGCCGCGCCCAAACATTTTGGTTCTGCAAGACCAAGTTGTGAGTCACAACGTCCTCAAAGAACAGCTCGCCGTTTGGAGCTCGGCTGCCAAAGGTCAGATCACCATCTTGGACGCTGCGGAACAAGACCGTGCGATTCGTGTTGATCTCGATCCCACCGTGAATATGCGAGAAATGTTCGCAGGACACCCAGGGCGAATCGCCGTCCAGAATGCGAAAGTCGGGCTTGGCTTGTCCGTTATAGTCGATCCAACCACCGAGCCCCACGATGCGACGAACTTTGCGACCTACGATAACGGTTTGGCTCAGCGCGTAGGAACCTGGAAAGAAAACGGTCGTCGCGCCCGAGTCCATTGCTTTTTGAATCGCCGCTGACGAATCTTTGGTCCCGGTTGGGTCCGCCCCGAAGTCATCGACGTTGGCCCATTGAGACAACGGATCCAACGGAACGTGCGGCGGATCTTGAATCGGCAATCGCAAAGACGTTGCCAAGGTCGGAAACGCCATGGCTGCGGCATGCGAGCAATACTCGCCGACGTCCGGGCCCAAACTGCCGGGTTTGTCTGGGCCAACCAACCGAGTGCTGGCGAACCAATCCGGTGTCTCGACATCGGCCACTGCTCGCGCATATCCGGACGATTGCAAGTCACGCAAAAAGACGCGACCGCCATTGTAATTGATGACGGCCGGCCAACGCTCCGCGCCCGCTTTCCCTTGCAACTTGGCGTCGACCAAGCAGAGTACGCCGTAACTGCGAACGGCGGGGACCGCGTTTTCGCTATACAGGCCACGCACCGAAAGCGACTGCCCTTCGTTATCCATGCCAAACTGTTTTTGGTCACGCAATGTGAGGTATTCGAAGGTCTGGCCATTGACGGCACGCGAGGTGGCGATCCCACGCTGGAATCCAATCACTTCGCAATTTCGAACCAGCAGTGGTCCATTCATATCGCGATGTCCCAAATCCAAGCCAATGAGACCGCTGTTTTCGCTGGCCACAAACCGGCAGTTCCGCACGGCTCCCGAATTGTTCGAATAGAACTGTAAGCCAATCGCGCCTGGATTGTCGGCGCCAACATCAAACGTCAGATTCTCGACATAGTTGTGAAACCAATCCGCCGAACCAAATCCACCACACCACATCAGGCTCTGCGGCTTTTGTGGATCGGAGAATGTTCCGTCTTTCAGGCGAATAATCGTTTGGTGGGCGTTTTGACCGCACAGGAAATTCATGCCCCAGGCATCTTGGCCTGCGGAGTTCTTCTTGGACCACTCGAGAGTGTTCGAAACGAGATAGGTGCCGTTGGGGAAGTAAAGCATTTGATGCCGCCCCATCATGTCGGGCAGGGCCTGTTGGATCGCTGCGGTATCGTCATGAACGCCGTCGCCTTTGGCGTTGTACGGAGGTTGAGTAACGTCGATTACTTGTGGACTCGGGGGATACTGGACGTTCAAGCTCCGCTCCAACCGAGCGCCATACGGCATGCGAGATGTTTGCGATTCCTGAGCGAACGTGTGCCCAGCGCTCAGGTCACTCCCAACCGTCAGGCTCGCCATCGCGATACAGCCACAAGTCATAAACACAAGCGCATCGCGCAGCCAAGATCTTTTGTTCTGAGACACCACGGCAACGGACTCCTGTTTGGGGGTGATCCGTTCCATGTTACTCGGAGGCTGGGCTAATTCACAGTCAACCGTAGGAGTGTTGGGAACTTCGGGCAAGCGCCGGCCGGCATTGCCATTCGTGGGGCAGTCCCCAGACTTCGGCTTGACAAACGCACTTCCCTCGCTTCGACACTTGGACCTGTCGGCGTGTCGGGAACGCTGTATTCTCGGCGTCATCCCGATTGCTCGCGGAGGACTCTTGTTTTGTTATCGAATCTTTATCTGCCGTTGTCATCGCAGGTGCCAGCGCCCGCTACTCGGGCATCAACCGTAAAATGATGATCCAATTACAAACACGAGGCACGAACATGGTCAGGATCTTGCCAGCAAAGGGACTGCGGCCTTCGTTTCAATCGCGAACGAGCTTGCCTTCCAGCAGTTGTAGTGACTCGGCCGAAACGTCTTTTAGATTTCGCATGTAGATCTTGCCTTTGTGTTGAGCCAACGACTGAGCGGTGGCTTCATCCAATGATGCAATACCGTTCAAGGTTAAATTCTTCTGATGCGTCGCCAATTCGGTTGCGACATCGCAGGACAATTGGTCCAATCCACTCAACACCAAGTTGCATGGCGCTTGAGCCAATTCCCGAGCCACCTCGGCCGATATCTTCTTAACGGACGGCAAGTAAATGTACGAGGGACGATTGGTGGCCAACATTCGAGCCAACGTGGGGTTCGTCAACTCGTGCAGCCCGGACATGGTCAATCGAGCCTTCCTGTCCGCAAGTACTTCCACAACGTCGTCCGGCATTGTCGCCACACGGTTTAGAATCAGCGACTGTGTCGAAGTTGCCAAAATCTTCGCTTGTTCAAGTGACACTTGCCGCAAGCCAAGACTCAGGCCAAACCGGTTCTTGACGAGAATCTCCAAACATTCAGCGTTCGTTTCTTCAAGGGCCGACAAATCCACCCGGGTATCCTGGTTTGATAACTTCGCAGCCAGACTTTCTTCAGTCAGTTTGGTGAGACTATCCAGGGAAAGCAATTTATCATGCTTCGCCAACGTGCGCTGTGTTTCGGCGCTCAACTCACCAATCCCATTCAAGTAGAGATCGTTGGCCGAGCCTGACAGTTGCGTTGCCGCTTCGTTCGAGATCGACATTAACCCGTTCAACCCCAAGCCGCCCCGATGCGCCGCGAGAACGCTTGCCGCTTCCTCGCTGAGGATCGCGATGCCATTCAACTCCAAGCGTCCTTGGTGGGCGGCTAAACCAGTCAACATCGCGAGGTCTGGTTGCAACTTATTGAGGGACAGGGCACTGATCGATTGCCCTAATCGTCGCGCTGTCTCGGCATCAAGGACTTCGATCCCGTCAAGAACCAACTCGCCGTCATGTGTAGCCAGGGCTTCGGCCACGTCTGGCGTTAGCTCTGTGAGCCCACCTAACGACAACTGCCCCTTCGATTTCGCCAGCTCCACGGCCACACTCACCTCAAGCTCGGTGACGCGATCCAAACGGACAAACGACTTGGGACTTTGGTTCTTTTCTGCGATGGTTTTGGCTTCTGCAATCGTCAGTTGATCAGGAATCACAGCCGTATCGTTGGCTTGGGAGCCGATCAATAAACCGATCGTCACCAGCCAAGAAATCGAGTAGACACCCATGATTGAACTCCAAGTCGGAAACAATTTTGCCAAGTGCTTTGTTAAAATTCTATTCTGCCGTAGCTACGTTTGTCCTAGCTTGGTGCCGCATAGGAACTTCTGCGTTCTGGCAAGCACAACGGTTCATGGCTCAGGCTTGGCAACGGAGCATGTCCGTTCGATGACACGCGGTGCCGCCTGCCAGCGGACACAAATAGCCATCATTTGCTACCATTTTATCTGTAAATCTTGCCCGGCACCTTCAATTTCGCCCGAGCTTCAGGCAACTTCTCAGCCGCCAGCAACTCAGCAATTTCGGCCAAGGATTTGTCATTGTCGGAAGGGTCCAGGTTCGCTCCTTGCCTTTCTTGGAACAATGTAAAGGGCAATCGCAAATCGTCCGGTTGCGGCACAAACTTTGGGTCAACGGTCTGGCGCCGCAAACGCTGGACGGTCTCTAGCTCACGATAACCAAACTCGAGGCTTGGCTCGATCTGAGTCCCCTCTCCCCAATCGTTCCAGGTGGCCAATTGAACGATCGCTGCATCCGTTCGAAGTCCCTGCTCCAGCATCATTGCAAACGTCGCTCCTTGGTCATCCTCCATCCGTCCGTAGCTCGGTCCAACCTTGGCTTCCGCATAGATGTCGACAAACCGTGGAAAAGCGACTGGGATCGCGATAGGCCAGGTTGACGATTCTTTTTGGAAACGTTCCCAGGCTCCTTTGGGCTCTGCGGGCACGGGCCAATCAAACGCCCCCATCGCCGCCGTCCGCCGGTGGTGCTGGCTCAGGTAAGTGACTTTGGTTTCCACTTGGTCCAAACACTGCGACCACTCGGCATCGGTCAGCCCCGTTTGGCCAAACGATAACAACAAAGGCCGGCCATCGACTTTCACATAGCTGCCGGACTTGAACCAATACTTGCCCAACCAGGAGATCTCGTTGGCGGCATGCGCGACTCGGTCGGTGGCTAAGATTCGCTGGCCCTCCACCAGCGCCGGGATCGTCTGATCTTCATAACAAATGACAAACTTCATCCCCAGCCGTTCAGCTTGCTGCAAGACTCGTGTCGTATTGCGATGCAACAGCGCGTAGTCGCGATAGTCGGTCAAGCCATACCAGTCGACAATCACCCCATCGATACCTGCTAACTTCATGGTCAGCAGATGGAACTCGATGACGGAGACATCGCCCGAATCGTAAGGCCCAATCAGCGGATAATAGTGCGAGGCAATCTGTCTTTGTTCACCAGTCCGCTGCTCCGGGTCAAAGTGATTCATCGTCCAATGCCAGCCCCACCGAGGACTGGCGGGCGGAGCCTCGTACCACGGCATGTAATGGGCCAAGATCAACGGCTTTTGCGAGGCGGTGTTGATCGTCAACTCTTGACCCGAAGTACTGGTGACGGACGTCCATACCAAGAACCCCGCAAGGAGCCAGCACCGACAATCCAGTTTGCCACGTGTAAGTGCCATAGCTCGTTAATAACTCTCTTTCCAAATCGACCAAACAACCATCGCGACCCAAACGATGGCAAAACCACAGCCGACGACAACTTTGTTGGTTAAGGGCAGGCAATATTGGAATGCGGCATGCTGCATCAAATATCCAGCTCCACTCTGACCTGGTTCCAATACAACACGCGCGGCATCAAGATCGGCGAACCAATTTGAGTTGTTGTTTTCACCAGTAGCAAATTGTTCGATGGAAATAGTGCCCAGCGTATTTGGCAGGTCTTCGCCATCTGCGGTGCACAAGACGATCCCGTCGCGACGGATTTCAATTCGATCGCAAATCATAGGCATACTAAAATGGGGTTCCAAGGGCCTCAAGACCCCATTGACGTTGGCACACAGCGTACCATCGCGATTGAGCCCCAATCGAATTGAACGGTACGACTCGCGATCCCCATCTTCGTCAAGTGTGCAGAAATACCCACGTCCGACGATGGTCAAGTCACGCCAATCGCCCGTTAAGACGATCGATTGTCTAATCTCACTCCAGATAAAGCACGAAATAGCAACCAGCGGAAAAACACCGAACAGCAGAAACCTAACGGATCTCATTCACTATTCCCTCCTCATTGGGCTGCCACGTTCGCCCCTCGGCCTCCAAAATCAATGTGCGATAGACGGGAGTGGAGCGACGATTACCCAAAGTGTCATTATCGGCTGTGATACCATTATCGGCCATCCAAGTCATCAGCACTTTGTCCAGCGGTAGTGAGTTGCTACAATGTCAGGCTGCTGAACGATCGGTCTGCCCAAGGTACCTCGGAAAATTGTTGTGACAGTGTCAGAAGTCGAACTCGAATATGAACGGCGTTTGAAGGCGATGTCGCCGGCCGAGAAAATGGCGAGAAGCGCTGCGATGTTCGCCTGGACTCGGGAACAGATGGCCAGAAGTATTCGGATCGAACAGCCCAATTTATCGGACGAAGATGTCAAGTGGCATGTTGCACTAAAGCTTTATGAACGAGAGCCCGAAGTAGTCCGGCTCATTAGGGAGCAGCTTTCTCGTGTTTCCCGTTGAAGCTTTTGAACGGACGATGGAGAAGTTTGTAGCAATCGCCGAGTCGATCGACCTGCCATTTCACCTCACTGGCGGCGCAATCAGTTCGGCCTTTGGCGAACCGAGGTTGACGCAAGATATCGACATCGTGGTTTCGCCATCGGTGGTGAAAAAGCGGCTTAATGACTTGATTGTTCAACTTACCGTCTCCGACTTTTTATTTACCGAGAGTTTCGTTCGTCAGGCGGTTCAGTCTGGTGAACTCTTCCAACTATTGGACAAAACTGAAATTTTGAAACTGGACATTTACCCACGAGAGCTGATACCAGGTGAGTTGCAGCGGTCTCAGGCTATGGAGTTATTTGCTGGTGTTTTCTTGCCCGTCGTCTCGCGGGTCGACGCAGCCATCTCGAAGCTTATTTGGATCGACAAAGGTAGCCAGCGTAGCCGCCGGGACTTTCGCAGCGTTTTTAGGCACTGTAGTGAACAACAGCAAACGGACATCCGCACCCAAGCCACCGAAATGAATTTGCGGAAACTGTTCGACGAAGTGCTCGGTGAATCCGATGAAATCC
This sequence comes from Planctomycetaceae bacterium, assembly GCA_016795075.1. GTDB lineage: Bacteria > Planctomycetota > Planctomycetia > Pirellulales > Pirellulaceae > M30B19. The sequence continues at coordinate 459 of JAEUIP010000042.1, read as the reverse complement.
GTTGAACCCGTTGAACCCCTTGGTCTGTGAATCAATATTGTGTCTCCCGTCATTCATTGGTTGGGCTTCTTTGGGCATTTCCAAACTTCATCGCCAAGCAGATTTCAGTTCGTGGACCTCGAGTGAATGAATCGTCGCGGTCCCGCCGCGAGTTTCGAAGAACAGTCGCTGGTTTTCCCGGTTCGTGTTGTAAGGCATGGGCATGTAACACAGTCCGTCGGCGGCAAAAACTTCGACTCCCGTTCGATCGCAGTAAATCGTCAGTCGCTGTTTGCCATCGATCAATGGCGCCGTCGCCCGATGTCCCGCGACGCTCAACTCTTGCTTCACCGCATCGTATTCCACCATCACGTCCCGGATATTGAACACTACCTCGTTCGCGTCGCCTGGTTCGAACTCGACGCGCACTTCCACCAGTTCCGCACGGATGTCGTCCAACGGATTTTTGTCTCCTGGCTT
>JAEUIP010000429.1 GCA_016795075.1 Planctomycetaceae bacterium | reverse complement strand
GCCCCCACGTTGGTCGTCATAATCACAATCGTGTTGCGGAAGTCGATGTTGCGACCATAGCTGTCGGTCAAGCGACCTTCTTCCATGACTTGCAACAACATGTTGAACACGTCGGGGTGAGCCTTTTCGATTTCGTCCAACAGAACCACGGCGTATGGTCGGCGGCGGATTTTTTCGGTCAACTGGCCACCCTCTTCGTAGCCGACGTATCCCGGAGGAGCGCCGATCAAGCGACTTACGTTGTGCTTCTCCATGTATTCGCTCATGTCGAAGGTGATCAAGGCATCTTGATCCCCGAACATGAACTCGGCCAAGGCCTTCGCCAGCAACGTCTTACCGACACCGGTTGGACCGGCAAACATGAAGCAACCAATGGGACGACGCGGGTCCTTCAAGCCCGATCGGCTGCGGCGAACCGCTTTGCATACGGCCTTGACCGCGGCGTCTTGCGAGACGACCTTGCCGTGCAATTCGTCTTCCATTTTCAGCAAACGCAACGAATCTTCACTGCTCATCCGCGTCAACGGAATGCCAGTCATCTTGGAGACAACTTCGGCGACCACTTCTTCGTCGACCAAACCTTCACTGATTTGGCTCTTGTCACGCCATTCGCGTTTGATTTGTTCTTTCTTGGCTCGCAACTTGTCGGCTTGATCGCGGAGTGCCGCAGCTTTCTCAAAGTCTTGTTCGGCGACGGCTTCTTCTTTCTCCTTGTTCAGTCGTTCGATGTCTTCGTCGATCTCTTGCAGATCCGGCGGTTTGACCAACGAACGAATTCGCACGCGGGCTCCCGCTTCGTCGATCACGTCGATCGCCTTATCAGGCAAGCAACGAGCCGTGATGTAGCGGCTGGAGAGTTCGACCGCGGCTTCGATCGCATTGTCCGTGATTTGGACACGGTGATGTTCTTCGTATCGAGGCTTCAAACCGTGTAGAATTTTCACGGTCTGTTCCTGAGTTGTTGGATCGACCATGATTTCTTGGAACCGACGCGCCAGGGCACTATCCTTTTCGATGTGCTTGCGGTATTCGTCCAAAGTCGTGGCGCCGATGCATTGGATCTCGCCACGAGCCAACGCTGGCTTGAGCACGTTGGCCGCATCGATGGCACCCTCAGCGCCACCGGCACCGACCAATGTGTGCAATTCGTCGATGAACAGGATCGTGTTTTTGGCTCGGCGGACTTCGTTCATCACGGCTTTGATCCGTTCTTCGAACTGGCCGCGATATTTCGTGCCGGCGACCATCATCGCCAAGTCCAAGACCACGATTCGCTTGTCCGCCAAAATTTCGGGGACGTCACCGTTGATGCAGCGTTGGGCAAAGCCTTCAACAATCGCTGTTTTTCCGACACCCGCTTCACCCAACAGGACCGGGTTGTTCTTCGTGCGGCGGCAGAGCACTTGAATCGCTCGTTCAATTTCGCGTTCGCGACCGATGACCGGGTCTAGTTCCCCGTTGCGGGCCAATTCCGTCAAGTCACGACCGAAGGAATCCAGAGCCGGAGTTTTGGATTTGCCGCCCTTGCGTTCGGGGGTTCCACCACCGTCTGCTTGCGGCGGATTGTTCGACGAACTGACTTCGCGCCCACTGCGTTCGGAGCTTTCGCCGCCCTCGAGACCATGCCCCAAGAGGTTGAGAACTTCTTCGCGGACGTCGTCCAATTTCATGCTGAGATTCATCAGCACTTGGGCGGCCACCCCTTCTTGCTCACGGAGCAAGCCCAGCAGCACGTGCTCGGTTCCGACGTAGTTGTGGTTCAAGTTCCGAGCTTCCTCCATCGAGTACTCGAGAACCTTTTTGGCACGCGGCGTGTGGGGCAAGCGACCCAGGGTCACCATGTCCGGACCGCTTTGGACAAGCTTTTCCACTTCGTTGCGAATTCGTCGCAAATCGATATCCAAATTGCGGAGGACGTTGGCCGCGACGCCACTGCCTTCTTTGACCAATCCCAGCAAAATATGTTCCGTGCCAATATACTCGTGGTTGAAGCGGTGGGCCTCTTGGTTGGCCAACTGCATTACCTTCCGGGCGCGGTCTGTGAATCGTTCGTACATTTTCGGTTTCTCCCTATATCTCGTTTCGCGTCACGATCCCATCCATGCGTTGGTAATCGTGCCGCAAAAACCGCAAAGGTCAAGGTGGGGCGGGTGGGCTCGCTACGGCCGGCGAGCCCTCTTGGTCACACTGTAGCTACCGTCGCCCTGACGGTGGATCAACTCGTAGCTACTGTCGCCCAACGGCGAACAAACCCGTAACTACCGTCGCCTCGCGGCGAACAGAGCCGTAGCGACCGTCGCCAGACAGTGGAGGATGGATATCTCCACCAGGTGTCAACCGTCGCTACAATTCTTTTTACCACCAACGCTCTACTGCAAATCTTTGGCCAATTCGTCCGAATCTTCCGGTTGCCAGTTTTCGATGGCCGCCGACTCTCGTTCGAGCTCAAAATCCCAGTGTTGGGCGGCATCCCAACGCCGGACGTCACGCAATTGTTGCTGGGCCGCCGCCAGCTTGCCCTGGTGTCGAAACATTGTTGCTAGCATCATTCCAGCGGCAATGTCGTCCGGGTATTGTCGCAGTTGGCGGCGCAATAGGATTTCTGTCTCTTCCCAATGTCCGCGAAGGTACGCCGCCTGAGCTTCTGCCAAAAAGTCGGGTTGGTCAGCGGACGGTTGGGCACCTGTCGGCACGAGCAGCAAGTCGGGTATCTGCCGCCAACCGACCCAGCACAACGCGATCCAGACCAAAGACAGGATCGGCCACAGCCACAAGGGACTGGGGAGCGGTACCCAAAGAGGCCACAAAAAAGTGTGGATCAACGTCAGATTTAACGCCCCTGCGAATAAAACCGCACAGGCCAGCGCGTTCCAGTCCCCGCGAAGCCACAATCGAGGCAGCCCAGGCCACAAACACAACCAATGATCCGACAAGTTCAACGCTCAAGTCTCCTCAATCCCGGGCGACACCTGGGACGGATTCTATCGATCCCAACGGTTTTCACAAAGACGAATCGGAGGGTCCGCCAGAAATCTGGGCGTCCGCGAAACATTGGGCTGTTCGCCAACGGTGGTCTAAAATGCGAAACCGCCGCGGAACATGATCGCCGTGCCAAGGTAACTGTCGTCGGGGGCGTTGGAGCGATAGATCAATTGCCGTTCGAAGACGTACCCGACTTCTCCAAAGCCCGTTACGCCGCGCACCCCAATCCACTCCAATCCAGCCATCACGCGCATGTCGTTCAAGTCCACTTGATCTTTAAAGTTCGCTGCGCGATTGATCGTCCAACTGCCACCACCGTATTCACCAGAGACATAACCCCACACTTCGACATTGCCAAAATTCGGAAATCGCTTGGCGAATTTGGGACGGGGAAAGTAGAAGCTTAGCCGCGTGTTCGGGTCAGGAGTCCAGAACAATCCACCGGCCGGAAGCAATTTGATTTCGACACGATCCAAGTATTCGACGCCCAACTTTACCGTGCTGACCGGGGACAGACGCATCCATAACAGGCCAACCCCGGTGAAACGTAGGCTATGTTGCGTGAACGTCTCGAAGTCCGAATAGACTCCCGTTGTGAAGTTGAGTTCGCCCCCGAACTGTTGATCCAAAGGTGTCGAGTGATCGAAGCTCAGGTAGGCGCTGTAGGCGCTGCCGGGCAAATCGTTTCCGGTTATGGAGTTTGGTCCCTGCCAATTGTGAACCACAAAACCAGGTGAGATGGTCAATGGCATCTCGGAACCCAGAAAGTTTGGCAAGCTCAGGCTAGTGGCAATTTCC
>JAEUIP010000428.1 GCA_016795075.1 Planctomycetaceae bacterium | reverse complement strand
TGGCTCGTGCAGCGAGCAAATTGACCGCTCTGGATGAAACTTAAAAGAAGGTCTTTTCTTAATTCGATTTGTTCGTGCTTTCGGCATGATCGAGGCAATCACGGTACTTCTTGTGATTTGAATGACAGGGAGTCTCGATGCATTTGATATTGGAATGACGTGCGTTCGCGTTCCGAACGTCGGTCCTTAGGACTGCCCCTTCGGGGCGATGGGGTTTTGGGGTCGAGTCAACCTAGGGCCACGTTCGCGGCGGAACGCTGTGTTGGTTTACTAATGTTTGGAGGAGTTCGTAGCGTGTGCCTTTTCCAGAAGTGTGGTTGCCGCGAACTCTGTCCGAGGCTGGCATAAGGCTGCCCCTTCGGGCCGAAGACACTTGGAGCATCCACTCCTAGGCTATGCGTCGTGATTGCCCCGGTGGAAGTTCCTCTCGCAACCTTCAGCTACCAAAATACAACTCCGAAAATCGTACGATTTTCTCAAATCTCAATCGTGCTTGGTCTTCTCTGCGTTATCCCAATCTCGCGCGGTGCATCCTCTTCTTTAATTGATTTTATGCTCTGCCTGGTCAGGAGATTTGGCTCGTAGGCGAGCCCGAGGATCGCTCGTGATGGAACTTAAAAGAAGGTCTTTTCTTGATTCGAATTATTGCTGCTTTCTGCACGATCGGGGCGCTCGTGCTACTATTTTCGCGTGATACTATTTTCGCGGTCAGGCACGATCGGGGCGCTCGTGCTACTATCTGGTGAGCGTGGCTACGATGACTAAGCCGCGCGTGATTGGTTTGTGGTTTTCTGCGTCGTTAACAAAAGTTTGTAGTAAAGTTGTTCGATCTTTTTTGTTTGTTCCAAAGGGTCAAAGTCCGTTTGGATTTTTTGCCAAGCTTGCAAGCCGATCCGCTGTGCAAGTCCCGGATGGTCGATGATTTCGGCGATGGCACTGGCCAAGGCGTTTGCATCGCGCGGTGGTACCAACATACCGGTTTCGCGTTGATGAATAATCTCCGGAATCCCACCAACCGAGGTCGCCACAATCGGGCGCGCTACGGACATGGCTTCGAGGATGGTCAACGGCAAGCTCTCGTCCAGCGACGGGCAGACGTAGATGTCCATCGCCATCATCGCCAATGGGACCCGATTGCTAAATCCCGCCCAGTGTACCTGCGAACCGATCCCCAGATCCCGCGCTACTTTCTGCAGTTCCCACACATGATCTTCCCGGTGATTGCCAATAACGACCAACCGCACGTGGCGGCTCGCCTCTTGCAGTCGCCGAACCGCTTGCAGCAAGTACCACTGGCCCTTGGCCGGCGAGATCTCACCGACGACCCCAAGAACAACTTCTTTTGAACTCGTCACGTCACAGCCCCACTGACGCCGCAATTCGCGAATCTCACGGGCATCGTAGAGCGGTGCAAACTGGTTGAGTCCCGAACGGCGCGGTACCGGACTATAAATCGTGCTAATCCGATCCCGTGGAACGAGGTTGTAGCGACGGTGAAATCGTTCCGTGTCCAAACTAGTTGCAATCACGTGATTGTTCAAAACCCAATGAGCTTGCACTTTGCGACAATGGGCCGTCGCCACACAGGGAACATGACACAACCCGCGCAGCAGCACTCCCATGAAGTGAGCCCGACTCATGTGCGTGTGCACGACATCAATCTGTCGCTCAAGAACCACCTGCCGCAAACGTTGAATCTCATCAAACGGAAATCGATACTGGTCCGAAACCAGTGTCTCGAATTGCAAGCGATGGGCTTCGGCGGCCATCCAACTATCCGGCCGAGCAACAATCGTGACTTGATGCCCCAATTGTCGCAACATTTGCGATAGTTCGAGCACATAAACGCACGGACCACTGGTAGTGGGCGACGATACCAGATGCAAAATCCGGAGCGATTGATTTGGAGTGTCCGCCGGCAACGACATGTTGGATTCTATTCGTCCCACTTCCTATCGAGGCTTCAATCCCGAACTACCACTCCCAAGAGGCGAAGCCTCTCGCCGAACTCGCGGAATTCCACTTGGTGGCTGGAGGCGGTTCGAAGGTACCACCTCGCTTCGATGCGGGGCAGGAAGCTGAGGCGACAATGTTTGTGGTGCCGATGTCGGCGGCGTTGAATTTTGCGGCATCAAAGTCTGTGGGGACAAAGTCTGTGGCGTCAGAGTCTGTGGCGTCAATGCCGGCGGAGGTAAAGTTTGCGGAGTCAGCGATTGACCCACTGGAGGCAATTGTTCCCATCTTGGCGCTGGACTTGGTGGAGTCGTTGGCGCTGGACTTTCGATGGAGGCGACCGGGCCATCAGGATGGTACAAACGGTTGAAAGGTTCCGGGGAGTAGGGACGATTTGGATCGATCTCGGGTCCCAGCGAACCGGGAATCAATCGAGGCAACGGTCCGATGTCGGCTGAGGTTGGCGTCGGCAGTTGGTCCACCTCCGTGGTCTCCGCATGGGCCTGGATCACATGGGATTCCATCTCGCTGCCGGACTGGTTAGGTAGTGCTGGGTCACCGAGCGAACCAACGTGGGATCGCGGCGAGCTCTGCGACGATGACCGACTGATTTCACTGCGATAGATCCACTGCATGATCGCTCGGTAGTCTTCGGATTCAGCGGCCAGTGGCGGTTGCTTGAGCGTGCCGTGGGGCTGCGCCAACAAGTCCACGAGGCGGCTGTTCCCCGGATTGTCCCGGTTGATCAATGGCAGCAACTGTGCCAAGTTATGCCGAGTCTGTTCCAGGGTCGCTTTATGTTTGGCCGAGGGGATTTCTAGTGCAAAGGACGAAGCCTGGGCCAGTCGTTCGTTTTCCGGATAATGGCATCCGGCGCAAGCCTGCACAACCGACCACTGGACGGTTTCGTTGAATTGATCGACGGCCTTTTGATCCACACTTTCAGAGATCGCTTCCTGCACCCGAGTATCGTTCTCAAAGCCCGGTTGATCGTAAAACGAAAATACGGAATTCACGATTGGAGCAGGTGTTTCCGCATGGTCCGCGGCGGGCTGGAAACGAGGCGACGGTAGACTTGCGGTTGCCGCTGGAACCGCTGGCTTGGGAAGCGATGGCTTGGGAAGCGATGGCGACGGTACGGGCACCCGAGGAAGTGGCGCCACCAAGTTTGACTCGACAGAAACGGCAGGAAGCGATTCGACCGCTCGGTTCGGACTCGGTTGTAGGCCTTGTGTTGCGATGGGATTGTTGACTGACGACGGCACCAGAGACGATTGAGCGGTCGGCGGTGCCGGGCGAGAAGCTGCGATCGCCAACCTCAAACCTCGCAACTGCAAATCGGCAACACCAGCCGCTCGCATGGCGTCGATTTCCAATTCGGCTTCCGTCCACAGCTTTTGAGTAATGCACCACCGAGCGAACTCCATTTGGCTGTTTAGGTCGCCCGGTCGCACTCGAGCTCGATGGAACTCGTACAACTCGTTCAAACTATCTGCGACAACCCAGGCTCGATTTGCATCGTAGGTCATTTGGGTTTGCGGATTGATCTGAATCGTGTATTTCCCTTGACTTTCCGAGATTTGACCAGAAAACACGGATCCGTTTCGGAGCATCAACCATCGGATCGGCTGGGTTTCGTCCAAGCTAAGATTGACGACCGATTGCTGCGCAACCAATGCATGGCTCGGGAATGCCGCCAACAATACCACGATGACAACCGGCCAAAAATATTTCGGATTCACTGGCACGCCGGGGGCTGTGAGGACTATTCTGCGAATTTGCACCGCAGGGAGGGGTGTAGTCTTTTTGATCGGATGCGTCAACACG
>JAEUIP010000427.1 GCA_016795075.1 Planctomycetaceae bacterium | reverse complement strand
AATCGCCGGCTGGAGGACTACAACGAGCGTGCTGCCTTCCTGGATGGGCGCAAGCCGGTGGCGAACATCACCGGTGTCCATGAATACCTCTTCATGCGCGATCAGTTGTCGCTGCTGGAGGCCGTGCTCAAACGACCGGTCAACAAGGTCGACCGAAAAGCCTATCACCGCCTACCGGAATCACAACCGAGATCACCGGAACGTCGAGAAAGCATAGTAACCACCCCTTAAGAGCTTGGCCACCAAGTCGAACCGACGTTCCAAAGGTGAAAACGTACTAGCCTACTTTCTTTCCCGTCTTTGGCAGTTGCTTTTCGAGCAGTTCTTCCATTTCTTTCCCAGTTGGGCTCACGGCCGACTTGTAACGACCCAGTACTTTGCCGTCGGCACTGATCAGAAACTTCTCGAAATTCCAAGAAATGTCACCAGCCCCCTTTGGAGCGGTTTCCAGTCCAGACAAATACTTGAACAGCGGGTCAGCGCCCTCGCCCTTCACGTCCAACTTGGCGAACATCGGGAAGCTAACCCCGTAGTTGTCGGTGCAGAACTTGATGATCTCTTCTTCAGAACCAGGTTCTTGGCCGCCAAACTGGTTGCAGGGGAAACCCAACACAACAAAATCACGGTCTTTATACTTCTCGAAAGCGGCCTGCATCTCTGCGTATTGTCTTGTGTAACCACATTTGCTGGCGACGTTCACAAGCAAAATCGTTTTGCCTTTGTATTGCTCTAAAGAGACCTCTTCCCCGGTGATCGTCTTGACCTTGAAGTCATAAATCGATTTCTCCTCGGACGCCTCATCTTGCGCCGAACAAAAGCTACCTGCCATACTTACCATTCCTGACAACAACAGTGCGACCAAAGTCAAAACGCCTAATTTCATTTCGTTCACATCTCCGTGACTGCGCTTGAATCCGCGAAGTGATTCGAGCAATCCAAACAACAAGCGCGACTGCTTCGCCAGCCGATCGCCGAACAACCATCGCCCTAATCCGATACGACGGACCAAGAACGCTGGTTCGAATTATACCCGCAAAGACACACCGTTTGGTTGCCTCGCGCCAGCAAAGCACCGTGAAAAAAATGGGGGATTCACGCAACTTATGCGGATTTTTAGTTGTTGTTGGTAAAAACAAAGTCGAAGAAGAAGGGAGCGATCGGCTTGGGCATTGTTCGGGAGACGTATCATTCATCCATCCAACCTAGCGATAGTGGGCCTCGCCACGGGCCTGCTTGGACAACTTGGGCAGGGCGTCAGCACGGCGGCGACACGGTTTGCCGACGCCGCGTCCGCACCGTTCCAAGCGATTCTGACCGGTCAATCAAGCCCTCCCGCCGAAAAGAAGGATGCGGAGGTTCTAGGGAAAACACTGGAATTGCAGGGGTTCGCGGGACTTTATCCTCAATTCGAAAACGCGATCCATCAATTCTTGGCGAAGTACCCGAACTTGCCTAAACTCCGCATTCAGATTTCCGATGATTCCCGAATTCGACTTCAACCCGCGGAATCAGCGGACCTGAATCCCGAAATGGTCAAACGGCTCGCCGAGATCGAAGACGCCGCAAACAAGGACCATGACTTGAGCCAGTTGGCAAATCAACTTTACGAAAGCAAGTCTCTGGAGCGTTGGCGCAGCGGATTGACGAATCGCCCCGCCGATGTCGAACTGATCGTTCCCGCCGCCTCGTGAACCGCGACGATTGGCGAAATCCATCGTCTGCCCATTGGGTCAATGACAACCCCACTCCAGTCGTAGCCCGATAACCACCGGCCGCGGTTCTTTCACCATCCAAGTCTTGGTCGTGTGAGATTCTCCGGCCCTCCGCACGCACTGACAATATTTTTTCAGAATAAATTCACAATCTACTTGCCCTATTTTGATTTCCTTCGTGCAATGCGTTAGACTCAACTCCTGTTCAGCGAGAATTTCGCTTCCCGTAAACGGCTGGAAAGTGATTTGAAATCACGGTGTCATGTCCGTACTGGTTGCACCCCCACCTGGGTTGTGCCGCCGAATCGGGCATTCGCGTTCAAGCCATTTCCGTAAAGCTTTGGGACGCATGCCTCGCGGCTTCTAACTTGTGGCGGCTAAGCAAAACGCTTCTGAGGAGAATCGACATGTCAAAATTCACCGTGGGCCAAATTCGCAACATTGTTTTGGTTGGTCATGGTGCAGCCGGCAAGACGTCACTGGCCGATCAAATGTTGTTCTTCGGGGGCGTCGCCAAACGAGTCGGTTCGGTTGACGATGGCACGAGCCTGTTGGACACCGATCAAGAAGCCAAGGAGCACCACTTTTCAATTGCCGCATCCGTTTGCCATTTTGAGCATCACGGACTGCGCGTAAACGTCATCGACACACCTGGTTACCCAGATTTTGTGGGACAGGTCATTAGTTCGATTTGTGCCGCAGAAACCGCGATCGTCGTAATCAATGCGGCGGCCGGGATCGAACTGAATACCCGTCGAACTTTTGAATTGGCGGGCAAAGCCAATTTGGCGAGGTTCCTCGTGCTCAACAAACTGGATCGAGCCAACATCAACTTCGACGACTTGATTGGACAAATTCAAGAGAGCTTTGGTCGTCCATGTATTCCCCTGAATATGCCCAATGCAACTGGCAGCGGATTCCATCAAATCATTAGTACCTTAAACCTAGGCTCAAACAACGGTACCTATCACTCGGCGGACGCAACCCGATGGGGCGCGGCGCTGATGGACGCGATTGTCGAGACCGATGAAGAAATGATGGAACGTTACTTGGACGGTCAAGAAATTTCTGCGTCGCAAATCCTCGTGGGAATTCACAATGCAATTTCGGCGGGGACGCTCGTTCCGATTTTGTGCACTTGCGCGAAGTCCGGTGTCGGCGTCCCCGAATTGATGGACGCGATTGCCGACTTTGGGCTCGAGCCTGGCGAGTTGGTACGCCACGCGCAATCGGCGTCTGGTGAAGCCCACAAGTTAACATCCACTCAGGACGCTCCTTTGGTGGCTCAAGTTTTCAAGACCAAAATTGATCCCTTTGTTTCTAAACTCAGCTTCATCCGAATCTTGTCGGGTAAGCTTACGAAGGACACCATGGTTCGCGATGCCCGTTCGGGGCGCGGCGTGAAAATTCACCAGATTCTGGACGTCCAAGGTGGCCAAATAGAACAAGTTGACGAGGCCCATGCGGGGGACTTGGTGGCCGTTGCCAAGATCGATGATTTTCAAGTGGGCGACACTCTTTTCGCCGCTCAAGACGGCAGCGATTGGTCGTTGCCTGCTTTGGAGTTTCCCACTCCGATTATCGGCTTAGCCGTGGAGCCCAAAACTCGAGACGATCAACCAAAGATTGCAACGGCCTTGCATCGAATTGAGGAAGAAGACCCGACGTTTAAGATGGTTCGAGATCCACAAACGCATGAATTGGTCATGCATGGAATGAGCGATTTGCATCTGAAAATCGTGCAAGAACGGATGAAGTCGCGAGACAAAGTCGACATTACCACCCACGAACCCAAAATCGCGTACCGCGAAACCTGTCATGGAGTGGCGGAAGGCTCTTATCGACACAAAAAGCAGTCGGGAGGTTCCGGCCAGTTCGGCGAGGTCCATATGCGAATCCATCCCATCCCGCCAGGAATCGCTCCGGCCGATTTTGCAACGAAAGAGCGATTTGAACATTTTCGCGATCTCAGACATTATCCCGCGTTCAACTTCATTTTTATCGACGGTGTTTCCGGCGGCACAGTGCCAAACCAATTTATCCCAGCTGTCGAAAAAGGAGTGCTGGAAAAACTGGAG
>JAEUIP010000426.1 GCA_016795075.1 Planctomycetaceae bacterium | reverse complement strand
TTTCGCCTGTTCGTGTTATTCCCAGTTATTCCGAGGATCGGCACGGACTTGCGTGCGCCCACGTGACAACCGCGGTTCTGCATTTGCTAACTTGCAGGCCTTCCATCGTTCGTCAGTTTTTGTTCGACTCGCGGAATGGCCATTCGGGACTTCCCGGCGGATCCTTGCGGGCAGGGGATTTGCCCAACTCGAAATCCGAAATTTTCAGGTTGCGCGCCGGCCAGAACTTTTCGTCCGTAAACCCGTAGAAGCTGGCGTCAAACGAGTCGACATAGGCGACGTTGGCATCTTTGGGTACTTCAAGGTCGGTCAAATAAAATGCTGCGTTGACGATCAAGCGTCGCAGGTTGGGGTCCACCAAGTCAACGGCCGCGCCTGCCGTTGTGCACAAGGATTTACCCGTCACACCATCGGGAGCTTCGTACTTGTGCAACCATACCAAAGGCTGCATGGGGTCATTCTGCTTTCCGGGCACGTTTGGTGAATGGGGTTCCAGTGACTCGGTAACCGCACCGCGCATGAGGACTTGATCGGCTTCGGTTAGATTAACGACTCCGTAAACGTCGCTCGGCGCGAAGAACTCGCCGACCTTGTTCAGGATCGGATGTTGCTTGAATTCTGGGGCCGTCACGCTGCGCGCACCTTGGACTTTGTGCCCCCCGTGATGGCTGACCCAACGTTCCCCCAAAATTTTGATTCCAAAGTCATCATACTCGAGCCAATCACCAAAACGACCGCCACCCGTAAAGGCGTGTGTGGCGGTTCGCAAACCGATCACTGGTTTGCCTTTTTTCAGAAAGCGATCCAAGTAAACGGCTTGTTCGGCAGACGGTCGTCGAAACCGAGTCGCAATGATCAAGAGATCTGCTTGATCCAGGGCTTCGAGTCCTCCCACACCGGTTTGATTGTTGGGATCGATCATCGAACCATCCTGCGACATCGAAAACAAAACGGTGCAATGAAAGCCATGATGTTGACTGAGGATTTTTCCTAACATCGGCAACGCTTCTTCGCTGCGATATTCCTCATCCCCGGCTAATAATACCACGCGTTTGCCATTTGATTTTTCCGGAGACGGGGCGTACGCCACGCCAAAAGCGGGATCATTTACGGATGCCAACGCTTCGTTCACATATTCCGAACAAGCGACTGCCTGGGCACGATCGCTTGAGGGCACCAAGTAACTGGCGACCACGATTACCCAGCCAAAATGCATCGCCCAGCGATTGATGTACGTTTGTTCCATTGCGAGTGCTCTCCTTCGAACTGCTTGTTCCATGTTTTGCCAAGGCCCGAGTATAATCGATTTTGACTCGATGATCACGGCTGCATCGAGTTTTTATACCGAACCAACTTGGTTGGCCCGCTGTGCCGTGGGCAACTGTAACAAGCAGGGAAAGGGTGCAATCGCTTCGTTTGCGGTCAATAGCCGCCAACCGTCGTGGTCGTTTGTCGCCAGAACTTGAGCTGGCCGTCCACCACATCAGCAGCCAATTTCGTTGTATCGCTGTGCCATTCGTAATACGGTGGTTTTTCGTAGGCGGGTTCGGTCGTGAACTTCGTCGGTTCTCCCAAAATCTTTTTGGCGTTGTTGAGTGAGATGCCATCGTAAAGCACTTTGGTTTTCAGAAGAACGAACCAAAGATAAGTGTCTTGGGGATAATGACGAATCAGATCGGTTGCCAGTTGGCTCGCAGCAAATCCCAATACGGACAATTGAGCGGGGTCGTTCAGCGTTTCTCGCATTTGCTGCAAAGCGAAACGCTTTAGTTTGATTTCATCTTGCCGAACCTGCTCCAACTCGTTGCGCAGTTGCCGTATTTCTGCATTCGCTTGCGCTTGCTGTTCGAGGTGTTGGGATCGCGAGATCGTCAGCAAGGCGCCCAATGCAATGCAGGATAGGAGCAAAACAAACGTAATCACGGAAACTAAGTTCGAACGCATCGTGGTTTCTCCAGTGGCAGAATCACACTCCAAGACGGTGTTAGCTTGACTTGGTGGGTCGGTCCGTTCAACCAAGGATACCAGAATATTCGCGGTGCCAGGTAGATCCGGCCGACTCGCTAGGCGGAGCGGCTAAAATGGCAACTGGTCTGTTCAACCCGCAGGAGCGTCGCTTGGAACCCACGGGCCGGTATGCTCTGCGGCGGGGTCAAGCGATCCGCCCGGCCGCCCGTCGCTCCCCGCGTGTCCTCTTTCCGCCCAACCGTGGCGGTGATTCTTTCACCGCCGCGTTCAACCGGGTATGCTGGACGGTGGCAGGATACAAATCGCCTCCGAACACAGAACGGAATGATGAGCATGATTGCGGAAGGTTGGCGACATCTTTGGACGCGGGTGTTCCTGGTGTTGCTATGTTCGGTCTTTGGACTGATTTTCGAGACTCGGGTTTGCGGTCAGGGACCGGACGGGGAAGCCAACTTCGATTGGACGACCAGCCGACAACTTGTCCCGGGTATTCAATACACGACGTTAGAACGGGAATACCCGAATGCGGTTGGGCTGACGTGTCCGAGCTTTTTGTTTTTCAACGCGCAGGCGCCGCGGAAACTCCAGCTTTATGCGGTGCGAGTGGATACCCAGACCCCGAGACTAAAGTTTGTTGCGACCGGTCGAGCTGCCGAATGGGGCCAACCGATGCCGGACTTTCAAGAGCAAGTTCTTCGAGAGTTCACAATTCGTACGCAACGCCAAACCACACGAGCCTTTCTCAAGGAACAACGCGAACGCGGGATCCCGGTCTTGTTAGCGATCAATGCGGCTCCGTGGAGCCCGTTTCAGAGCGGCATCACCCACCCATTTGCCGACAAGATGGGCTTGGCGATTTCACAAGGCGAACTGGTTTGTCCAGCCGACGGTCGTCCCTCCTTGGTGATCACCAAAGATGGCAAGTTCGATTTGAAGGTTGTGCCTAACGACGCGGATTGGGAGTCGATTGAACTCGCAGTGACGGGTTTTTCGTTTTGTTTGACCGACGGAAAACCATCCGAAGTGGATACGACCTTGCATCCAAGAACGGGGTTCGGTCTGTGTCGCGACAAACGCTATTTGATTTTCTTGCTTTGCGATGGTCGACAGGCAGCAAGTCAAGGTGCCACGGTCGATGAAGTCGGACGCTGGCTGAAACATTTCGGTGCCCACAACGGATTGAACATGGACGGTGGAGGCTCTACAACGTTGGTCCAGTGGGACGAGTCTCAGGACCGTGCCCAAATCCTCAACCGCCCTGCGCACGGCGAACGAGCCAACGGCAATAACTTGGGCATTTACTTTTCACCCGAGTCCCCATAACCCAGGCGATCAACATGTCGAACTTTCTTAATCTTGCACGTCGGCGACATCCAGCAGTCGGTCACCGTCCCCAGTGTTTCAGGCATCATTGGACGAGCAAGGCAAGTGTGGTGATCGCGGGCTTGCTGATCTCGATCGCGTCCACGTTATCGGCTCAAGAGCATTGGCCTCAGTTCCGTGGACCGGGATCGACCGGTGTTTCGGATTCCGCGACGTTCCCGGAAAGATGGTCGACCACCGAAAACGTCGCTTGGAAATGCGATTTGCCGGGCCGAGGTTGGTCGTCACCTGTCGTCTGGGGCGACAAAGTTTTTGTCACTTCCGTCATCAACACCGGCGATTCAGAAGAGATCAAGAAGGGGCTCTATTTTGGTGGTGATCGTCCCAAACCTTCGGAAGCCGTTCATCAATGGCGAGTTTATTGCTTGAGCCTGGATTCGGGCGAAATACTGTGGGAAGAGCAAGTGCACGAGGGGGTTCCTCAAGCGGCGATCCACTTG
>JAEUIP010000425.1 GCA_016795075.1 Planctomycetaceae bacterium | reverse complement strand
AGAAACGCGAGTTCATGCCGGATTTGTTCGGAAGATCGGATGTGGAGTTTATGCAACAACTGCGCCGCGCGTTGGATCCCCAAGAAATCTCGAACCGGGGAAAAATGTTTCCTGACATGGAAGCTCCGGCGTTACGATTGGTGGGCTTGCATCCGTTGGAGAGTCAAGGGATTGCGTCCCGCATGTAGTGGATCGGCGCGAAGATGACGAGCGATGTGATTGGCCTCGAGATGATAGGTTGAGATGTCTGCAGCAACGGCTTGCGAAACACAAATTGAAGACTGGGCGGAGCAGTTGCAACGAGCTCCGGCCGAGCAAGGGTTCCTGATACTGGGCGGGGGAACCAAGGCCGCGATGTTGCCATGGTCCGCCGCGAATGAGGCGGGAATAACCGACGACACGCACGGGCCAGTGAAGGCGACGACATTGCCGTTGCAACGGATTCAGACGACGAACTTGCGCGGGATCATCGAATATCGTCCCGCAGAATTCACGATCACGGCCTATGCTGGGACTCCCGTGTCCGAAGTGTTGGCGGTGTTAGGCGAACACGGCCAGTACCTGCCGTTCGAATCGCCCTATCACGTTCCCACCGGGACGACCATCGATTCTGCCCATCGCGCGGATTTGGCCAGTCGCTCGACAATTGGGGGATTGGTGGCGTCCGGCATTCATGGACCGGGCCGCTTGCGGCACGGAGGACTCCGCGATTTTATTTTGGAGGTCCGATACATCGATGGGATGGGCGTGGTGAGACGCGGCGGGCGCCGAGTTGTCAAGAATGCCGCTGGGTTCGATATTCCCAAACTGATGGTCGGTAGTTGTGGTCGCTTGGGAGTGATGGTTGATGTGACGTTTAAGGTCTTTCCGCGACCACGCGATTATTTGACGCTGCATTTCATGTCCGAACAATTGGAAGCGACCGTCGAGATCATTTCGACCTTGTTGACACATCCCTGGGACTTGGACGCCATCGAAGTCCAACCGGAGGGCTCGGTGTTGGTGCGACTGTCGGGACACACGGATGCTTTAGTCAAACATGGACAACGGATTCAAAGTCGCTTGAGCAAATTCTACAGCAGTTTCCTCACAGGACTGCAGCAACATCAGGCTTGGTCCGCGTATGCCGATGGATTATGGGGACAAGACGACCAGTGTCTGGTGAAAGTCCCGCTGTCACTCCGCCGGATTTTTGAGTTGGACGAGGTTGTGGAGGAGCTGGAGATTCAGCGCGCTTACGGCAGTGGCGGCAATGTCGCGTGGCTGCAATGGAGCAAGGCGTTGGAAAGCCAAATCGCTCGGCTGAAGCGACTGCACAAGGCCATGTCGGAGTTGCAGATGTTGGGGCAAGTCGTTCAAGGCCCCAGTCATCACGCATTTTGTGGAGCAGCCCCTGGGCGGTTGTTCTTCGAGCGATTAAAGACCGTGTTTGATCCGCATGGAAGATTAGGGATTTTTTAATGTTGCATGAAATTGAATCGGAGAAGCTCGGGGCACACGGTCCCGCCGTCACCCAAGCCATCTCGGCCTGTGTGCATTGCGGATTTTGCTTGCCAACCTGTCCGACGTATCAGTTGTTGGGCGAAGAAGAGAACTCGCCGCGGGGACGGATCTTCTTGATGAAAGAAGTTCTCGAGGGAGAGTTGCAACCAGCGGACATTGCCGACAGTATCGACAAATGTTTGGGCTGTGCCGCGTGTATGACCGCTTGCCCATCGGGAGTCAACTACGATCAGCTACTCACCGGTTACCGGCATTTGAAACATCAACGCACGAGAACTTGGATGCAACGCGTGCGGGATTTTATGGTGCATTCGACGCTACCGTACGCCGAGCGATTTCGATGGGCCATTCGTACGGGCCGGTTGTTCAAGCCCTTTGCACGGCTGCTTCCCGCAACCTTGCGCCCGATGCTCGAGTTGTTGCCGGACCGTCTGCCGGCCAAAGCCGATTGGCCCACTTTGACCAAAGTGGAAGGACGACGCCGAGCCCGCGTGGTGTTGTTGACCGGTTGTGCTCAAGATGTCCTGGCGCCGCGGATCACGAAGGCCGCGATTTCCGTGTTGGTTCGCAATGGAGTGGAAGTGGTGATTCCTTCGGGGCAAGGCTGTTGTGGGGCCTTGTCGTGGCATGCCGGTCGCGTGTCGGTCGCCGCGAAGATGGCAGCGGACCTGTTGCAGCGAATTCCGCAAGATGTCGATGCAGTGCTCACCACAACGGCCGGTTGTGGGTCGACACTTAAAGAATACGGCCATGTGACTTCTGGGACACCGGCCCACGCACAAGGCCAGTGGTTAGAACAGAACGTCAAGGACGTCTGTGAATTCTTGGACGAACTTGGCTTGGCTCCGCCCGCGGGTTTGCCGCGATTGATGCGAGTCGCCTATCACGATGCCTGTCACTTGCTTCACGCCCAGAAAATCGTACAGGCGCCGCGACGGCTCTTGAGCAAGATCAACAATTTGCAACTCGTCGAGTTGCCGTCCGCGGGAAGTTGCTGCGGGTCCGCCGGGAGTTACAACATCGAACAACCTGGATTGGCCGAAGTTTTGGGCCGCGACAAGTCACGTGAAATTTTGAAGACCGAAGTTCATGCCGTTGCGACGGGCAACATCGGCTGCATGGTGCAATTGCAACGACACTTGCGTGAATCCAGCAACAATCCGCCACCGGTCTGGCACACCATCGAAGTCTTGGAACGAGCTTATCGTCCGCGATCGCTCACCGAAATGGACAGCGTCGCACAAATGTCCCCCACGATGTACTAGCGGTCGGTGAATTTGGGACCGATGACGAAGAGAAAGTCGAACCACCGCAGCGCTTGACGCCAACGTCGGGAAGAGCAGTCAGTTGATCTCGCACCGACAATTTCTCCGTCTTCCCCCTCAGGCCCGTGCCATTCCGTGTCGATCCGTCGCTCCACATTTCTGCCCCTTAGTCCCGTCACCAAATCCGCAATCACCCATCCTTCGCTCGCCTCTAATCTCACACGTTCAAATGTCTACGTTCAATGCTCCGTCTTCAATCTCTCGTCCCCTTTTCGCCTCAGATCTCTGCCATTGCGTGTCTCTCCGTGGCTCCATTCGCTCGGTTTGTCTCCCTCGCACAGGTTCCGAGTTAACTCGATTCGCCAGTCCCGAATTCGTGCTTTTTTCTTCGAAAAGAACGTCATTTCCGTGCCCATCCGTGTCCTTCCGTGGCTCCATTTTCCCTCCGACCAACACCCAGAGCCGATTGTAACAACCACCCGAAAAAACCTCTGGCCCATTGTTGACACAGCCCTTGCGTTCCCCCCAAATGATTTCATCGCAGGGATTTGGTCAGGTCCTGGATCCGGGCAACCTCATCTTTGTGACGAGAGATTCGTCGTCAACGCGGGCACATCGCGGGCACTTCTTTACAGAATTGGTTCACGTTCGAAAGTCACAGCGCTCAGCGCTGTGTTCACGAAACAAACCGATCCACTCGGCCATGAATCTTGTTTATCAGCAGTAACGTTCATTCCCACGCGTACGTATTTTCACCGTGATTTGGAAGGCAGACCATGAACAAGCCGATCAGCACTTGGACGCAAACTTTTTATAAACTGGGTTACACCCTTCGCCGAGTCTGGCGCGACGAACCCGACTACACCGACAACTACACGCCACTGGCGATCGAAGTGTTAGAAGACCGTCAAATGCTCTCCGGCTTCGGCGGCGACGACCCCCTGGGCGGCGGAGGAACCGGCGGCACTGGTGGTGGTAGCGGCCAATACGGTGGACCGATGGGTGGCGGAACAGGCGGCTCCA
>JAEUIP010000424.1 GCA_016795075.1 Planctomycetaceae bacterium | reverse complement strand
AATACGCGGCTGGGAAAACACAACCTCATTTGCAGTCAAGTAGGAATTGCCGGGAGTTGTCGAACCGGTGACTATGTGGTGATGGCAGGGCAAGTCGGCGTCGGCGATCATGTCGATATTGGCGAGCAAACCACATTAGGCGCCCAGTGTGGCGTTATGAACCATATCCCAGCGAAGAGCATGTATTTGGGCAGCCCCGCCTTGCCGATCAAAGAGCAAATGCGAAATTGGGCCGTGTTGGGTAAAATCTCCGAATGGTACCACAAGTGGAAGGACATGCTGCGGCGGATCGAAACGATTGAACAAGTCTTGCAGCAGGCAGAAATCACGGACTCGTCCGATGCCAAAATCGTTTCCCCGATGTCCTCTGAAAATCAACGGCGCGTCGCCTGACTGATTCCGAAAGCCGTTTCATGAATGATCTTGCTGCCACATCGACTATCCGCTCTCCGCAGCGAGTTGGTTTGATCGCAGGCTGGGGCGACTTTCCAGTGACGGTGGCACGAACCTTACGTGACTCTGGCGTCGAAGTATATGGTTCTCTGCTGCGGGGACATGCAGATCCTGCTTTAGAACAATATTGCGTCGCAACCCAATGGTCGGGAGTTGCCAAGTTTGGCTGCAAATTGCGATTCTTCAAACGGCACGGGGTGCAGGACGTCACGATGGCCGGCAAGCTATTCAAGACGGCCATGTTCCGGCGGTTTGCTTGGTTGTACCATCTGCCGGACGCTTACTTTATCAAATACTTTTATCACCACTTCGTGACCAATCGAGCTCGCCGAAATGACGACGAGCTTCTGTTGACCGTGATCAAACTTTATCAAGATGCGGGGATTCACATGGCTGCTGCAACCGATTTTGCTCCGCAACTTTTGATCGGTCCGGGACAACTGTCCTCCGGGCAACTGCGCGACAGTGATTGGAACGACATTGCCTACGGTTGGAAGTTGGCTAAAGAGATGGGCCGCTTGGACATCGGACAATCGGTCGCGATTCATCGCGGCGTGGCCCTGGCCATCGAGGCGGTCGAAGGGACTGACGCGTGCATCGAGCGAGCTGGACAGTTGTGTCGTCGGGGCGGATTTACGCTGGTCAAAGTTGCGAAGCCCCAACAAGACATGCGATTTGACGTTCCCGCCATCGGTTTGCAAACCTTGCAGAAAGTACTTGCCGCAGGTGGCCGAGTCATCGCGTTTGAAGCCCACAAAACCATCGTCCTCAATCAAGAAGAAGTAATCAAGTTCGCCAACCGCCACCATATGATTCTTGTGGCGACCACCGATCTAGAGGTGGAAAAAAAATCGACCAACGTCACCAAATAAGTCAAGCGACTTTCCGATTACAAGGCTAGATTACTTTTCGTTTAACGTCGGAACAACCTTCTATTCGCCTGCGCGATTTGACTTCGTGGATCATTCGTGCGAATCAGCTTTGTGGATCGGCCTACGTCAATAGGGCAGACCATGGGTTTTTCTTCACGTGCGATTTTCTGTTTTCAAAGACTCGATTTTTGCGCTCCGGCGTGTAGAATAAGTTGCTTGAGCAAAAGTCTTGTACACGGCAACTTTTCTCAAACAAAATATGACTCGCTTGATAGAAGACACTGGAAAAAAATTTGGGCTACGGCAAGTTTTTCTTCAGGTGTAGCCGCAGTTGATCTCGCGGGCCTGAATTGAAGCTGATATTTACTGCGTGTCCCAAACGGATCTAACCGCTGGTGATGCATCGCCTGACGCGTCACGGGACAGAGGTTAGATTTTGCTCGGGATTAGGCTTTCACGGCCTCAATTATTTGCGTCGAACGATACAGTTTCTTGCGTCCTACGAGACAAGAACTTGCGTCGTGCGAAAGAATCGCAAACTGTAACCCGCCGATCATTCGTTGGCACCGACAAGCAGGTGGCGACGATCCGATGAAATACCCGTAGAGAATGGCTCCCATGAGTTTACTGACGACACGTCCAAAAATTTCCGAACTGACTTTTGGGTTGTACGGCCGATCCATCCACCCGGAGTTGTTTCAAATCTATACGACACGCCGCATCGAGCGCGAGCGATTCGTTGCCCAGATCGATGTGACCTCGACCGGGCATTTGGTTATGTTCAAAACCGATGATCGTGTCTTTACGGAAGTTGCGACCAGTGCTCACCAGGAACTTCCCCAACGACGTCGGCTTTTGTCCACACGGATACACGACCGATTTCAAGATCGGATGGAATGCGAAGGTGGGGTCCTGTTCGAATATCAATATCACTTGGAACGCTTGTCACCGGAATCGTTTGAGATTCTACAAAACGCTTTTGCTAATAGCTCCGTGGTCGATGGCATGTTGCACCAGTTTCAAACCAGCGGTCGGGTCAACATGGCCGCCCTCAGTTACATGTATGTGGACACTCGCGTCAATAGTTTCCGAGTTCAAGCGGTCCACACGTTTCCCGACGATTACGCAGTCCTGAAGACCCAATCGCTTTACCGCTTGCCAGCCAAAAGCGGATTGTAAGGCATTTCCCCCGGGGTCCGAGTTTGGGACGTTGACCTTTCGCAGCGAAACATTGGCGATTAGGGGATTGTCAGGACGGTCGCGGATCGAAGTGATAGAACATCGTTAAGAGTTCAAACAATTCTGGATGATGGTTTTGCAGCCCGACTGGATCTTCAAAGAAGTACTCGGACACGACGGCAAAAAATTCGGCGGAACTCGTGGCTGCATACGGGTCCAGGAACGGGCGTTGTCCCGCGTTCAACTTCGTTTGCAGGCCGGTAAGTTCTCGGGCTAATAGTTCATCCCATTGTTCGGAAAGTTCTGCCGTCGGCCAATGAATGGAGCCACCCATTTCGCCGTCCAAACCGTCCAAGTGATGGGCGAATTCGTGGATGATGACGTTTCGTCCGTGTCGACGGAGCGGACTGCCCGTTTGACAATCCGACCATGAGAACACGATTGGCCCATGTTGCCACGCCGCTCCAGCACTGGAGACATGCTTCACAATCCAACGATCCCTTTGCGGCAATAAAAAAGCTTCCGGCTGGATCAGGATCGAAACCACACCGTCAAAATAGTAATCGGTCACACCCAACAGCATCAGCGCCGCGTTGCTGCACACGACCCACTTCATTTCGTCGGTCAATTCGAAGCCCCGAATGGCTTCGAACCTTCGTTCATGGAACAGGACCCAAGCGGTCCGTTGCAACCGTTCCTGTTGCTCGGCAGATAGACGCGTCCAAGGGCGAACGTGCATCTCCGACCATAGGTCAAATTGTTCGGGTCGTGCGCGAGCCAGTAACCGACCGCGCCGCCACTGCTTCCAAATCCTAAAGAGCATTTCCCAGTCCACCTTCTTCGCGAGTTTTCGTCTGGAGTTTTCTTAGCTAAAAGCGTATCCCAAAAGGAGGAAGAACTTATGCGATACCACAGTGAAAACCCGAAAATATTGACATCGCCTCCAAAGGGTCAGACCCTTTAGGGAGAGTACATAGTTTTCAGCCTCTGAATCGTTGTAGCCCAAAATCGCGGCCCGCTAGTCCTACCGGTACGCACGCCATTCCCAGCGTGGCTCGCGGATGTTTCTTATGATGCGTTTTGGTGATCGTTGTGTTTTGCGATACGGTGCTTGTTAACGACCAAATGCGAATTGCCGTTACACTTTGGGCAACTCGTACCCAGCTCGGCGTGGTCGGTCGTTCCAGACATTGGCGTCGTCGGCATCGATGAATCGTTCGCTTGTTGGATCAAATGTCAATTCGCGTTCCATCCAGCGAGTGATGTTGGCTAGGTGACATACGGCGATGCTACGATGGCCA
>JAEUIP010000423.1 GCA_016795075.1 Planctomycetaceae bacterium | reverse complement strand
CGACTGACCGGCTTGTTGCTGGTCTGTCTGTCCCCCTTGGTTTTGTTGGCCGGATTGACCGGATTGCTGCTGGCCTGTCTGTCCCCCTTGGTTTTGTTGGCCCGACTGACCGGCTTGCTGCTGGTTTGTCTGTCCCCCTTGGTTCTGTTGGCCGGACTGTCTGGATTGCTGCTGGTCTGTCTGTCCCCCTTGGTTTTGCTGGCCGGATTGACCGGCTTGCTGCTGGCCTGTCTGTCCCCCTTGGTTTTGCTGGCCGGACTGACCAGCTTGTTGCTGATCTGTCTGTCCCCCAGGATTGCTCTCGGGATTATTTTCGTTGGGATTTTCGGCTGGCTTCGGGTTCGCCTGTTCCTTCTCAATGAACTGACGAATTTGTTCCATGACGTCACCGTCATGCTTTGCGTCATTGGGTTGTGAGGAAGGCTCGTTTTTCCAGGCCTGTCGAATTTCTTCAGATTCCTTTTCGCCAGGCTTGGCTTGCGCTGGATCGTCGTTGGACGGCTCTTGCTTCGACGGCGCACCCTGATTCGGTTGGGCCTCTGGGTTGGGCTTTGTTGAAGGTCGACTTTCGATTGGAGTTGCCTTCGTCGAGTCTTGCTCCCGTTCGTTCGTCTTTTCTGTAGACTCGCCCGGTCGTGAATCCTCGCTCTTCAATTTCTCCAGGTTCTCAGTGCCCGCGGCCTCCGCATTTTTTTCCGGACTGTTTGGCTTCGGTTCCGTATTTAAGTCATCGGCCTTTACGGCAGCACTAGGATCAACTGGCGGCGATTCGGCTTCGATAGCCTCCTCGTCATCCGGGTCTTGCTTGATACCGATCGGCTCGGCGATCGTAATCCGCAGGTTTTCTGTACGAGATTTGTTCGCGTTCAACTGGAATAGGGGCGGCGAATGACGGTTATCCTCCGCTTGAACAAACGCGATCACTTCATCGCCGGGCTCCAAACCGAACTCGCGCGGCTTCAACTGCCACTGTCCCAGAACAACATCGCGGCCCGCTTGTTCGCCCAGTTCCACTGGGTGCACTAACGTTCGCCCACCTCGACTACTAACGTGCAGCGTTAGCTTCGAAAGTCGAAAATCCGGGTCGTTCGCTTGAAAACGCAAGTCCAGGCTCTCATCGATCGCCAACATGTACTCGGCGGTTTCTGGCCACAGCCATTTCACTTCAGGCGCTTGGTCGGCAATCACTTCCAATTTGTAAATGGGCCCCAAGCGGCTCGTTCTCTCTCCCAGGTCCTGCATCAAAAGACGGTAATGCGTGTAGCGTGGTTTGCCCTGAACGTCCAGCGTCGCTGTGACCACGCCTTCGGCTTTGGTTTCATCACTGATATTGAGTTGCAACACGCTCCGTATCAACTTCTGCGTCATGTCATTATCGACCTCCCGATCTGCCGGTAGGTCATACAATTCCAACCACGCTTTTTTGATGGGAACATTGGAGTGGGCAAACACCGACACTTCGGTACCTTCCAGGACTCGAAGATCTCCTTGGCCGATCACCGTCTGGGGTGGAAGTTCACTGTAAGCGGGAAACTTAAGGTCGACTCGGTCCAAAACAAGCGTGGGCCGTTGCTCCAAAAGCACTCGATACTGTCGACTAACGGCATCACCTGCTACGATCCGAAAATCAAAGCTGGATTGAACGCCTTGCTCCCCGGTCTTGATTTGACCTTCGAATCGGTCGTTGGTTCCCGGTTGAGGAACCATAACCACTGTTGCCCCAACAGCTTGCCCATCTAAGGAGTCGTAAACGATGACTGCTTTTTCATCTGCCAGCATCCCAGAAATGGAGGCGGCGACGGTTAACGTGTTGCCAACGACGACCGATCCACCCGGAGGGTCAATTTGTCGAATGCCAACTCGCGTGGGAGCAGCGACGTCCGAAAATGGCGACAAAAGCCGAGCAATCGATTGCAATGGACTACGCGGCGAGAGCATCCAATAGGCCGCAAACACGACCATCACTCCCGTCAACAAATACATCACACGAATCAATGAAGAATAATCGATCGACTGCTCGCGCGGAATTCTACTGGCATCAATTGCAGCCCGACGGGTGACCGCTTCCATGACGCCCTTCTTCATGAGCGGACGTTCTTCTTGAGCCGTTAATGAAACATAGTTCACGAGGCTGTTCTTTAGGGCTGGGTGTCCGTCTTCAATCACTTTAGCCGCGTAAAGTGGATTGATGCGCGCCAAAATCATTGGAGCCATCCAACGCCCCATAACGTAAAGACCGCCCGTCACCAAACCGGCCAAGGCCAAGAATCGACCCACAAAATTGAGCTGCCAAACCCAAGCGTCCACGACGACAACCGTCAACACAAAGGCCAACCCCCAAGCCACTAACAGAAGACAACCTTGGAAGAAGTCTGTCGTCTTGAGTAGCGAGGCAGTCCGCTTGATCGTCGCTTGGATGGCGTTCTCATACTTATGAAGTTCAAGACGCTGCGCTTCAGTCGCTGGGTCAGTACCTGAAACGGAAGAAGAATTGACTGTTGCCATGAAGTCGTTCCCGAGACCACCCTGTCATCGCCAGAAAAGAGCCCAACCCCCCGATATATAGTATAGGTTACGCGCGTCAGAAGCAAACGATCAAGCCAAAAACCCCCGCTAAAACATGAAAATCGAGCCCGTCACGGCCGCTACAAAACCCCAAAATAGCCCGAAACCGTACATGGGAATCACGAAAAACGTCTTGAGAAAGATGACCAACCAACCCTGGCCAAACACTTGTCTCAAGGTCACTACCCAATACATGGTCCCCAACACGCTCCCTAACAGCAGGGCCCACAACAGACTGAAATTCAACAGCATGATGACGCTCATCGCCAAATACATGGACGAATGCCAATTCGCCGATACGACAAATGCCGCTAACCAAGTCCGGCAGGACCGCCAATGGAAGACTCTGATCAAGACGGCCAACAACGGCAACATCAACAGAGCCAATTGAGACGCAAGTGCAACACTGCCACTGACGTAGCTCTTGAAGCCATGGTCGGTTGTCATCAACGCCAAGTTTTTGACGAAGTCGATCTCCCACGAACGAAGTTCGAGGCCTTGGTCCAAAAACACTTGCCTAATGGCTTCTTTCGACTGCATCGCAAACTGCCGGAACTCGGCTATCGAAAGTCGAAAGGGTTTCCCGTTGTACTGCAGCTGATGAACTTCATTTAAGAAAGCATCTCGCTTTGACGCAGCGGTGTCCGAACCCGACGTCGTTGCTGAACTTTGTTCCGAACTTGTTGGCTCCGAACTAGTTGCAGTCTTTGCCCTTTCGTCTTCGTTCGTGATCTCGCCTTCGGTCCTCAGATCGGGTTCCTGATTTGGAGCGAGCGGTTCGGATTTCGAAGCTCCTGATTCAATTACGCCGGGCGAATCGATTTCCTTCGCCCCGACTCTCGCACGATTCAGTTCCGCGATCGAAACTTTCTCTTCCCCAAGCTCCACAGTGAGTAGTTGTTCGATGCGAACGATGTCGATCCAGTTGCCAAACACGAGAAAAAAAAAGAACCCACTCACCAAGTACGTTTGTGCGGTCGAGAGGTAGTGGTTGCGGCGCCCGTTCAAGAAGTCTTTCGCACATTTCCCTGGGTTGAACAACAAGGCGGTCACGGTTCGAAACGCTCGACCATCAAGCGACAGAAAACTCGCAACGAAATCACGGACAAAATATCCCAGTCCCTCATCGGGCCGCGTATGACGTTGCCCACAATATCGGCAATACGAATCGCAATCCGGTTTGGCACGACGACAGTTGGGGCAGGTCGGCTCGAGCGACTTCGATTCGCTCAGCGGTCTATTTACGTCCACATGCGGTGTTTCAGAATCT
>JAEUIP010000422.1 GCA_016795075.1 Planctomycetaceae bacterium | reverse complement strand
AGAAGGGAGACCATGAGGCGAAGTCTCACCACGCCCCGAGAACTTGCAGTGTCGGTTCACCAGCGTTCTCTAAACCGTTCCTGTCAAGATTTCTGGCGTTTCGTGTCCGATTCTGACCAGTGAACTTGCACCGGAAGTTGTCGGCCGCGTGCGACGACTGGCCAACGTCCAATCGCTCGGGCGTTTTCGATGCGCCAGACTTCGTCGTACAACGCCGTGGTTGGGCAAATGTGATAGGGCAGTCCGTAACAGATGTGGCCCACGGGGAAAGCCGTCGCCCGCGCGGTGCGCAAGACCAAATGCTCTTCACTTTGCAAAACCGGCTGCGCATCCTCCAGCCCAAACCAATGCACACGCGGTTGAGGCATTTCCGCAGCCACCGCCTTGTGCCCCAAGTCCAAACACAACAGATCCGGCTGAGGGCGACTGATGACGCGGGCCGCCAGAACCGCGGCGTGAATCATGTCGGATTCAGGACACGTCTGCGTTTGGCCGAAGTCCCACAAGGCCATCGTTCCGGCTCCCACTTCAACTTCCGGTACCTCCAACCACAGCCACGAAGTCGACGAACCACCTGCCACGATTCTGGGCTTCGGCACCCCAGACCTAACCAATGACTGCACCATCTCCAAAGTCTGATCGACCACGACCTGCCATTGCTCGCGCCGTTGAGCCATGTCCGCCGCACGAACATGGCCATCGTAGGCGTGCAGCCCGACGAGTTGCAGATTCGGTAACGCCGCCAATTGGCGATACAACTGCACGGCGCCGGCTCCAGGGACGATGCCGCTGCGATTCATGCCCACGTTCAAGTCCAAATAAACGGAAACCGTCACGCCAGCGTGTTTGGCCGCCGCCGTCAATTGTTCGCCAATCGCAAGGTCATCCAGCAAAGTCGCCAAACGAACAGCGGGGAACTGTTGGACCAGCTCCACAAATTTCACAATGTTGGGCCCCACGGGTTGATAGGCCCACAGAATGTCTCGGCCACCGGCTTGAGCGACCATCAGCGTTTCGACCAAGGTGGCCGTCTTGAATTTGTCGATCCCCAGGTCCCGCTTCATTTGCACAATCTGTGGGAGCTTGTGAGTCTTTACATGCGGTCGCAGACGCGACACCTCGCCCGCTCGCGCGACCATGTGCTGCAAATTTTCACGAATCCGCGCGGGATACAACAACAAGGCAGGGGTTGCCACTTCGGCGATGTTCTCGACTTCGTACCACGCGGACATGCTCAACTTCCTTCCCAAGCTTGACATTGATCCCAGTTCTTGCCGACTTCGACATCCACCTGTAACGGGACGCTAATTTGATAGGCGCGGTTCATTTCCTCGCTCACCAATCGAGCCAACGGATCGATCTCTTCGGCCGGAGTCTCGAATACCAACTCGTCGTGAATTTGCAACAGCAACTGGGCCTGCAGTCCCGAATCCCGCAGACTGCCCGCCACCCGCAGCATCGCCAACTTGATCAGATCCGCGGCCGAACCTTGAATGACCGTGTTGATGGCAATCCGTTCGGGCATGTTGCGGGACTTGTAGTTGCTGTTGGGCCGCACGCCTTCGACCGGTCGTCGTCGGCCCAAGATCGTTTGCACATAACCGCGTTCACGAGCTTGCTTCAGCGTCCACTCCATGAATTCCAAGACACGAGGATAACGTCCAAAATACGCTTCGATAAAAGCACTGGCTTCCTCGCGACTGATGTCCAATTCTTTGGCCAAGCCAAACGCGCTTTGACCATAGATGATCCCGAAGTTGATCGCCTTGGCGCGGCGACGTTGTTCCTTCGAGACTTCGGCTAACGGAACTTGAAAGACTTCCGCCGCGACCTTGGCGTGAACGTCCAATTGGTCTTGGAACGCTTGGCAAAGATTTTCATCGCGACAGAAATGGGCCAACATGCGGAGTTCGATCTGCGAGTAGTCCGCCATCAACAACCACCAATCGGGGTAGCCGGGGATAAACGCTCGACGAATGTTACGGCCTTCCTCGGTTCGCACTGGGATGTTTTGCAGGTTTGGGTCCTTACTACTCAAACGCCCCGTCGCGGCGACGTCTTGCATGAACGACGTGTGAACACGTCCCGTGCTCTCCAAAACCATCTGCGGCAAGGCATCGGCATAAGTGCTCTTGAGTTTCGCCGCTTCACGGTATTGAATGATGATGGCGGGGAGCTCGTGTTTTTCGGCCAATTGCTCCAAGACCTCTCGGTCGGTACTGGGACCAGAGGCCGTTCGTTTGATGACGGGCAACTTGAGCTCTTCGAACAACAACTGGGCCAACTGTTTCGGCGAGTCGATATTGATCGAGCGACCTGCTTGGCGGCGGATTTCTTCCTCCAAGGTTGCCAACCGCTTGGACAACAGCTGACTAAACGCTGCCAATTGTTCGGTATCAATCTTGATACCGCGCAGTTCCATTTCAGCCAGGATTCGCAGCAGCGGCATCTCGACTTGAAAGAACAATTCGTCCAATTTTGAAGCAATCAATTCCGCTCGCAATAGTTCTTCCAGACGAAAGGCAAAGTCCGCATCTTGGCAAGCGTAAGGAACGATCTTGAACAGCGGTACCGTGTCCATCGTGGTTTCGTGTTTGCCGCTGCCGATCAGCTCTTTGATGCTGGTGGCTTTGAGTCCGAGATAACGATCCGCCAAATCTTCCAGTCCATGCGTGTTGCGTCCGGGTTGCAACAAATAGTCCGCGACCATCGTGTCGAATATAGTGCCTTGCACGGTCACGCCATGATTCTGCAAGACCGACCAATCGTATTTGACGTTCTGACCGATCTTGAGAATCTCGCAGTTGTCGAATACCGGCTGCAGCGCGGGACGAACCGTCGTTTCCCAATCCAAGTGGGCTTCGCCCGGCGGAGCGAGAATAGGGATGTAGGCTGCGGCACCCGCGGCCCACGAAAACGAGAGCCCGACCAACCGAGCCGCTCGGGGTTGGGTCGACGTGGTTTCGGTGTCGAAGCTGATCTTGCGACAGCGACGCAATTGAGCCACCAGTTCTTGCAACTTGGCGGGCGAATCGATCAAGCGATAATCCAACGCCACCTGACTCTGATTAACGACCGGTTCCGAGACGGCTGAGTCAAGGCCCTGGCCAACCAAGGTTTCGCGCACGGCCAAGTCTTGCCCACGATCACGCGGCACGTGAGGGTTTGCAACCGGACTGTTCGCCAAGCGTTTGACCCGAGCCGTCAGTTGACGAAATCCAAAGCCTTCGCACAACGCAACCGCCTGGGCCAAGTCCGCGCCACCGACTTGCAGCCAGGTCCAATCAAAATGAATCGGTGTGTTGCGATCCAATTCGACCAAACGACGACTGGTTTTGACGAGTTCGCGAGAGTTGAGCAAATTCTCTTTGCGTTTTTGCCCCGAGATCGAATCGGCGTTGGCAAAGATCCCATCCAAGTTGTCGAATTGATTCAACAGTTGCTGTGCCAACTTGGGCCCGATCAAGGGAACGCCGGGCACATTGTCGGTTGGATCACCGACCAACGTTTGAAAGTCAACGACTTGATCTGGGCGAATTCCCCAATCGACCAACAGATCTTTCTCGTTGTAGATCGCGGCCTTGCGCGAATGGTAGATTTGCACTTGAGATGAAATGAGTTGGCGGCAATCCTTGTCGCTGGTGACCAACAAGCACCGTCCGCCTGCCGCTTCGGTTTGTGCGGCAACGGTAGCCATAATGTCGTCGGCTTCGTAGTTTTCCAATTCCAAAATCGGAATGTTGAGCGCTTGTAGCAACGTTTGCACGTAACCGATTTGAGGACGCAGATCATCCGGCATGGGGTCGCGATGAGCTTTGTATTCGGGATAAATTTCGTTGCGGAAAGT
>JAEUIP010000421.1 GCA_016795075.1 Planctomycetaceae bacterium | reverse complement strand
GGCGGTCTCGGCGTTTCGACTCAGTCCATCGGAACGCGGCACGGCGGGTTTCGATTATGTGGTGCAGACCGACACGGGCATCCTGCAGGATCTGCATTCAGCGGACGTTCGGCGGGATTGGTTGTCGCGCGACCAGGTCGAGAGCGCGGACGACAACACCACGTCCGAGCTCCAAGTGTATGGGTTTCGCTTTCACGATGGGGAGCATGCTAGTTGCAATAACCCGTTTCAAGCCGGACAACCGCAAGTTTTGGGGGTTGCGGATGCATTTATGAACCGTTTTGAGCAAACCGGCGTTCGTTCATTCGCCTGGGTGGCCCACACGGCAAGCGACCCGGCAGCCCAACAAAACCCTTGGCGGCTTTTAAACAAAGAGCCTTTGTCCAACGTAATTCCAGTCGTGATCGACAAAAACACGGCGTGGTACAGCCTGAAGGTTTATTTGCCCGGCACTCGGTTCAAGATCGAGTACCCTGGCGTCGGCGAAGTGGAGTTTGAATTGGTCGGCTTATTGGACAATTCGATGTTGCAGGGTGTGTTGCTGATTTCGGAGCAAAATTTTGTTCGACTTTTTCCCCGCAACGCCGGGAGTCGTTTTTACTTGGTTGAGGGTGATTCCGATGCGGCTGGGCGGGAGTTGCAGCTTCTGGCCCGAGCCTTGAAGGACTCGGGGTGGCAAATAAGGCGGGCTGAGGATGTTTTGGCAAACTACTTAGCGGTCCAAAACACGTATTTGAGTGCCTTTCAAAGTCTTGGGTCATTGGGATTGTTGTTGGGGACTGTTGGATTGATTGTGGCCCAATTCCGTTCCATTCTGGAACGCCGCCGTGAGCTCGCATTGATGCAGGCATTGGGGTTCTCCAAGTCTCGTATCCAAAATTTGGTGACTCGCGAGACTTTGTGGTTGTTAGCTCTGGGTTTTGGGGCAGGATTGATCAGTGCAGCGGTTGGTGTAACGCCCCATTTGTGGGTTGGTGCAGCGGATATACCGTTGGGGTGGCTGTTGGGTGCGATTGGATCGATTGCAGCGATTGGATGGATTTCGGCTCGTTGGATTGGACGTTGGGCGTTGCACGGCAACTTGTTGCAATTACTTCGAAATCAATAGCCAAATTCAATAGAACGAAGAACGTGGAGGGGGCTTGAAGGATTGCGAAGTCTTCATCTACAATGAGATTCACATTCGGCGGCGTGGCGGAATGGCAGACGCGCTTGATTCAAAATCAAGTTCCCTCTGGGAGTGGAGGTTCGAGTCCTCTCGCCGCTATCTCTACAGGCAACTTTTTTCGCACCGTTCATTTCTGGTTGGCGGAACTTCGCTGTAGGATTTCTACGTATTTCGGTGTTTTTTTATCTTTGGTTCTTCGTTATCTGGAATTAGGGTGTCGTTGAATCATTCTCAGAAGCTCTTGGACGTCTGGTCTGGAGATTCCTGGTCAGCGTCTGTTTCTGCTGAATTTCACCGATAGCTTCCCTTCGACGGTTTCCCCCTCTGGCCAGCCTGTCCTAAGAGGACTTCAGGGGACGAATAGAATAAGCCATTGACCTGCAGATATCGCAAGTTTCTACGATTTCGAGCCACAAGCCTGGAAGGTTGCGAGAGGTGGTTGTCGGAATTCAAGTGGCTATTAGACTGGAATTGTTCCAGTTTCACTGTAGGTGTCGGCCCGGAATATTGAAACGATTGCGGGCATCTTGCGGTACGGACTGGCAGGATTGCGGTTGTAACCAGAGCGTTTTCTGGTGCAGTGAGCTCGGGACGAACCCTAGTTTGCGGGCAAATCAGTTAGCAATTTGGACCGTATATTGCGAGTCATTCATGAGTTTCTTGATCAAGTTGGCCGTGTTTGTTCTCGTCATTGTGGGCTTGGGGTGGGTCGGTTACGAACCAGCACGGGACTATTTCCGCGAGCGAAACAAGCCGAAGTGGGAAACCGCCAAAGTGATTCGCGGGGACGCCAAACGGATAATCAACTCGACGGGGAAGATTGAGCCCGTCTTGAAGGTCGCGATTGGTGCCTTTGTTTCCGGGCCGATCGTCGAGTTGCACGTTGATTTTAACGACGAAGTCAAAGAGGGTGACTTGTTGGCGAAAGTGGATCCGCTTCTCTACCAAGCGGCCGTGGATCGAGACGAAGCTTCACTTTTGGCTCGGGAAGCAGAAGTCGGGCGTGTGCAGGCCCAGCTGGATCTAGCCAATTTTAACTTGGGGCGAGGCGAACGTTTGCGCGAGAAGGACGTCCGATATTTATCGGATCGCGAGATTGACGGTTTGCGGGCGGAAGCCAAGGTCCAGGATGCCGCATTGAAGGTTGCGAAGGCCTCCGTCCTACAAGCCACGGCTCAATTAAACAATTCCAAGACCAATCTGAATTATTGCGACATTCGCTCGCCGGTGAATGGAGTGATCTTGGCACGTAAGATCGACCCGGGCCAAACCTTGGCTTCGCAGTTTCAGACTCCCGAGTTGTTTATCGTCGCCCCGGACTTGCGTAAGAAATTGCATGTGTTTGCCACGGTCGATGAATCGGACATCGGATTGATTCGCAAGGCGTACGAGGAAAAGCTACCCGTCACGTTTTCGGTTTCGGCATATCCGGACGAAGTGTTTCAAGGTGTTATCGAGCAAGTGCGGTACGAGGCAACCGAATTGCAAAATGTCATTACGTATCCGGTCGTTGTAGCCACCGAAAATCCGGACTTGAAGTTGCTGCCAAGTATGACCGCCCAATTGAGCTTTGAAGTGGCCAACGTCAAAGACGTGCTGCAGATTCCGAACGCGGCATTGCGTTATTATCCGGAGAACATCGAATGGGTGCGTGAAGAAGATCGCAAACTGCTGGACGGTTCGCAGTGGAGTCGGAATAGCGATGACGGTGCGAATTCGACGGTCGAAGCGGAGGAAACGGTTGAGGACGACGATTCAGCAGCGGAAACGAGTGGAAATGCCAACGTCGAAAAGAAGAAGTCCAAGGTGTCAAATCAGCGGCATGTGTGGGTCGTGAAGGATGACCAACTCCAGGCCATTGAGGTCAAAATAGGATTCTCTGATAGTCGCTTTACGGTCGTTGAGTCGGGGGAGATCACCGCCGATATGGAATTGGTCACGGGAGTGAAAAAATAATTGCCCTATGACCATCTGGGATACATTCCGCGTGGCTATCCGCGCCTTACAAAAAAACAAAATGCGCGCGGCGCTCACTGTCTTGGGCGTTGTGATTGGAATCGCCGCAGTAACCACAATGGTTTCGATTGGACAAAGTGCCAGTGCCTTGGTGCAAAACCAGTTCATGGCCTTGGGGACCAACGTCATTGTCGTGTTCCCGGAGTCACAACAACGGGGTGGGGTGCGACAATCGCTGACGGTAACGTTGACTGCCGCGGATAGCCGCGAGATTGCGAGCCAATGTGATGCGGTACTCGCTTCCACTCCGCTTGTCGGAGCTCAAGGGCAACTGATTTACGGCAACACGAATTGGAATGCTAACGAATTATCGGGTGTCGGGGCGGATTATCTGCTCGTGCGGAACTGGGCGATGGCGGCCGGTGATTTCTTCACAGACGACGATATCAAGGCCAGTGCCAAAGTTTGTGTTATTGGTCATACGGTGGTCACCAAGTTGTTTCAGACCGGGAACCCCATCGACCAAGTGATTCGCGTCAAAAATGTTCCCTTTCGTGTCGTCGGCGTTTTAGAAAAAAAAGGCGTCGACATGGTGGGGAATGATCGTGATAACATCGTCTTGATGCCGTATACAACGGTCCGAAAACGGTTGCAAGGTTCCAATTTTGACAACGTCAACGCCATCTTGGTGTCGGCTGTTGCACCGACTCGAATGGCCGAGGCAACGCAACAGATTGATCAATTGCTGTTGGAACGCCACCGCATCGATCCGGGAAA
>JAEUIP010000420.1 GCA_016795075.1 Planctomycetaceae bacterium | reverse complement strand
AAGGCATGATGCGGAGATACCAAGGCCAGCCCGTCAGCAACATGATTGCCGAAACTTGGATGAAGGCGCCACAAATAATGATCTTGTCGCAGAAGGGATCCAAGATTCGCCCCAACTGCGTGACCTGATTGAACTTTCTGGCATACCAACCATCGACCCAGTCCGTACCCACGGCAATAACGAACAACACAAAGGCGGTCCAAAACCAGCCAAGCTCGATCAAAACAAAAACGACCCAAGCTAGTGCCAAGCGAATACTTGACAACACGTTGGGAACGTTCCAAACGACCAAAGAAGGATCTGAGCCGCTCGAGGAAGTTGTGACAGATTTTGGCATGATCAGACTTTTGGTTCGGAGAACGATCGCACGCGGCTTTGTCCTGAATCGGGGCTGACCGTTTGAAGGGTCTGCCATATCCCGGACAACAAGATATGACTGGCCAGGGTCAGCCCCCCTGTTGAAGCAAAGCTTACAACGCGGCCGCCACGAGATCGTAGTCGGCTGCCTGAACGATCTCGCACTCGACCAATTGCCCAGCGGCCAAGCGAGTGTCTGTTTCGGTGACATAGACCATCGCGTCAATATCCGGCGAGTCCGCGAAACTTCGACCCAACCAAACACCTGGTTGCCCGGGAGCTGCGTTGTCCAAGATGATCAGTTGCTTGGAACCCACCAACGATTCGGCAAACGCAAAGGACGCCGCTTGTTGGATCTCCATCAAACGACTTTGACGTTCCACTGCGACCGATTCGGGCACTCGATCCGGCAAACGAGCCGCGGGTGTGTCCGATTCAAGTGAGTAGGTGAACACGCCAGCCCGCGGAAACTGTTGTTGGGCCACAAACTCCGCCAGCGTTTCGAACTGCTGGTCGGTCTCCCCAGGGAAACCCGTAATGAAAGTGGTGCGAATCGCGATCCCAGGAACATACTCGCGCATCATGCCCAACAGATCTTCGATCTGTTGTCGATTGACCCGGCGGGCCATGCGGCGAAGCATTTGATCGTCGGCGTGTTGTAGGGGGATATCGACATAGGGCAGGATTCGCTCACTGGAAGCCATGACATCCAATAACGGTCGATCGATGTACATCGGATAGTAGTACATGAGTCGGATCCAACGAATGCCGTCGATCCGGTTCAACTCGGTCAATAAATCGGCCAATCGAGGTCGGCCGTACAAATCAATGCCATAATAGGTCGTGTCTTGGGCGACAATGATCAGCTCCTTTACACCCGTAGCTGCCAATTGCCGCGCTTCGTCCAAAATCGACTCGATGGGCTTGCTGGCATGACGACCGCGCATTTTGGGAATCGCGCAGAAAGTGCAGAGTCGATCACATCCTTCAGAAATCTTCATATACGCAAAGTGTTTTGGAGTGATCCGCATCCGCTGGTTATCAGCTAGGGCACGAATCGGAGCAGGCCGAAAAACCGTCCGTTGTTCTTGAAGATTGCCCATGATCCGATCGGCTACCCGCGTGACCTCGTCGCGACCGAAGACCCCAATCAATGCGTCAATTTCCGGTCTCGCTTCCAAGACCGCTTCACGCTGTCGCTCGGCGAGGCACCCGGTGACGACGACACCTTTGATCAATCCACGGCGCTTTTTCTCGAGCATCTCGTCGATGACCGCAAAGCTCTCTGCTCTGGCTCGATCGATGAAACCACAGGTATTGATGACGACCAAGTCGCTTTGGGAGGTGTCGGAAACCAACTCGTAGCCATCCTCGGCTAAAAGTCCCAACATTTGTTCGCTGTCCACTGTGTTTTTGGGGCACCCCAAGGAGACAAATGCGAAACTGCCTTTGGTTGCCCTTCCAGAAGGGGCTTCGGGCAGATCGGATTTGGGTAGGCCGTCCGCGAGTATTGGTAGCGAGATGGGACTCATAAGTTCAATCGTTGGGTGGATCTTCAGACGCAGGGAAAGGACTCTCGGGAGGCCGTCGGCTTTCGGCTTTTGACGCTTCGGGCACTAGCGAAAGTGCTGAAACCGGCAGATCGAAGGCCGCGGCGAGCCCGTATCCTATTAAAAACTAGCATTTTCAGCAAATCCGGCAACTTCATTAAATTCGGCCCAATCGGATTGGCGATTGAATGGTAGGAATTCTTCTCGCTCCGGCGTGGCCATCGGTTGACTGTTGGCTCCGGAGAAAACGGGATGGAATTCCCAAAGTGCTTGCCATTTACTCGCAGGTGGTGATTCGCAATGAAACGTCATTACATCTATCTCCTTTTTGCCGCTGTCGCGACCCTCACTGGGTCGGGATGTTCGTCCGGCTTGGGGCTATCCAGTCCCTATTCCTCGGGTCCGCAAGAGATGTTTACATCGCGTTGGCGGGATCACGTCTGGGCGAATCGAGCCTATGAAACCCGACTGGCTGGTTCCGCCGGAGATCGAGCCTACGAGGCTGACTTCCGCCGCGGTTTCGTCGCGGGCTACCAATCCATTAGCCAAGGTGGCGATGGGACCGTCCCTGCCATGCCACCCAGGAAATACTGGGGGTCCCAGTATTTGTCGCCGGAAGGTCAATCCAAGGCCAAGGCGTGGTTCGAAGGTTTTCCCGCTGGTGTCCAAGCTGCCCAAGCAGACGGCATTGACGCTTATCGCGACATTTACGTCAGCCAATTGCTGGAAGACGTCGAGAAAAACGGGCCCGGCACCAAGCCAGAAATCGGACGGCACATGAAAGATATGCCCGTCGAAGACCGTTTGCCACCGACCGACGTTCCAGCATGGCAAGAAGAATCCGCGCCTCCAACGCCGGTCTCCTTCAACCGACCCGTGAGCTACGTCGAAGCCGAACCACAAGCCAATCAAGGCTCTGCGCCAATCCCAGTTGGATTTGTGGACTTCTCGACTTACCAATCATCCCCACGAATGGTGCCGCACCCCAAAGTCCCGGTGATCCAACCCAGGACCAACCGCTAGTTTCGCCCATCGGTCACGAACTCCGCAACCGGCGGGAATTCGTCACCAACGTTCGCGCGAGTCGTCATTGAAGTTGACCCAAGTACTGTAACGCAAACACGAGTCCAAGTGGTTTTCCCGCAGAAACCCAAGACACGGAGAGTTCGGACCATGAAATTATTGATACACAACGCAAAACTTATTTGGAATCGGATGGCTGA
This sequence comes from Planctomycetaceae bacterium, assembly GCA_016795075.1. Lineage (GTDB taxonomy): Bacteria > Planctomycetota > Planctomycetia > Pirellulales > Pirellulaceae > M30B19. The sequence goes on along the minus strand of JAEUIP010000420.1, from coordinate 778 downwards.
AAGCCGCTGGTCTCTGTTCGGCCCATTGGCCTTGCTGGGGCTGTCCGCGACTGGGTGCACCGCCTTGGTTTCACCGATCCAAACGATCCCTGCCGTCCGAGTTCCTCCGGAACTGTTGGCGATCCCCGTGGCCAATGATCGCATCATTGACTACCCTCGTCTGCGACAAACCGAACCCGAGGACTACATCCTCGACAAAGACGACGTGTTGGGTATCCACATCGAAAACCTATTTGCGGGTGAAGATCCAAACTCGCCGCAAATTCCGCCCGTGACCATGCCGGAGCCCGGTACCGACCTGTCCCCAGGCATCGGTCTGCCTTACCCCATTCGCGATGATGGCACCATCTCGATGCCGTTTGTTGGCCCCATCGCTGTCAAGGGCCTCACGTTAGCCCAAGCCGAAGAAGTGGTCGGCCGAGTCTACGTCGAAAAGAACTTCTTGCAAGAAGGTCAACGTCCGATCGTATCGCTGCTGCGAAAGCGGACCACGTGGCGATTCATCAGGACCAGGTCGGCCTCGCCGTCGTCCGGGGTCGTCACCGATCTTCGGTCTGCCGGGGCGGGGGCTTCATCCGCCGCCGTTGCGGTTACGGGCAAGGCCAGGGTCAGGGCGGTGCAGACACAGGCGAGGGCGTGCTGCAGCCACTTCCGGAAGGAGGAGTCTGGGCGGGGCGGGCGGAGGGCTGTGGCCATGCGCTTGGGCTTTCCGGGTGGCGAGGCGGGGGCGTCGGAGGGGCACGCCGTTGTGTGCCAGAATCTTGCCCTCAACAGCCCT